>DBFSAO010000048.1:0-13059 GCA_048500675.1 Collinsella sp.
GACCACGCCCACGATCTCGTCGGTCAGCTGGTCGGGACGCACAAACAGGTGGGCGTCGTCCTGGTTAAAGCAGCGCACGCGGAACAGGCCGTGCAGGGCGCCGCGCAGCTCGTGGCGGTGCACCAGGCCAATCTCGCCGGCACGGATGGGCAGCTCGCGGTAGGAGTGCGGCTTGGAGGCGTACACCAGCACGCCGCCCGGGCAGTTCATGGGCTTAATGCAGTACTCTTCGTCGTCGATGACGGTGGAGTACATGTTGTCCTTGTAGTGGTCCCAGTGGCCCGAGGTCTTCCACAGCTGCTTGTTCATGATGAGCGGCGTGGAGATCTCCACGTAGCCGGCCTTGTGGTGAATCTCGCGCCAGTAGTCCAGCAGCGTGTTCTTAAGGATCATGCCGTTGGGCAGGAAGAACGGGAAGCCGGGGGCCTCGTCGCGCATCATAAAGAGGTCCATCTCGCGGCCGATCTTGCGGTGGTCGCGCTTCTTGGCCTCCTCCAGCATGTGCATGTGCTCGTCGAGCTCTTCCTTGGTGGCAAAGGCGACACCGTTGATGCGGGTGAGCATCTTGTTGTCCTTGTCGCCCTTCCAGTAGGCGCCCGAGACGCCGGTGAGCTTAAAGGCCTTGAGCGCCTTGGTGTAGCAGATGTGGGGGCCGACGCACATGTCGATGTAGTCGCCCTGCTGGTAGAAGGTGATGCGGGCGTCGTCGTCCAGGTCGCCGATGTGCTCGACCTTGTACTTCTCGCCGCGCTCCTCCATAAGGGCGATGGCCTCGGCACGGGGCTTCTCGTACACGGAGAACTTGAGGTTCTCCTTGACGATCTTTTTCATCTCGGCCTCGATCGCGGGGAAGTCGTCCTCGCTGATCTTGACGCCCTCGGGCAGGTCGACGTCGTAATAGAAGCCGTTGTCGGTCGCGGGGCCGTAGGCAAAGTCGGCCTGGGGGTACAGGCGCTTGATGGCCTGTGCCATGATGTGCGCGGCGGAATGGCGGATGACGTGCGTGACCTCGTCCTGCGGGAGCTCGGCCACCGAACCGTCATTGTAGAGTGCCTTCATGGGTATGTTTTCTCCTCTCGGATGCCTGATGCAAGTGCGTGCGATGCGCTCGGCGTTTTAACTTGCATCATTATAGGCAGGTTGCCTTGGTATACAAGCGCCCGCCGCACCTTAATGGCACGGCGGGCGATTTTCTACGCATGCTTCATCGTGTGGGGCGGGGTGTGGGGCGCGCGTGGCTTGCGCGTGACGCGCGGTGCCCGTGGCTTGCGGCCGGCCCGGCGATGGATGCGTTACTGGATGCGAGTTCGGCAGTAGGGGCAGACCTTCCAGTGCGCATCGAGCGGGCGATGGCAGCTGGGGCACACGTTGCGAACCTGGGTATCGCACACCGGACACACGACAAAGTCCTTCTCGATGGGCGCGCCGCACTGCGGGCAGGTGCCGTACTGGGCAAGCTGGCGCTCGCGCAGGGCCATGTCCAGCTCCTGCTCCTCGCGGTCGGCCGCGTAGGAATGCGGACGCAGGACCAGATAGGCGATGAGGCCCACAAACGGGATGAGGGCGATGATGCCCCATGCCACGTAGGCGCTGGCGCCGCGGCGGCGAGCATCGATGAACACATAGACGACCGACAGCACGTACAGGGCGATGATAAAGCCAACAAAGGCATAGATGACGCCCATAAGCTGCGGCGACATGAGCTCAGAGATGTACTTGGACATTGAGATGTACCTTTCGGAATAATTACAGTCCGGTCAAGTTTACCACGGGGTTTGTTTATATGGGACTACGGCTGGATACGGGGCTGACGCGGACACAAACATCTCAATCTGAAACAGGTGGGAGCGAAATCCGGTCCTAGATGTTACGGATCGAGACAAACGGAGGACCCGCCAGACTAACGTCTCAATCTGTAACATCTGGGACCCAAACCCTCGTCTAACTGTTACAGATCGAGACGTTCAAAATCCGCCGGAAGGTTCGTCTTGATCTGTAACATCTAGAACCCAAATCATCAGCTAACTGTTACAGATTGAGACAAAGAAAGCCGTCCGCACCGAATATCTCAATCTGTAACAGTAACTCGGCAAAAACAGTCCCAGATGTTACAGATTGAGACAAATCTCCGACACCGAAGGTGGCATACGAGGTTGCCGACGTTGCCGGGTCTCCCCTCGTCTGCCGTTGGCGGGTGTTGCGGGGCTGTTCGCCGCATTGCCGCCGCGCTGGGGGTGTGCAGACCGTAGGATAGTCCTATTGACAGCCTGTCAACTTGTCTGGGAGGCACCGTGGCAGAAACATTTGATATCGCAATTGTGGGCGCGGGCATTACCGGGTGCGCCATCGCGCGGCAGCTCGCGCGGTTTGACCTGTCCATATGCGTGATCGAGGCGGCCAACGACGTCGCCCTGGGCGCGTCGAAGGCCAACGGCGGCCTGGTGCACGCCGGCTACGATCCGGCGCCGGGCACCGTAAAGGCGCAGGTCAACGCCCGTGGCTGCGAGTTATACGGTACGTGGGCGCAGGAGCTGGGCTTTCTGTTCTGCCGCACCGGGTCGATGGTGTTGGGCTTTAACGACGAGGACCGCGCGCATCTAGAGCAGCTGCGGTGCAACGGCCATGTCAACGGTGTGCCCGAGCTGTCAATCGTCGGACCCGACCGCATCCACGAATTAGAGCCGCGCGCCAGTGCCGATGCAACGTGCGCGTTGTGGTGCCCCTCGACTGGGTTTGTCGACCCGTTTGAGGTTGCCATCGCCGCGCTGGAGAACGCCGTGGCCAACGGGGTGTCGTTTATGCGCTCCGCATCGGTGGAAGCGATTGAAGTCGCGGGCTCGCGCGACGACACGCGCTTTACGCTGGCGACCTCCGCTGGCAACGTGCGCTGCCGCTACCTGATCAACGCTGCGGGCAACGGTACCGCCGACATCTCGCATATGGCGGGCGCCGAGGAGTTCCAGATGGTCTGGCGTCAGGGCAACATCGTGGTGCTGGACAAGGAGCCGCGCACGCTCATGCCGCTCTACCCCGTGCCGACGCCGGTGTCGAAGGGCGTTATCGTGACGGGCACCGTGCACGGCAACACCGTAATTACCGCGACGGCCGCCGTGCGCGAGCCGGGCGATACACAGACCTACGCGACCGATGTCAACGCGCTCCTGACCGGCGCGCGCAAGCTGGTGCCCGATCTGGACACGCGCCGCATGGTACGCGCGTTTGCCGGCGGTCGTCCGGTCATTCAGGGGACGAACGACTTCTTTATTGGGCAGTCGGCCGTGGTACCGGGGCTGCTCCAGGCAGCGGGTATTCAGTCGCCGGGCGTTGCGAGTGCGCCGGCCATTGCCGAGCGCATGGAGCAGGTACTACGCAATGCCGGCGTGGCCCTGCGCGAACGTTCCGATTGGGACCCGATACGCCGCGCGCCGGACGACTTTGACCGTGCACCGCTTGCGCTCAAGGAAGAGCTCATTAAGTCCGACCCCGCGTGGGGGCAGATCGTCTGCCGCTGCGAGACAGTGCCCGAGGCCGAGATCGTGGCCGCGATCCGACGCCGCCCGGGCGCGGTTTCGGTCGAGGGCGTCAAGCGCCGCTGCCGTGCCGGCATGGGTCGATGCCAGAGCGGCTTTTGCCAAAGCCGTGTGGTTGCGATCCTGGCGCGCGAGCTGGGCTGCGACCCCAGCGAGGTGCTGCTGGAGGATGCCGGTTCTTGGCTGGTTGAGGGACCGCTGAAGGGGGTGCGCTAGGATGGCGACATTTGATACGCGCGACGGACGCGCGAAGGCCGGAACCGCAGAGGTCGGAGCCGCAGCGCCCGTGCAAACGCAGGCTTTCGACGTGGTCGTTATCGGCGGCGGACCTGCCGGCATGGCAGCCGCGCTTTCCGCGCAAAAGGCCGGCGCGCATGTGGCCATCGTGGAGCGCGAGCAGCATCTGGGCGGCATCCTCCGCCAGTGCATTCACCCGGGTTTTGGCCTGTCGCACTTTAAGCAGGAACTCACCGGTCCCGAGTACGCGCAGCGCTTTATCGACCAAGTGCACGCAACCGGCATTGCGCTATTCCTGAACAGCATGGTGATTGGGATTGATTCAGGCGAGTGCGCGTCGGGTGCAGACGAGAGCGCAGAAGATGGCGTCACCCATACCGTCACGCTCATGAGCCGCGACGGCATGCTACAGTTCACCGGGCGCGCGGTCGTCCTTGCCATGGGTTGCCGTGAGCGCACGCGCAGCGAGATCAAGATCCCCGGCAGCCGTCCCGCTGGCGTGTTTACGGCCGGCCTGGCGCAGCGATACATCAATATCGAAAATCTCAAGCCCGGCTCGCGTGCCGTCATTTTGGGCTCGGGCGATATCGGGCTGATCATGGCACGTCGCTGCACGCTCGAGGGAATTTCGGTCGAGGGCGTGTATGAGCTCATGCCATACGCCAACGGCCTGCGCCGCAATGTGAAGAACTGCCTGAACGACTTTGACATTCCGCTGCATCTGTCCACCACCGTCACACGTGTGATCGGCCACGACCGCGTGGAAGCCGTCGAGGTAAGCCAAGTCGACGAGCGCCTGGCGCCCATTCCGGGGACCGAGTGCATCGTTCCGTGTGACACACTGCTGCTTTCGGTGGGCTTGATTCCTGAGAACGAGCTTTCGGTTGCCGCGGGCGTGGAGCTGGACCCGCGCACGCACGGCGCCGTGGTGGACCAGAGCCTGCAGACGGGCGTGCCGGGCATCTTTGCCTGCGGCAACGTGCTGCACGTGCACGACCTGGCCGACAACGTAACGACCGAGTCCGAGAGGGCTGGCGCAGCTGCAGCGGCGTACGCGATGGGGACCGGCGCGAGCGCCATTCCGGACTGCGAGCTCACCGTCTCCCCTGCCGGCATTGCGGGATACGCGCTGCCGGAACGTATTACGGCTGTGGCGCTCACCAAGCTCAACTTCCGCGTGCGCCGACCCGTCGACGCCGCCTGCGTGAGGATCTTGGCCGACGGCGAGGAACTGTTGGCCGGCAAGGTCCGAGCATTTAAGCCGAGCGTTATGGAAAGCTTCCCACTGCCGGCAAAGGTCATCAAACAAGCGCTCGACCTGGGTGCCAACGAGATTGTCCTATCCGTCGATCCCGTCGAGGAGGCATAGCTCATGAGCACGAAAGTGACCGAGACGTTGCAGTTCAACTGCACCACTTGCCCATCCGAATGCATCCTGACCGTAGAGGTAGAGCGCGACGCCAATGGCGCCGTGGTGGAAGTGCGCTCCGTAACCGGCAACAACTGCCCGCGCGGCGATAAGTTCGCGCATCAGGAGCTCACCTGCCCCATGCGCGTGCTCACGACGACCGTGGCCGTCTCCGGCGGCGACGAAGTCCTGCTCCCCGTGCGCACGGTCGAGGCAATCCCGCTAGAACTCCACGCCCAAGTCATGGCCCTCATCCGCGGCCTAATCGTCAAAGCCCCCATCCGCATGGGCGACGTCGTCCTCCCCGACCTCCTCAACACCAACATCAACCTAATCGCCAGCATGGACATCGACCCAGCCTAAGCAGCTCATTTAGAACGGGGCTTTTAGTTACGCTGCCATCCATCCCACCCCTCCTCAATTGCGGTGAAATAGTTCCTGATTTCCGCCAAAACCCCGGCATCTAGGAACTATTCCACCGCAACTATCCTTGGAATCGGTATTTAGCTTGTGCCTAGTTTAGTGTCAGTTCAAAACTATGCCGGATTACGGGGCTGATTCGGAGATCCCCATCCATACCGACAATTATCGATTTTTGATAAGCCGTCTACCTGCGGTTTTAATTTCGCGATTTTTCCCATGGTCAAGCAATACAGGTCCAGCCCCGTAATCCGCCATACTTTTGAAACCAGCCCATTTGGGACGGGCCTCTTTTAGCTACTTTTGCCCGAACGTTCGCTCAAATGATTTTTCTGGGACGGGGATTAAATAATCATTCGGCACCAAATGATTATTTAATCCCCGTCCCAGAAAAATCATTCCGCATGTTTGACGCAGCTAAAATAGCCCGTCCCAAATTGACTACCCTGGCATTGGGGATACCATGGTGGCAACCTAGCGAAAGGACGATGTATGGCACATGTCGATGACCAGCGCGTGGCGCGCGTGCTCGATGCGCTCGAGGCTCAGCACCCCGGCGCACAGCTGCTCGTAAACGACCCATGGTCGATCTATTACCTGACCGGCTTTTATGCCGATATGTTCGAGCGTTTTTGCGGTGTGCTGCTCGCGCGCAATGCCGAGCCGGTGATCCTGGTCAACGCGCTGCATCAGCTGCCCGAGTATGACAATGCCCGCGTCGCCTACCACACCGATACCGACGTCGTGGCCGACGCCATCGCGAGTGAGATCGACCCGACCAAACCGCTCGGCATCGACACCGTCATGCGCTCCGGCTTTTTGATGCCCCTCATGGAGCGCCACGCCGCCAGCGAGTTTTTCCTGGGCGACTTTGCCGTCACCGCCGCGCGCACCCACAAGGATGCCGCCGAGCAGGAGCTTATGCGCGTGTCCTCGGCCGCTAACGACGCCGTGATGGCCGAGGCGGTCAAACTCGTCCACGAGGGCGTAACGGAACGCGAAATTGCCGACCAGATGCTCGGCCTGTATCGCAAGCACGGCTGCGAGGGCTTTAGCTTTCCGCCAATCGTGAGCTTTGGCGCCAACGCCGGCGATCCGCACCACGAGCCCGACGACACCGTGCTCAAGCGCGGCGACGTGGTGCTGTTCGACATTGGCGGACGCCGCTGCAACTACTGTTCGGACATGACGCGCACGTTCTTTTGGGGCGAGCCGGACGAGGAGACCGCGCGTATCTACAATATCGTGCGCCGCGCCAACGAGGCTGCCGAGGCGCTCATCGCACCAGGCGTGCGTATGTGCGACCTGGACCGTGCCGCGCGCGATGTGATTGAAGACGAGGGCTATGGGCAGTACTTTACGCATCGCCTGGGTCACTCGATCGGCCTGCAGGACCATGAACCGGGCGACGTCTCGCTCGTTAACGAGCAGGTTGTCGAGCCGGGCATGACCTTCTCCATCGAGCCGGGCATCTACCTCCCCGGCCGCACCGGCGTCCGCATCGAGGACTTGGCCCTGGTCACCGAGTCCGGCGTCGAGATTCTCAACGCCTACCCCCACGATCCGGTCCGCTTAGGCTAACCTCATCCCCAAGTCCCCAAACTAAGTTGCGGTGAAATACGGACTGCTTAAGGCTTCTAGCCCATAAAATAGTCCCTATTTCACCGCAACTGCCAAGGGGACCAGGATAGTCAAAAAGCTCCGTCCCAAATTAGCTGCCCTGATGGCAAAACGAAAGGCCTCCCGATTCCCCAACGAGAACCTGGAGGCCTTCTTGTGACCTAAAGCGCTACGCTCTCGACGCTACTCTGCGCGATGACGCAGCTTTTCGATCGCTGCGGCGATAAGAGCCAGCAGGCCGGTTCCGCCAAGCGCCGCGACGGTCACGGCAGTATTGTCGCCCGTCTCGGCCAGGCTTCCCTTAGCGGCCTTCTTGCCATCCTTCTTGCCCGAAGAATCCTTGGCATCGGGCTTGGCACCGTTATCCTTGCCGCCTGTCGGTTCCTGTACAACAACAGGCTCAACGACTTCAACGGTCACCGAAGCAGTGAGCTGTTGAGGCGCCGGCGTCTCCACAGTGCCATCCTCGGCAAGCGTCGCAATCACCGCGGCGTCGCCGTCAACGGGCATCGTCGCGGTAATGACGACGGTTCCGTTCTTGAGGGCCTTGACCTTACCGTTCTCGACCGTAGCGGTCGTCGGGTCGGACGAGGTCCACGTCACGTTACCACGCAGCAGCGCGCCATCAGCCGCATTGCTCGCCGCGGCAGCAAGGTCAATTGCCTTGCCGCGCTCTACCTTGAGCACGGTTTCGGCAGTCGTGGCCTTGCCGTTTTGGTCAACGATAACGAGGCCCTTGGCCGCCGGGCGCGGCTTAACGCGCACCATGCAGCTGACCGTAAGCTCCGTGCCGCGAACCTTACCGCCCACGGTCACATCATCGGCACCCCAATCCAGTGTGGGGACATTCTCCCAATCGACGTCGTAGTCCTCCTGGCTGCCGTCCTTCATCATCACGGAGACCTTCTTGGGCAGCGCCTTCAGCACATCGGCGGCAGAGCTTGCCTCAAACACCTCAACGGGAGCGAACGTCGCAGGCCTCACGGGAATCTCGCTTGCTGGCGTCTCGACGACCAGCTTGCAGGTCGCCTTGAGCGTCGTGCCCTCAACGGAGCCCTCGAGCGTGTACTCGCCGACAGAGGGAAGCTGCTTGTCCAGGCCATCCGTATTCCATGTGACCACGGCCTCATCCGTGTGGCCATCGGAGTACGTCACGGCAACCTTCTTGGGCAGCTGCCCCGTCACGGTGTCGGCCTTGGCATCGCGCTCAACCGTAATCTGCGGCACATCGGCTACCTTATTGATCGTCGTCGTGGAGGTGACGACAACTTCGACAGGCAGGTTGCCGTTCACCGTCACGCCCTTGGCGACGACGCTGTTGCCGTACGCCGCAGCCGCGGCGGGAACCTCAGACCACGTAACCTCGGACTCCACCTTCGTCTTACCGTCTTTCATAAGGACCGTCGCCTTAACGCCCTTGAGCGCCTCGCGCACGGCGTCGGCAGACGAACCCTCGGGAACGCTAACGCCCGCGACAGGCTCAACGAACGCGGGAATCTCAGCATTGCTCTTCACGACCGTGACCGTGCACTTGGCCTTAACCGAAGTGCCCTCTACCTTGCCCTCAAGCGCAACATCGCCCAGCTTGCCCAAGGCATCTGCCGTAAGCGGGGTCTTATCCCACGTAACGGCGGCAGTCTTCGTCGAGCCGTCGGACATGTTGAGGGTCACCTGGGCAGGCAGCACGATGTCAGCAGCAGCCGTGTTGCGGGCAACCGAAAGCTTGACGCCAGCGATGCTCTCGACGACCGGCACCAGGTTGACCGTAGCGTTTACGTCATAATTGCCGACCTTAGTCTTGCCCGTAACGACAAAGCTTGTACCGTCATTCTTAATGGTGACGGCCTCCTTGGGAGCAGTCCAGTCGATCTTCGAATCGACCTCGGATCCGTCCTTCATGGCGACCTTCACGGTCTTGGGCAGCGCTGCCACAACGGCATCGGGCTTCGCCCCGTCGTCGAGCGTCACAGCGTCAACCGTACCAGCCAGGTGATCAGGAATCTCACGCAGCGGTTTGACGACCTTGATAGTGCACTCAACCTTTTGATCGGTACCGGCAACCGTACCCTTAACCGTAACTTCACCTTCCTTGGCAAAGTCCTTGTCGGAAAGGCCCTTGGTATCCCACGTTACATCGGCTTCGGAGTCGGTATCGTCAGAGTAGATTGCCGTGACCGTGTCGGGCAGCTTGGCCAAGGCATCAGCTGTCTTGGTATCGCGCTCGACCTCAATCTCGTCAACGGTATCAAAGCCCACGATATGCGCCGTCACCTTGACCTGAGCCTTAACGGTCATGCCGTTGTCCGTAAGGCCCGTGACCTCAAACTCAGTGCCGGCACGGCCCAGGCTGTCGACCTGAGACCACTTAACGGGCGTCTCTTTCTTGGTCTTGCCGTCCTTCATGACAACCGTCACCTTGGACGGCAGTTTATCCATAAGGTCGCTGACCTTGGCATTGTCCACAATCTCAATTACATCGATCGGCTCGACGTGGTCGGGCGTCTGGGCATCCTGATCCACCACGGTCACATTGCAGGTCACCTTGGCGCCGTTGAGCTTAACCGTGCCCGTAATCTCCACGGTGCCGGTTCGGTTGAGCAGCTCGGCCGTGACGTTAGAAAGATCCCACACGTCAATGTCGAGCAAATCGGTCGAGCCGTCGGAGTAAGTCGCCACAACCTGCTTGGGCATCTGGGCGTACAGATCCTGCTTGGACGTACCACTGGCAACGCTAAACGACTTGGCCTCGAGCTTGGTGATGGTTCGCGGCGCCTCGGAGACGTTGACGTACACGATAGCGTTGACGTTGTCGACATCCTTGAGCTTGCCGACGAGTTTATACGTACCCTTCTTGGCGAGCGGCTTGGAGAGGTCGATGCCGTCGGTGTCGGTCCACTTTTCGATCTCGATGCCGCCTAAACTGCCCCGAGTATCCCGCGCTGAGCCATCCGAGAAATATACGGACACGGCATCTGGCAGCTCCAGCATCGATCCGACCGTGGTGTTGACCACGACTGCCTCGGGCTGCAGTGCAACCTTCTTTGCCTTCTTATCGGCAACCGTCACCTTGGCAGTCACGTTGCCGTTCTCATCCACGCCGACCTTTTGGCCGTCATCGTCAAGCAGCGCCATAACAGCAGCGGCATCAAAGCCGACCACATGGCCCGTCGCATAGAACGTGCCAGGCCGCTCGTACTTCTCGGGCGCGATCGGATCCCAATCAATAGCCGCCGTCGAAACGGAGCCGTCGCTCATCTCGACCGCCATCTTGGACGGCATAGCAGGCGCAGTGCCCGCCTTGGTGGTCACTGCGGTCTCGCCGTTATCGATTGCCTTCTCAACGCCTTGGATAACGATCTTGGTCTGAACAGTGAGACCGGTGTTAGTGCCGTCACCGTATCCGTCGAGGCCGCTTGCAAACAGCGTGCCAGACACTGTCGTGACCTGACCCGGCTCTCCGGTATAAACCGAGGGACGAACGTAATCCCATTGAACCTGGGCATTATGAGTTTTGCCGTCACTCGTGGCAACCGAGACATTCCACGGCAGCTCGGGGAAAACACCGCTGGCCGTATTAATGCGCTCAGGAACGGCAACGGAGATGACGGAACAGACGTCAACAGTGATTGTCGCCTCGGCACCACCTTGGAGCTTGCCCTTCACCTTAAACGAACCGTCCTTGGCATAAGCGTCTTCGGCGACACGGTCCCATGTGACCTTTTCGCGCTGGGGCTCAGAAGAC
The DNA here is from genome assembly GCA_048500675.1 of Collinsella sp. Lineage (GTDB taxonomy): Bacteria > Actinomycetota > Coriobacteriia > Coriobacteriales > Coriobacteriaceae > Collinsella. Next base: position 10,958 of record DBFSAO010000048.1, read on the forward strand.
ACATCGTTGTCGTATCGAACCTCAAGGTATTCCGGCAGCATCGGCTTGGTGCCGGGGACGGTCCATATGGTTCCGCCCTGAACCGAGGTTGCCTTACTCGCGATCTTAACGGTGGCAGTAATCGGAACGTCGACAGTCTGCATGCCGTACCCTGCATTAAAGCTAATTGTTGCAGTGCCGCGTACCACGCCGCCCTGGGTCCAATCGAAGCCCTTCGTGTTCCACTTGGTCTCGGCGTATTTGTGCGAATAGTCCGGATGTTCTGCCGCATCGGGGCTGATAAGTTCGACATAGCCGGGAAGCATGGCGGTGCCGTCGCTGCCCTTGAGCACTGTAATGGTTTGTGGCTGAGCCTCCCAATTTTTAGTCACGATGACGTGCACTTTCACGGGGATATTCGTTCCGGCGACCGTTCCGGTAATCGTGCAGTCCTTCTGGGGGCACCTATCGTAGGTATCCCAGTTGACGCCGAGACTGTCAAAAGTCGTTCCATCCTGCAATACGCCGGACACGTAGAAGTAGTCCAGATTGACTTCCTCACCGGGGTAAATAACGCGCCAGTCCTCGTACGACTGCCCAAGCGTCACGCCATTCTCGCTATAGTTATTGACGCCCTTGACCTCACTGCACACCGCGATCGCGTTGACCTTCGCCAGCGAGCCAGTGATAGTACCGGTAATTTCGTACTCGCCAGGCTTGCCGTCCAGCAGTTCTTGAGGAAACTCATCCCAGCTATAAGGCTGCCCCGACGAATACTGGGGATAGAACGAGCTGCCATCCGACAAATACAGCGTGGATGTGTAGCGCGGAGCCAGAAGTCCGGCGCCGGGAACATAAGCAATCTTGCCGATGTTGCTGTCCTCGAGATCGCAGACGTTGACCGTCGCCGTAGCCGGAATGTTAGAGCCGGTAAAATATCCGCTAACCGTAATCTGGCCAAGGTTCTTTAGGGCGTCCTGACTAATCGTCGACCACTGAACGGGGAAATTGCCTCGCGAGCCATTCCACATCGTGGCCTCGATTGAACCCGGCATATTAGGCTGGCAACCGATAAGCGTGCTTGCCGATGTCGAGGAAGGCATCTGCAGGGCGCGGACGGAGATGGTCGCCGTGACTCGGTTGCTGTCACCCAGCTCCACCTGAGTAGACGATGAAGATGAGGTATTGGTCCAATACGACAGCGAACCGGAAAGCTTAAACGACCCCTCACTTGCCACCTGCGTGTCCAAAATAGGGTCCCACGCAATGTTGCACTGCTTCTTTGTACCGTCGGTGAATGCAACCTCAACGCTGTAGGGAAGACCGCCGCCCGTTGTAGGACGTACGCCGACGGGCGTGTTAACGGGAGCAAGAGCGTCGATAGAGGCAACTTCTTTGACCTCGACCTGAGCAGTTACCTTTAGGCCATTAGCGGCTGAAGATTCGTTATATGTCACAAGCGTGCCCGTGACCGTATAGGTGCCTGCCTTTTGGAATTGAGACACGTCGGCGTTGTCCCAATTAACCTGATAACCTTGGGTGTATGTAGTGTTATTTGACTGCGTAAACGGGAAATAGACATACGTGCTAAAAGGAGAAATGTCGCCGACCACGCGCTCGAACCTCAGAGAATTAAGATCGAGTACGTCCTTAGGATCTTTGACGGTAACGGTGCAGGTAACCTCACGGTAATCAAAACCGTTTAGTTTACCTTTAACCGTAAACGAGCCCACCTTAGAGTAAAGCGACGCGTCGAAAGAATCCCAAGACACCGGGATCTGCTCGGTGGCCCCGCTATCAAAGACAACCGAAGCAGAATACGGCAGAGACGGGACCTCACCAGTTAGGGTCGTACACGTCAACTCGGTCTGGACGCTCTTAACAGAGCGGACTGCGACCGTGCACTGTGCGAGCATAGAGGGATAGCTCTTCAAATGTCCCTCGACAACAAAGGTTCCTTCCTTTTGGTACTGATCAGCCGAGATCTCATTCCACTCAACAGGGCATGTATAAGATTGACCATTTGAATAATTGACCGAAATGCTGGACGGAAGCGCGGGAGCAATACCAGCTGCAGTCCATACCCATGAGCCATTACTGGTTGAACGGGGAACGTACACCTT
>DBFSAO010000049.1:0-148677 GCA_048500675.1 Collinsella sp.
GGGCATGCCCCTCTCGAGCATCTCCTCGCGTCGCCGGAGCAGGCGCTCGGACCCCTTCCTCCCGTGCATCCTTATCTCGAGGGGGACGCCGGAGCCCTTGGGCATCAGCTTCGGCTGGTGGCCGGCCTGGGCGTAGCACCAGGACCCCTCGACCGCCAGCCTCCTGACGAGCGCGTTGCCGGCCCCGCTGATCCCGCCGAGGCGCACGGAGTCCGCGCTCGACCTCTGCTTCGGGGCGAGGCCGAAGTAGGCCGTCACCTGCCTGCCGGAGCGGAACCTCGAGAAGTCGCCGACCTCGGCCGCGAAGGCGGCGGCGAGCGCGAACCCGCACCCCTTGATCGACTGGAGCGCCTCGACCTCCGCCGAGAGGGGGCCCGCCGCGACGGCGGCCCTGTACTCGGCGAGGAGGGCCTCCCTCGTCTCGTCGGCCGCCTCGACCTCGTTCCTCAGCGCCGCCAGCGCCCGGATGCCGCCGTCGTCGGCGGGGTGTATGCCGTCGAGCCACCTGAGGAAGCCGTACGTCCAGTACTTCCGGGGGTTGCCGGCCGGCGTCGTGCCGCCGTAGACGTAGCCCCGGCGGGCGAGGAACGCCAGGAGCCGCTGCTTCGCCGCCGCGAGCCTGGCGGTCGCCGCGTCGTGGGCGGCGGCGAGGTCCCTGAGCCCCTCGATTTCGGGGGACGGCACCCATACCGGGGTGATGTCGTGCGACAGTATCGCCTTGGCCATCCTGGCCGCGTCGTTGCGGTCGTTCTTGGACGAGAGGTCGGCCGCCGACCTCGGGACCTTGGAGACGGCCGCGACGACGCAGTCGACGCCGAGGGCCGACAGCTCCCTCTGCGGCGCGAAGCCGAGGTAGCCGCTCTCGTAGGCGGCGAGCGACGGGCCCGGGAAGCCCGACATCCACTCCGCGACCTCGCCCCAGGGGTTGCCGCGGAACCTCCTCGCCACGGCCTCGCCCGTCTCCGCGTCGAGCGCGCAGACGGTGGTGGACCTGAGGTGTACGTCCATTCCGAAGGCGGTAGAATATCTAGGCACGGGAGCCTCCCAACCTCGTTGCGGCGCGGCTGCGCCTCTGGCACTTCAACAACATTGTCGCAGCCCCGACCCGCGGTCACGAGCGGGGGCTCCTGTCGTTTCCGTGCCCTCGGATTGGGTCATAGTGTCTGGCGTTGCCAAAACATCGGCGTTGCCGGAGTAGTCATTGGGGACGTTCTTGTTTGACTGGTCATTTAAGAACGTCCCCAATGACTAGGGGGTCTACCGACGCATTGGAGGTTTGCGCCTTCCATGCATGACAGCCGTCTCTTTTATGTTTCCTTTAGCCGTTGCTGCCTAGGATGGGGGTTAGTCGGTAGGAAGGGAGCGTCTATATGGACGACGCGAGCGAGCGTTCAATCGAAGAGGACATGCTCGATCAGTTCAATTACTTTGATGATGAGGACGAGGAGCTGATCGACCGTCGCGAGCCAGCGCCGCTTGATTCCTTTGATCTGGTCGATGAAGAGCCCGACGAGGACGAGGGCGAATCGGCGGAGCCCTCACAGCCTTCGCGCCTTAACTCGCTGCTTTCGAGAGCCCCCATGCACCACGGCGTTCGTGCCGGCGCGCTCCATATGAAAACTGACTGGCACCAGATCGTGACGGCAGGCGATGAGCTTGCCGTCGATGCGCCGCTCACCGATAAATCATCCATCATCTGCCGCACCGGCATGCTTATGCTGGCAAGCGGAACGGGTGCCTGGCGCGTGCGCGATACCATGAATCGTGTTGCCGCCGTACTCGGTGTCACCATCCACGTTGACTTAAGTCTTCTGTCGTTTGAGTGCACCTGCATCGAAGATGGTCACTGCTTTAATGAGGTCGTCAGCTTGCCCACAACGGGCGTCAATACCCATCGCATTTGGATGATGGAGAGTTTCCTCAAGGAAATCGAGACCTATGGTCGTCGCTTCACGGTGCACGAGTATCACGAGATGCTCAAGACCGTTGAGAGTTCAAAACCTGATTACGCGCCTTGGCAACAGGGCCTTGCGGCGGCCTGCGCCTGTGGCGCCTTCGTTTTTTTGCTCGGCGGCGGCCCTATCGAGATGGCCTGCGCGTTCGTGGGCGCGGGTGTCGGCAACTTTGCCCGCTCCCATATTCTCAAGCAAGGCCTTGGTCAGTTCAGCGCGCTGACGACCGGCGTTGCGCTCGCTTGCGTTTCGTATCTGCTGGCATTGCTCGGCCTTGGCCAGGTCATACCGGGGGCAATGTCGCACCAAGAAGGCTATATCGGCGCCATGCTCTTTGTGATTCCCGGCTTTCCACTCATTACGGCAGGCCTCGACATCGCTAAGCTCGACATGCGAAGCGGTATCGAGCGCCTTTCATATGCCGTATCGATTATTGTGATGGCGACCCTCGTAGGTTGGATGGTTGCCGAGTGTGTTGGCCTGGCGCCGGACGACTTTGCCCCACTGGGCCTTTCGCCGCTTGCCCTTACGCTCCTGCGCGTGGTGATGAGCTTCGTTGGCGTATTCGGCTTCTCGGTGATGTTCAACAGCCCGGTAAAGATGGCCGCGGCAGCTGGGTTGATCGGCGCCGTGTCCAATACCCTGCGCCTTACGCTCGTCGATGCGCCGACGATGATTCCCTTCCTGGGCCTCAGCACGGGAATGCCTCCCGAGGCAGCAGCGTTTATCGGCGCGCTGGTATCGGGGCTGCTCGCAAGCTTGGCTGAAGTCAAGCTCACCTACCCGCGCATCGCCCTCACGGTGCCTTCGATTGTCATTATGGTGCCGGGCTTGTATCTGTATCGCTCGATGTATTACATGTGCACCTTCGACACAGTCAATATGCTCGGCTGGTTTGTGCGCGCAGTGCTCATCGTAGCGTTTCTGCCCGTTGGACTGGGTGTGGCGCGTACGCTCACCGACCCTCGCTGGCGCCACACCAGCTAATTGGTACAAGGGGGACAGGTTACTTTGCACCAAATGAGTTGCGGTGAAATAGGGACTGAATTGCTGCTTAAAGGGTCAAAACAGTCCGTATTCCACCGCAACTTATGGGGTCGGGGGTTTTGGTGCCCTGCATCTCCACAAACTCAACGCTTACGAAGCGCGCGCCGTTCGTGTTAGGGTAGTTCCACCACATAAGTAGTCGCAGACGCGCGTAACACGGGCGGGCGAGATGAAGTCCCAACAGCTCCATCTTGCCCGCCCGTTTTTGTTGCGTGGCGCCGCGGTACAACACAGAGAGGAATCTGCCCTTTATGCCTATCAACAAACGAGAGAGCCTGCTGTTCACCTTTATCATGTGCTTTTGCATGGTGCTCTGGATGAGCATCTACAACGTTGCCCTGCAGCACGGGGCCATCAACGGCGAGGTCGTTGCCACTGCGTGGCTTGGCTTCCCCGTTGCCTACATTTTTGCCATGTGCTGCGACTGGTTCGTCGCCAGCCCGCTCGCCAAGGGTTTCGCCTTTAAGTACTTGGTCACGCCGGGCAAGAGCTCGCCACTTGCCATGACGCTCGCCGTCAGCTCCTGCATGGTCGTTCCCATGGTCATCATCATGTCGCTGTACGGTGCCTGTGAGGGTCTGACGCACATGCCCGGCGGCATCCTTGCGAACCTGTATTCCGTGCCCGCGATCTGGATGATCAACATCCCGCATAATTTTGTGATGGCGCTGCCGTGGAACCTTTTGGTAGCCGGTCCGATTTCCCGCTTCGTCTTCCGTCGCGCCTTCCCTGTGGGGACGGTTTTCGAGGAGGAGCATGCCGAGCTCTTGGAGCAGGCTATGGCTCCTGAGTGCGAGTAGCTCGCTTAGGGATCTGCTGAGCGCGGGCGACTTGCTTGGTTGGAGCCCTAAGCGTGGATAGCTCTCTCGGCGACATCGCGGGCGTGAGCGGTGCGCATGACCGGAGGGCCCGTGCTGCTCCGTTGCCCGACGTGCTAGCGCGCAGAACAATCTGTTGGTGCATTCGGCGGCTGCTGAAGCGTTTCGGCAGCCGCTTTTTATACGGAGTTTAAATACAACAGTCTGTTGTATTACGTAGAGTGGTATATCTCTAGCGGGAAAAATGCGAGAGACGGAGCATTATGGCGTTGCTAGTAGGACTGGACGTAGGGTCGACGACGACCAAAGTTTACGCGATGCACGAGGATATGACCGAGGCGTGGTGGGGATATCGCCGCCACGGGGCGTGTCAGACAGCGAGCGTGCGCGCCATGCTCGGCGAGCTCGCCGAGCGCTTTCCCCATGAGTCGCTGCGCGTTGCGGTGACCGGCTCGGGTGCGCGCGATATCGCGACCGCGCTGGGCGCCTCGTACGTTCAGGAGGTGGTCGCCAACGCGCTCGCGATCAGCAGGTTCTATCCGCAGACGCGCTGCGCCATCGAGCTGGGCGGCCAAGACGCCAAGATGATCTTCTTCCGCACCAACGATAAGGGAGACATCGAGGTTGCCGACATGCGCATGAACGGCTCGTGCGCAGGCGGTACCGGTGCATTTATCGACGAGATGGCAAAGCTCATGGGGGTCGGCACCGAATCGGGCGAGTTCGAGCAGCTCGCAAGCCGGGGAACGACCGTCCACGAGGTCTCGGGCCGCTGCGGCGTGTACGCAAAGACCGATATCCAGCCGCTGCTCAACGAGGGCATTCCTACCACCGACCTGGCGCTTTCGGCGCTTCACGCGGTCGCCCGCCAAACGATCGGCGGTCTGGCCCAGGGTATCGACATCGAGCCACCGGTAATCTTCGAGGGCGGTACGCTCGCCTACAACCCCACACTGGTCCGCGTGTTCCGGGAGCAACTGAATCTATCGGACGATCAGGTTATCGTCCCGCGCGATCCGCAGATCATGGTCGCGCGCGGTGCCGCCCTGTCGCTGACCGACATGTTCGCATCGTCCCAACCGATCGACCTTCCCGACGCTTTTGTCCGGCTGGATAAGCTCGAGACGGTCGCGCCCGCAAGCGGGGAGGGACGTCTTGCCCAGCCCTTTTTTGCCACACCTGCCGAGCAGGCGGATTTTACGGCACGCCATGGCAAAGAGACGCCGGCAAAGGGTCCGGATGCGTATGCGCCCGGAGAGACGGTGCGTGTGGCGCTCGGTATCGATTCGGGGAGCACGACGACCAAGTTCGCCCTGGTCGATGAGGCGGGTGAGCTTGTCGATTCGTTCTACGCGTCTAATAACGGCAGACCGCTCGACGTCGCCCAACAGGGTCTTGTCAGCTTGAAGAACCGCTGGGAGACAGCGGGAGTCACGCTTGCGATCGATGCCGTGGGCACCACGGGATACGGCGAGGAGCTTTTCGCGCGCGCGTTCCACGCCGACTACCATACGGTCGAGACGGTCGCGCACGCCCGCGCCGCGTGCGCATGCGTTCCCGATGCGACCTTCGTGCTCGACATCGGCGGACAGGATATGAAGGCCATCTGGCTCAACCACGGCGTGCTGACCGATATCGTCGTCAACGAGGCGTGCTCTGCGGGCTGCGGCTCGTTCCTCGAGGGTTTTGCCAAAAACCTCGGAATAGCCGTTGAGGATATCGCGACCGAGGCATTTTCGTCCAAAGCCCCCGCCGTTCTCGGCAGCCGCTGCACGGTGTTCATGAACAGCAGCGTCGTTTCCGAGCAGCGGCGCGGTAAGGGTCCGGGCGACATCATGGCCGGTCTCTGCCGTTCGATTATCGAGAACGTGTTCACCAAGGTCATTCGCGTTTCAAATCTCAACCGTCTGGGCGACAAAGTCGTCGTCCAGGGCGGCACGTTCCGAAACGACGCGGTGCTGCGCGCATTCGAGCAGTATCTGGGCAAACCCGTCACGCGTGCGCCCCACCCGGGGCTGATGGGCGCTATCGGTATCGCCCTGCTCGCGCGCGAGGAATGCCGCAAGGGCGACGCCGGCACGTCGTTTATCGGGCTCGATGCCGTGGAGCGCTTCGAGCATCGCGAGTTCGGCGGCGTTACCTGCCGTCGGTGCAACAACCGCTGCCAGCGCGCGGTCGTGGCATTTGGCGACGGCTCGCTTTACGTCACGGGCAATCGCTGCCCGCGCGGCGGCGCCATCTCATGGGATGAGCTCGTGCGCGAGGTTCCCGCGGCGGAGGAGCTGCGTCCGCAGGGTGCTTGCGAGGCACAGGCACCCGGCACGGGGCGCGACCGGACCGCGGCTGCCCCCAATCTCTTTGTCGACCGCGAGAAGCTGCTGTTCGAGTCGTGCCCCACGGTTCCCGTCTGCGGGGGGCGCGATGTCACGATCGGCATTCCCCGTGTGCTCGAGTTCTGGGACACCATGCCGTTCTGGTCGACGTTCTTCAGCACGCTCGGCTTTAAGGTGCGCGTCTCGGGACGCAGCACCAAGGCGATGTACGAGCGCGGTCTGGCGCACGTCACATCCGACACCGTGTGCTTCCCGGCCAAGCTCGTCCACGGGCACATCCGCAATCTCGTCGACGCCGGCGTCGACCGCATCTTCATGCCCATCATCACGACGGTGCCCACCGAAAACACCGCCTCTACCAGCGAGTGGATGTGCGCCGTCGTAAAGGGATACCCCTACGTGATGCGCAATTCCGATAACCCGGAGGAGCGTTTCGGCGTTCCGTTCGATACGCCGCTGTTCCACTGGTACGACGAGGGCGACCGAAACCGTCAGCTCAAGGCGTGGTGCAAGGAGACCTTCGATATCGATGCCGACCTGGTTGCCAAGGCGACCGAGCAGGCGGACCGCGCGCAGCAGACGTTTGAGAACCAGCTGCAGCTGCGCGGCAGGCAGGTGCTCGAGAACGTGCGCGAGGACGGCGGCTACGCGGTGGTGATCGCTTCGCGCCCGTACCACAACGACCCGCTGGTCAACCACGGGCTGCCCAAGCTCTTCTCTGAGCGCGGCATCCCCGTGCTGACGCCCGATGCGGTGCCGGGGGTCTGCAACGTCGATCTTTCCAACAGCCGCATCGACATCGTGAACAACTACCATGCGCGCATGCTGTCGTGCGCGGTCATCGTCGCATCGACGCCCGAGCTCGAGCTCGTGCAGATGGGCAGCTTCGGCTGCGGCCACGATGCGTATCTCACCGACGAGATCGCGCGCATGATGGGCGAGATGGGCTCCAAGGTTCCGATGATGATCAAGCTCGATGAGAGCGACGTCGCCGGTCCCATGGGCATTCGCGTGCGTTCGTTTATCGAGTCGGTCAACCGTCGTCGCGCGGAGGAGCGTGCCGAGGGCGCCCGGGTGCACGCGGTCCATCCGCTCGACGACCCGTATAAGGTCAAGTACACCAAGCGCGACCGGCACGACAAGATCGCGCTGGTCCCCAACACCTCCCATGCGTTCTGCAGGCTCATGACCGCGGCGATGCGCAATCAGGGCGTGCGCGCCGAGGCCCTTGATATCGGGCGCGAGGATGCCATCCGCCTGGGCAAACGCTATGTGCACAACGACATCTGCTTCCCCGCGCAAATCGTGATCGGCGAGGCGCTCGCGGCACTCGAGAGCGGTAAGTACGACCCGCACGACGTCGCCGTGGTGACTGGCAAGTATATCGGCGACTGCCGCCTGACGCACTACATGCCCCTGCTGCGCCGCGCGCTCGACGACGCGGGATACGACTATGTCCCGGTGCTCACCAACGACGACGTCGATGCCCACAATGCGCATCCGGGCTTCAAGCTCGGCCTTGGCCCGAGCATCCAGATCGCCTACGGTCTTCCCATGATCGATGCCCTCGAGGCCATGCTTAGGCGCATCCGTCCCTACGAGCTCGAGAAGGGCGCGGCGGACGCTGCGTTCGACCGCGCGCTCGATGAGGTTATCGAGGGCATGGAGCGCTCCGGGCTGAGAGGCCAGGCGACGGGCTTCAAACGCGCGCTTGCGATCATGGACGCCGTTCCGTACGACCGCTCGAACCCGCATCCGACCGTTCTCATCGTGGGCGAGTACCTGCTCAATTTCCATCTCGGCGCCAACCACGAGATCGAGCGCTACCTCGAGGACAACGGGCTCGAGGTCATCGAGGCGCGCATGACCGACGTGATCCGCAAGACCTATTTCTACAAGCATGCGCAGTCGCGCGAGTTCCACGTCGACCTGTCGCTGCCCGAAAAGGCCTGGTACGCCACGGCGGACAACCTGTTCGAGCTCGCGCACGACCGTTGCGACCGCCTGGGCGCGGCGAGCCCGCTCTACGAGCCGCCGACGCGCATGCCCGAGCTCGTGCGCGCGAGCGATAAGATCCTGCACCATACGTTCGATGCGGGCGAGGGCGTGCTGATTCCGGCGGAGATTCTCGAGCACGCCAAGCGCGGCTGCCGCAACTTCGTGATCCTGCAGCCGTTCGGGTGTCTGCCCAACCATGTCGTGGGGCGCGGGCTCATCCATGCGCTCAAGGAGCAGTATCCCACGGCGCAGTTCCTGCCGCTCGACTACGATCCCGACGTGAGCTTCGCCAACGTGGAGAACCGTCTTCAGATGCTCATCATGAACGCCAAGGCGCAGGGGTGCGGTGAGGCGCATGGCGAGACCGCGTAAGGACGCCGATGCGCCCGATGCACGCACCCGTATCATCGAGGCGTTTTGGGAGCTCATCGAGAACAACAGCATCTTCGAGCTGTCGGTTGGCGAGGTGACCCGCGCCGCCCAGTGCAATCGCGGAACGTTTTACTACTATTTTCACGATTTCGATGAACTCGTCGCCATCGCCATAGCCCAGCTGCTGCAGGATAACGAGCTCATCACCGATGCCCTCTGGCATTTTTCGAGCGAGGGCGACCTTTCGGCGTTCGACCGGCGCGACGTCCGCTGCCTGCTGCGGCGCATCGTCATCACCATGAGGGCGGGTGCCGCCGAGCAGGTCGTGCAGGGCATCCATACGATCATCATCGACCGCGTGAGAGAGATCGTCCACCCCGACGGAGAAGAGCTCAAGGCAGATTCGAGCTTTGCGGTGGGCTTTCTGGTCTCGGGCATCATGGGCTTTGTGATGGCGGTCGGCTTTGCCCGGGAGGGCGGCGAGGAGATAGACCTCGAGCAGCCGGGGGACAGCGCGTGCGCGTACCTGAGGGCGGTCGCCATGCAGACGGTGGAAACGGTCGCGCAAGTCGAGGGCGTCGATACATCCGAGCTGCTCGAACGCGTCTCCAAGGAGGCCGATGCCTATCGCGCATCGCGTGCGACGAGTCCCGACGTGGTGAAAGACGCCTAGGGTTTCTCTTGCGGGGCGCCTGTCGCGCATCGCGCGGTGAGTCCCGCGATGCGGTCATAACCTGCATTCATGTGAGCCGGGTTTATAGATATTCCTCCAGCTGTTAACATAGACAACCTGTGGGTAAAGAGACAAAAGCGCCGCCGACGGGCGGGCGTTTTGATTTCGATGAACTCATGTAAGGAAACGAGCATGTTAGATAGATTTACCGATCGAGCGCGCAAGGTCATGTCGATGGCCAAACAGGAGGCGCTCGATCTGCACTCAAATAAGGTGGGCACCGAGCACCTGCTGCTCGCACTCGCCAAGGAGGACGAGGGCATCGCTGCCGAGGCGCTGCGCTCGCTTGATATCTCCTACGACGACATCATGGACACCCTCAAGGAGGTCCAGACCACGGTTCCCGAGCCCAGCGAGGAGACCGAGGCTGCCAAGCTTGCCTTTACGCCGCTCGTCATTAGCGTGATGGAGCGCTCCTTCCGCGTGGCACGTGAGAACAACCAGACCTACGTGTCGACCGAGCACTTGCTGATTGGCATCGTCGAAGAGGGTAACGGCATGGCCATGGACATCCTCATGCGCCTGGGTGTGTCGTCCGCCTCCATCAAAAAGGCTATCGAGAAACTTACCGCCAAGGACCAGGACAAGAAGCGTCCGCTCGCCGGCGCCGGTGCCGGGCGTCCCGGTGCGGGCCTGCCGTTCTTTAGCGGCTCGGACGCGTCGCAGCAAAAGGGGAGCGGTACCGATACGCTTAAGCAGTTCGCCACCAACCTTACGCAGAAGGCGCGCGACGGCGAGCTCGACCCTGTAATTGGTCGCGAAAAGGAAGTCCAGCGTATGATGGAGATCCTTTCGCGTCGCACCAAGAACAATCCGCTTATCTTGGGCGACCCCGGCGTGGGCAAGACGGCCATCGTCGAGGGTCTGGCTCAGCAGATTGCAGCTGGCAACGTGCCCGAGAACCTTATGAACCAGAACATCTGGACGCTCGACCTGCCGGGCCTCGTTGCGGGCGCCAAGTATCGCGGTGAGTTTGAGGAGCGCCTCAAGAACGTGATCCAGGAGGCCACCGAAGCTGACGACGTCATCCTGTTTATTGACGAGATGCACACCATCATCGGTGCCGGCTCTGCCGAGGGCTCCATCGACGCGAGCTCCATGCTCAAGCCCGTGCTCGCGCGCGGTGCCTTCCAGATTATCGGCGCCACCACGGCCGAGGAATTCCGCAAGTACCTCACCAAGGACCCGGCCTTCGAGCGTCGCTTCCAGACCATCGATGTCGAGGAGCCGAGCGTCGAGGACACGGTCAAGATCCTGACCGCGCTCAAGCCGCGCTACGAGGAGCACCACCATGTGCGCTATACGCAGGGTGCTATCGAGGCCGCCGCGAACCTCTCCGACCGCTACATCCAGGATCGCTTCCTGCCCGATAAGGCCATCGACCTCATTGACGAGGCCGGCGCCCGCGCCCGCATCGCCGCCAACCGCGCGCCCGAGCCGGTGCGCGAGGCCGAGCATCGCGTGGAGGAGCTTAAGGCCGCCGCGCAGGAGGCCACCGAGAGCGACGACATGAACAAGGCCGCCGAGATCACCGAGCAGCAAAAGGCTGCCGAGATTGAGCTCGCCGAGGCCAAGGCTGCCTGGACGGCCGAGCTCGACGCCAGCCCGCTCACCATCGATGTCTCCCAGATTGCCGACATCGTGTCCGTGACCTCGGGCGTGCCGGTGTCCTCGCTCACCGAGAGCGAGAGCCGCCGCCTGCTGCAGGCCGAAAGCGTGCTCAAGACGCGCATCATCGGTCAGGACGAGGCCGTCGAGGCCGTTGCCAAGGCCGTGCGCCGCAGCCGCTCGCCGCTCAAGGACCCGCGTCGCCCCGGCGGCAGCTTTATCTTCCTGGGCCCCACCGGCACGGGCAAAACCGAGCTCGCCAAGACGCTCGCCGAGTATCTCTTTGGCAGCAAGGACGCGCTCATCAGCTTCGATATGTCGGAGTTTGGCAGTGAGTTCGAGGTCTCCAAGCTCATCGGTAGCCCCCCGGGCTATGTGGGCCACGACGAGGGCGGCCAGCTCACCAAGGCTGTTCGCCGTCACCCGTACTCGGTCGTGCTGTTCGACGAGATCGAGAAGGCGCACCCCGACATCTTCAATATCCTGCTGCAGGTGTTGGAGGAGGGCCGTCTGACCGATAGCCAGGGCAAGACGGTCGACTTCCGCAATACGGTGATCATCATGACGTCAAACGTGGGCGCCCGCGAGATCGCGCAGGATGCGAGCGTCGGTTTTGGCACCACCGGTGAGCAGGGCCTTACCTCGAGCGAGATTAAGGGCCGTGCGATGGGCGAACTTAAGCGCCTGTTCCGCCCCGAGCTGCTCAACCGTATCGACGACATCGTGGTGTTCCAGAAGCTTTCGGGCGAGAATCTGACCAAGATCGCGCACCTGCTGGTGGACGACCTGCGTCAACGCCTGATTGCCAACGGCATGAACATCAAGCTCACCGATGCGGCCTACGACAAGATTGTGGCCGAGGGCACCGACCTCACCAATGGCGCGCGTCCGCTGCGCCGTGCCATCCAAAAGCTCATTGAGGACCCGCTGTCCGAGGAACTGCTGGCCGGTGAGTGGGGCGAGGGCGATACCGTCCTGTGCGATGTGGCCGACGGCAAGTTTGTCTTTAGTCACGGCACGGGCGAGATTCCGGCACCGCGTCCGACGGGCACGCTCGGTGGCGATACCGCCCCGGCGGCTCCGCACACCGGCAACGTCGCGCCCGTGAGCGGCGGCGTGACCTCGGGCCCCGGCGGCATGATGCAAGCCGGTTCCGGCGCGCTGTAGGGCGTGGCGACAATTTGATACGCGCAATCGAGGCGCTCCGGAAAGGGCGCCTCGATTTGTAGAGCTGCGGAAGTTGTGACCGTTACGCTATACGGTCCACCGTTAGCCGATGATGCGAGGGCGCTCGGCGTTTTCGACTGGTTTATGCACGCAAAGTCTGGGAATATACAAGTCGCATGTCTTACTGTCTAACCAGTTGCGCCAAGGAGGCACCATGGACTACAAGATTACCGGCTACGAGCCCGCCCAGCTGTTCCATTTCTTTGAGGAGGTCAGCGCGATCCCCCGTGGGTCTGGCAACGAGAAGGGCATCAGCGATTTCCTGGTCGCGTTTGCCAAGGAGCGCGGTCTCGATGTGTATCAGGACGAGGTCTACAACGTCATCATTCGCAAGCCCGCATCTGCCGGCGCCGAGAATGCCCCGACCGTGATGCTGCAGGGTCACATCGATATGGTGTGCGACAAGTTGGGCTCCGTTGAGCACGACTTTACGACCGATGGTATCGACCTGGTCGTCAAGGACGGCGTCCTTACCGCCAACGGCACCACCCTGGGCGCCGACAATGGTATCGCCGTCGCGCTTATGCTTACTGTGCTCAACGACGATTCGATTGCCCATCCGGCCCTCGAGTGCGTGTTCACCACCGACGAGGAGACCGGCCTGGTTGGCGCCGAGACGCTCGACAAGTCCCAGATCAGCGCCCGCACCATGATCAACCTCGACTCCGAGGAGGAGGGCGTTGCCACCGTCAGCTGCGCCGGCGGCGTCGTCGTTACCTACACCTGCCCCATCGTGCGCGAGCACAAGACCGGTAGCACCCTCACGCTCGACATTTCCGGTCTGTTGGGCGGCCACTCCGGCAGTGATATCAACCTGGAGCGCGGCAACGGAAACCTCATCATGGCCCGCATCATCGACCGCCTGATGGTCGCCGGTGAGCCCGCCATCGTCAGCTTCAACGGCGGCACCAAGGACAACGCCATCAACCGTGAGTGCAAGGCCGTTCTGGTCTATGCCGATCACGCTGCCGCCGAGGCCGCGGCCCAGATCGCAAAGGGCATCATCGCCGACGTCACTGCCGAGCTCGAGGTCTTCGACCCCGGCTTTACCTGCACCGTCGAGATTGCCGACGACGCCGAGGTCGAGGCCATGGACCAGAAGTCCGCGCTTGCCCTCATCCACGCCCTGCGTCTTGCCCCCAACGGTGTGATCCGCCGCAACGTCGCTACCGACGGCTCCGTCGAGGTTTCCTCCAACATCGGTGTGGTTGCCACTTCTGACGACGAGGTCAAGATCATGTTGTCCCCGCGCTCCTCGATCACCTCGCTGCAGAACGAGTTCAAGGACCGCCTGCAGACGCTGGCCGATGTCCTGGGCTTCGACGCCAAGTTTGAGTTCGAGTATCCCGGCTGGAGCTATGCCGAGCATTCGCCGGTCCGCGACGTCTTTGTCGAGAGCTATCGCGAGCTCTTTGGCTCCGAGCTGCGCATCGAGTCCATTCACGCCGGCCTTGAGTGCGGCCTGTTTGCCGAGGCCCTGCACGGCCTGGACGCCATCGCCGTGGGCCCGACGCTCTCCGATGTCCACACCCCGGACGAGAGCATGGAGCTCGCTTCTGCCGAGCGCTTCTACGAGCTGCTCATCGACGTCCTCAAGCGCCTCGCTGCGTAAAGGTCGCGCTGGCAGCAGTCCGAGCCACGTGCTAGCAGATTGCAAATGACATTACGAGAGGGGGCACCCGGTCTTTTGCGACGGGTGCCCCCTCTCTTTTGTTTGAAAAATGGGAAATAGTCTGGTGTCTAGTCCATTTCTGCCCTGATGAGGTCGAGGGTGCGCTGGCAGTTTTCGCGGACGGGGCCGAGCATATGCTCGCGCAGGTCCGCCATGCCGGGCAGATCGGCGTATTCGTCCATGACCTCTTCCATGCAAATGGGCACCTCGTAGGCGAGGTCCATCATGGTCGCAAAGCAAAACTTCTCGGATAGCCCGGCATCGGTAAGCGCCGCCTCCAGCGCGGGGTCGCCCATACCGTGGTATCGGCGGATGGCGCCTGGACCGATGCGCCCCACACGATTTTCGCCGCCAACGCTCATGGCAAGGCGCGCCCGGCGGCGCATGCGCTCATACGCCAAACCCGACGCGACATCGTACATTCGAGCCATCATGGCTGCGCCGTCGTTTCCAAGGAGCAGGGAATAGTTTTTCGCATGCGCATCCGGTGCGCCGATAATGGCGTTGAAGAACAGTATCTGCGTAAACAGATACAGGTTAAGTTGATGGTGGCTCGTATTTACGAGGAGCTCTTGAATGTCGCGTGTGGTCGGGCCGCCGTCTGCCGTGTACTTTTGGGCGGGCATCACCCCAAGTGCCTGACAGAGGTCTTCTTGATGTAGGCGCCTGATCGTTCCGTCTTTGACTTTCACGCGGTCATAGCGCTCAACAATGAGGGCAGGTTCGTCCTCAAACATACGATATTCGACGTTTGCCGTTGCGATGCCGGCGCGCTGGGCGCTTTTCATGCAGACAAACTCATTGAGAGCCTCGAGTTTAAAACCGATAACGCCATTTTTGAAAATATGCGTCGTGGGCGAGGACCCCATGCATTCGCACCAGCGACCGTCCATGAGTGCGAGAGCGAACTTGCCCTGGTTGCCTCCAAGTGACCAACTTTCATCTAGACCCATCCACGATGCATCGCGGTCATCTCTGATCGACTTGAGACGAAGAGCAATTTCGTGGTCGTCTATAGGGCGGTATTCGCCAGCGCGATGCAGGACGGCGTCGGCATCTTCTTCGGCACAAAACTGCACTCCGCCCGGACAGTCGAGTCCGATATGGCTGAGCAACGCAACGGGATTGTTGGGCCTAACGTCGAATTCGGCGGCAATCGCTTTTCGTTGGTCCTCGCTGTCGGGTAGAAGGCCAAACAGGTACGGATTCATGACCTGTTGTCCGTATGTGCGATTCGATACGGGTATGTTGGTCGATAAGGCTGGCCCGTCATAGTCATGATCGTAGGTAAAGCTGATAAGACCGTTCTCATCTTGCGTGAGCGTTCCAGCAGGCACGCCGCAAATAATGGTCCGAAGTGATGTTCTGGCCATTGGCTATTTCCCTTCGGGCTTGGTTTTGCTAGATGCGTTTGCGGCAATCGAGACTCCGAGATTGGACATGGCGAAATCGGCGAAGACCTCGTCGTAGAGTGCGGATGTAAAGGGGACATCTGGAAGAGCCGGAATGGCGGTACTACGACGGTTGCGATGATGAGGACGTTGAGTGTGATGGCGCCTGGGGATGCTGCGAGGCAGCGGATTGGCATGCGGGGCGTCGACTGGTCGCTCGTTTTTCGCTTCGCCGATATCCCCTTGTGCTGCGAGTGCCAGTCCAAGAGCGTCGAAAATCGCCAGCAACTTGTCGAGTCGAATGCCGGTGGCGTCTCCTAGCTCGAGCGATGCGAGCAGGCGCTCCGAAACACCGGCCTTTTTGGCGAGGGCGGCACGGGTGAGACCCTGAGTCTCGCGTGCCTGGCGCACGTAGATGCCAGCTTGGCGCGGTGTGGTGATGGGAAGGGTATCCACGGCTATCTCCTAACGTGCAGACTTTTGCATATCAGTATGACATGCAAAAGTCTGCACGAATAGGCATTATGCAAAACTCTGCATGAGACTCCTACATTGACGTTGGCTTATGAGAGGCGTTTTTTATATCGCGAGGATCCCCAGATGCTCAAGCAAGATCTTAAGCCCGATGAGGATGAGCACGACGCCACCCACGATGGTGGCGAGTTTTTCGTAGCGCGCGCCAAAGGTGTGGCCGATCGCTACGCCGGCAACGGAGAAGATAAACGTTGTGACGCCGATAAGCGATACAGCGGGAACGATGTCGACCGAAAGCGCGGCGAACGAGATGCCCACGGCCAGGGCGTCGATTGAGGTGGCGATGGCGAGGATCAGGTACTCGCCCAGTTCAATCTTTTCGGCATCCTTGCCGTCGCCTTCATCCTCGTCCTCGGTAAAAGCCTCCCACAGCATTTTGCCGCCGATGAAGGCCAAAAGGATAAAGGCGATCCAATGGTCGATGGGTCCGATGATGCCCATGAATTGGCTGCCGAGCGCCCATCCGATTACGGGCATGCCGGCCTGGAAACCGCCAAAGAACAGGCCGAGTATCACGGCGACCTTAAGGTTGATCCTTTTCATGCCAAGGCCCTTGCAGATGGATACGGCAAAAGCGTCCATAGAAAGGCCGATAGCGAGCAACACAAGCTCTGCGAGTCCCATAGTCTGGCTCCCTCTCTGCGGGCGGGCCCGCGTGTACCTCTTGGGGGAGTAACAAAAAAGACCCGTGGCGTACGCGTTGCGCGCACAGCCACGAGTCTCGTTCATTAAGGCAAGCCAGGCCGCATCGGCCAGTGTGTTGACTTGCCGCGCCATCGGAGGCGAACCCGATCACGCGACTACTCCCTCATTTATGCGAATCCCGATGCTACCACATAAGCAGCCCATTTGGATTGGGCTCTCAGCTGTGTTCGCTCATTCTGTAAGCATCGGATTTCGCAAGCGCCGCAGGGACAAACCGTGAGAAACTATTTAGCGTTTATGGAGCGTATACGATGGGAGCGATGCCTTGGATAAGAACGAGCTGCAAAAGCGTATGGAACAGGCCATTCGCCTGACTGCCCCCGGCCAGCCGATCCGCACCGCCCTCGACATGATCATCGCCGGTCACCTGGGCGCCCTTATCTGCGTCGGCGACACCGAAAACGTGCTCGCTGCCGGTAACGACGGCTTCCCGCTCAACATTTCGTTTACCTCGAACCGCCTGTTCGAGCTTTCCAAGATGGACGGCGCCATCGTTATCGATGGCGACCTCACCCAGATCCTGCGCGCCAACTTCCACCTCAATCCCGATCCCTCGCTCGCCACGAGTGAGACGGGCATGCGTCACCGTACTGCCGCTCGCATGTCGGTGCTCACCGATGCCATCGTGATCTCGGTTTCGGCTCGTCGCGCCGTCGTCAACGTGTACGTCCACGGCAAGAGCTACGAGATCCAGCCCGTCACCACCATCATGAGCTCGGTCAACCAGCTCGTCGCCACGCTCCAGACTACCCGTCAGTCGCTCGATCGCTCCCTGCTGCGCCTGACGGCCCTCGAGCTCGACGACTACGTCACACTCGCCGACATTACCGGTATTTTCTCGAGCTTCGAGATCATGCAGCAGGCAAAGACCGAGCTTAAGGATTGCATTGTCAAGCTGGGTAACCAGGGTAAGCTCGTGCAGATGCAGCTCGAGCAGCTCGCGGGCTCCAGCATGGATACCGAATACGACTTGATGATCCGCGACTACGCGAGCGATTCCTCTGAGGCCAACGCCGAGAAGATTCGCGCCGAGCTGAGCCGTATGACGCCTAAGGACCTGTCCGACCCGCAGCACGTGGCGGCAGTTCTGGGCTATGACGACTTGGACGAGGACTCCGTCATGACGCCGCTGGGCCTGCGCACGCTTTCGCGCGTGTCCGTCGTGCGCGACGGCGTGGCCGAGAAGATCGTCGACGAGTACGGCTCGCTGCAGGAGCTCATGGACGACATCAGCGAGGATCCGGAGCGCTTGGGCGACTTTGGCGTCAACAACCCTGCCATTCTTGCGGACTCGCTGTACCGCATGAAGGGCACCAAACAGGGGAACGCATAATGGCGCCCGTATGCGCCGTGGTCGTTGCCGGCGGCAGCGGCCAGCGCTTTGGAAATCCCGGCGGCAAGCAGCTCGTTAATGTGGCGGGCCGTCCGCTCATGAGCTGGTCCATCCGCGCGTTCGATCGTAGCGATAAGGTCGGCCATATCGTCGTGGTTTGCCCTGCCGAGCGCCGTGCCGAGATGCGCCGCCTGGCCATTGACCCGTTTGACTATGACACGCCCATCAGCTTTGCCGATGCCGGCGATACCCGTCAGGATTCCACCCGTGCCGGCGTGCATGCGGTTCCGGCGGGTTTCGAATATGTCGCCATCCACGACGGCGCTCGTCCGCTCATTACGACCGAGGCCATCGACCACGCTATCGACGTGCTCGTGAGCGACCGTGCCCTCGACGGTGTCGTGTGCGGTCAGCCCGCGATCGACACACTCAAGATCGTTGACGGCGATAATATCGTCGAGACGCCGCCGCGTGAGCTCTACTGGGCAGCGCAGACGCCGCAGATCTTTAGCGTCGATGCTATGAAGCGCGCCCACGCTGCAGCCATTGCCGAGGGCTTTATCGGTACCGATGATTCGTCGCTGGTCGAGCGCATGGGTGGGCGCGTCCGCTGCGTCCAGAGCCCACGCGATAACCTTAAGGTGACGGTGCCCGAGGACCTGCGTCCCGTAACCGCGATTCTGCTTGGCCGCATGGCCGAGGGAGAGGACCTTCCCCATGTTCAGTAACCTGCGCATTGGCCATGGCTACGACGTTCACCGTCTGGTGGAGGGGCGTCGATGTATCATCGGCGGTGTCGACATTCCCTACGAGCGCGGCCTGCTGGGCCACTCGGATGCCGATGTGCTCGCGCACGCCTTGGCCGACGCCATTCTGGGCGCCTGCCGTGGGGGAGACATCGGCAAGCTATTCCCCGACACCGATCCCGCCTACGAGGGTGCCGATTCGATGGTGCTGCTTGCCCGCGTGATGGACTATGCGCGTGAGCTGGGCTTTGAGTTTGTCGATGCCGATTGCACCATTGCCTGCCAGCAGCCTAAGATCACCCCGCATCGCGATGCCATGCGCGCCAACCTTGCCCATGCCCTGGGCGTTGACGTCGAAAACGTGGGCGTCGCCGCCACTACGACCGAAAAGCTCGGTTGGGAAGGCCAGGGCGAGGGAATCGGCGCCTGGGCCGTCTGCCTGCTACAGAAAACCGTTAAGGAGTAACGAATGCGTATCTACAACAGCGCTACCCATAAAAAGGAAGAGTTCCAGCCCATCGAGTCCGGCAAGGTCCGCATGTACGTGTGCGGCCCCACGGTCTACGACAACATCCACATCGGCAACGCCCGTACGTTCATCAGCTTTGACGTGATTCGCCGCTGGCTCATCGCGAGCGGTTACGAGGTCACGTTCGCCCAGAACCTCACCGATGTCGACGACAAGATCATCAAGCGCGCCAACGAGCAGGGCCGTACGGCCGCCGAGGTCGCGACGGAGTTCTCCGACAAGTTCATCGGCGTCATGCGCGCCGCCAACGTGCTCGATCCCGATGTGCGCCCCCGCGCCACCAAGGAGATCGGCCCCATGATCGCCATGATCAAGACGCTTATCGAGCAGGGCCACGCTTACGCAGCCGATAACGGCGACGTGTACTTTGCCGTGCGCAGCGATCCCAACTATGGTCAGGTCTCGGGCCGCAACATCGACGACCTTATGGTTGGCGCGCGCATCGAGGAGAACGAGGACAAGAACGACCCGCTCGACTTTGCCCTGTGGAAGGCCGCCAAGCCCGGCGAGCCCAGCTGGCCGAGCCCCTGGGGCGAGGGCCGTCCCGGTTGGCACACCGAGTGCGCCGCCATGGTGCATCGCTACCTGGGCACTCCGATCGACATCCACGGCGGCGGCTCCGACCTTGCCTTCCCGCATCACGAGAACGAGTGCGCCCAGGCCACCTGCGCCTGGCACCAGGGCTTCTCCAACACCTGGATGCACACGGGCATGCTGCTGGTAGACGGCGAGAAGATGTCCAAGTCGCTCGGCAACTTCTTTACGCTGGCCGAGGTCCTCGAGCAGCACTCTGCCGCGGCCCTGCGCCTGTTGATGCTGCAGACGAGTTATCGCTCGCCGCTCGACTTCTCCTGGGAGCGCCTGGAGGGTGCCGAGAATTCGCTCACGCGTATCGCCGGTACGGTCGAGAACCTGCGCTGGGCCGCGAACCATGCGACGGCCGATGCCGATGAGGCAGCATCCGAGACGTTTGCCGCCAAGGCCGCCGAGACCCGTGCCACCTTTAAGGAGTGCATGGACGACGACTTTAACACCGCCGGTGCCATGGGTGCTGTCTTTGGCTTTGTGACCGAGTGCAACCAGTACCTGGAGCAGGCGGGCGATGCTGCCGACAAGGCCGCAGTCCTGGCTGCCGCCGATACGCTGGCCGAGCTGCTCGATACGTTTGGCGTTGAGCTTCCCGAGCCCAAGGTCGAGCTGCCGCTGGGTCTGCTAGGCGTTGCCGCCGGCCTGGTCGCCTACACTGGTGACGACGTGGACGAGGCAGCTTCCAAGATTCTCGAGGCTCGCGCCGAGGCCCGTGCCGCCAAGAACTGGGATCTGGCCGACGCCATCCGCGACCAGCTCAAGGACCTCGGGCTGACGATTGAAGATACCGCCGCCGGCACTCGTATCAAATCTCTCTAATCCCCGCGGGTTTCCCAAGCACCCGACCTTGCCGTTCAAACCGTCGCTCGCGTACTCAAGTACGCGTCGCTCCTCTTTCACGGCAATCTCGGGCACTTGGAAAACCCGTACCGACCGCCCGAATTAATATTCATGGGCGGTCGTTTATTTTGTTTCGTTTGATAGTTGTATTTAGGAGGTCGCTTTATGGCCGACAATCGCAAGCGTGCGCCTCGTGGCGGCAAGCAGGCTGCTTCTGGCTCGCGTCCGATTCGCCGCAATGACCGCGCTGCCGCTCCCAAGGGCCAGCGCGATCGCGCCCAGGCCGCACGTCCGCAGCGCGATCGCAACCGCGACGCTGTCCAGGCTCCCAAGGGCGAGTTTATCGAAGGTCGTCGTGCTGCCGCCGAGGCGCTACGCACTGGTTTTCCCATCAAGTGCGCGCTCATTGTCGAGGGTGGAGAGCGCGATGCCGCCTTGTCGCGCCTGGTCGACGACCTCAACGCCGCGGGCGTCCGCATTAAGTATGTGCCGCGTGCGCAGCTCGACGCACTGTCGAGCCATGGCGCTCATCAGGGCATCGCACTCGAGGTTGGCAACTTCCCCTATGCCGATGTCGCCGACATCCTCGACCGCGCGGGCGACGGTCCGGCGCTTGTCGTTGTGCTCGACCATGTGACCGACGACGGTAACTTTGGCGCCATCGTGCGCTCTGCCGAGGTTGTGGGCGCAGCGGGCGTCATCATCGCCAACAAACGAGCCGCCGGCGTAACGGTGGGTAGCTACAAGACTTCTGCCGGCGCCGTTATGCATCTGCCCATCGCGCAGGTCCCCAATATCGCTCGTGCGCTCGATGACCTCAAAGCCGCCGGTTTTTGGGTGGGCGGTGCCTCTGAGCACGCCGAGGGCAGCTGCTGGGATGCCCCCTTCGAGGGCCGCGTGGCACTCGTCATGGGTTCCGAGGGCGACGGCATCTCGCGTCTGGTGCTCGAGAAATGCGACTTTTTGACCAAGCTTCCCCAGCGCGGCATGACCGAGAGCCTCAATGTTGCCCAGGCGACTACGGCCCTCTGCTTTGAGTGGCTGCGCCGCAACGCCGGCGAGCTCATGGGGGAGGAGTAGCGCATGTCCAAAAAGAACCGTGCCAAGTCCAAGGCCAAGCGCTTTGGCGAGGGCTCGGCCAAGCCGATTGTTTCGGCCGCGACCTACGGCGTGGGCGGCAATGCGTTTGCGCAGGCTATCGCCGACCCAGTCTCGACGGTGCACTCCAACAAGCCCGAGCTGCTGGTGGTCGACGGTTACAACGTGATCCACTGCACGCCGCGCTACGAAAAGCTCGTGTACGACCATTCCGACGATCCGTATTCCAGCGACGTTCACGATATGGCGCGCACCGCCCTCATTAACGACGTTGCTGCCTTTGCCCAGGGCCGTTACGAGGCCGTGATCGTGTTTGACGGCGCGGGCAATATCTCCAGTGAACGTCCCAACCTGCCGGCCCGCGGCGTGCGCATCGAGTTCTCGCCGACGGGTGTTTCAGCCGATACCGTGGTGCAAAAGCTCTGCATCGAGGCGCGCGAGGAAGGCCGCGCATGCTCCGTGGTATCGAGCGACGGCACGATCCAGGCCGTCGTCATGGGCAAGGGTGTCACGCGCATCTCGAGCCGTATGCTGGTGGACGAGATCAAACAGATCGATAACGACGTTCACGAGGCAGAGGAAGCTCCGCAGATCAAGATGACTCTGGGCAGTCGCCTGAGCCCCGATGCCCTGGCCAAGCTCAAGGCCCTGCGCGGGAGGTAGGGAAGTTGGCGGGGCAATGCTGCCTCGCTAACTCCATTCAGCGATGTCGATCATTCTTTCGAGGCGCCACGTTAGCGCCTTTTTTAGATATGGCAGCCTTGCCGTGAGCGCGTCGTTTCTGGAAAGAATCTCGATTGCCTCGTCAACGAAGCCTTCGAGTTTGTCGCCGTCAAACCAGCCCATGTCCTCGACGAGCAACATTTGTTTGGCGGGGCTTGAATGAAATTGTGCGCTGGTAAAACTGTGCTCTCCCGCCCTAAGCTCCTCTAGTGATATGTTGCACCAGAGCGATGAGCCCGAATCGAAGATGGGGGCAGGTCTGCAAGCTTGCGTGTTTACGTTTCGCACGAGGCCGAAGTTGCGCCAATGACGATCGTAGTTGGCAATGATGTCGTCACATACGATCATGCGGTCAAGGGCATCCTTGACGCCTGTCACCCCGAGCTCCTCGCAGTTTGCTACATATCGCTCGTAGTCGGTTAGCCGTTCATCTGCGTTTGCGTGCTGGTTTACATAGAACGCAGGGACATACTCTTCTTCATCAGTTAAGAAGACATCGCATGTGCTCAGGGCGGAAGTGCCCGTGCCCTCGAGCGAGTAAGGCACATAATCGCAGGCGTTTAGGATGCGACGGTGGAGCGCGGTCGCCACCAGCTCGTTATAAGGTTCCTGGTCCAGGTGCGCTCCTGCCTTATGCAGAATTCGACGTTCGCCCTCGCACGTCCAGTACTTTTGAAGATTGCCGTCCGAGGTGTTATCGGGCTTTGCGGCAGCCGCTTTTCCCTCTGGGGCAAAGGGTGCAATGGACAGCGAGACGTCATCAAAGGCGTTATTGAAGAAGTTGATATCCTCCCAGGTGAGACCGGAACCTTGGGGCCTAATCCAATACTGGTCGGATAAGGAGAGGCCGAGATTTCGCTGGACGAGTTCATCGGGAACATCGACTGCGGCTTCTGCAAGCAGGGAGGCTAGCCCAATGCGTGCGAGCGGGATACCGCGGCCGCGCCACCAGATGCGGAAGGAGTCTAGCGATATGGGGCTATTAGGGCCAAATACTCCAATAGGGGCGTGGGCGTAATCGATGTCGGCACCGATGTGGGTAAAGTCTTTTCGCGATGTGCTGTAGACCAGCTGAGCGACTTCGTACGTGCGGTTCATGAGGGTGAACGCGATCTCGCTCTTACCGTGGCCGCGGCGGGGACGTCCCCCCGTTTTGGTCACAGAGCGGAGTCGCGTGTCGACGCTGTCTTTGTCGATGAGCCATACACCAGAAGCCTTGCGGGCCTCAAGTGCTCCGTTTTTTATGAGCTCCTGCACCCTGCGCGGAGTGATGCCGAGCAGCTCGGCGGCTTCTTTGGTAGTAAGCATCGCGAAACCCTTCGCCAGAACGAATAGTTTTATATATAGCAATTGTAATTAAAACTATTCGTTCTGGCGAATGGTTTTAAGATTGAGGGCGCACTGACAGAAATGAACGGGCCTGGTACGCGTTGTTGCTGGATTTTGCATATTTGTATAACGCCGTGCGGCCTGTTGCGCCCCGTCCGCAATTCCTTTATTCTTAACTGGCTTCGCGTGAAAGCGCCAAGTGTGCCAGTGTGGCGCAACGGTAGCGCAACTGATTTGTAATCAGTGGGTTGCAGGTTCGATTCCTGTCACTGGCTCCATGAGAGTTTCGGGCTCTGTTCCCTTGTGGGACAGGGCCCGTTTCTATTTATGTCGATAAGTCAGCGTGTTTGGCGCCAACCAAGCTTCAGGTTTGTCTCGATCCGTAACACGAAGAGGCTGAAAACCGTTCTTACTGTTACAGAATGAGACGTAAGCGGGGGTCTCTGCGAAACATCTCGATCTGTAACAGATAGGGGAGGAATAACCCTCTTACTGTTACAGGTCGAGACATAGGCCGGGGCGAGGTTGGTCATCGTCATCGAGCGTGGATTATCGGACACACGAGCGTGGAAAATCTTCCGCCTAGTGAATGAGCGTGGATAATCTGCCACTTTGGATTCGATGGTACGGCAAAGTGGGAGATTATCCACGCTCGATTTCAAACGGGAGAAAATCCACGCTCGAATCTGCCACGGAAGCCCGATCTCGACCTATATATAGGTGCAAATAAGCCGTTATCGAAGTTCGATCCTGAAGGTGTACTCCACTACACCAAAGTGTTACCTTGGGAAACGTCATCTCTGTATCCAAAACCACCGTCCTTCATATCCAAACTCAGCAAAACCGCAGGTCAAAGGTATGTAGATACGCCCGGCACCGTGTATCTAGAGGTTTTCGTTGACAGCCCCCAAGGTGGCATCGTATTATCTTCTTCGTTCGCGGGGGCGGCGGTCCAAAAGACCAAAGGACCTGCGGATACTTGAACGATTGGGAGTTTGCCCGAGTGGTTAATGGGGACGGGCTGTAAACCCGTTGGCTCTGCCTACATAGGTTCGAATCCTATAGCTCCCACCCGTCAAGTGCCTGTATAGCTCAGTCGGTAGAGCACTTCGTTGGTAACGAAGAGGTCACCAGTTCAAGTCTGGTTGCAGGCTCCATCCGGCGGTGTAGCTCAGTTGGTTAGAGCACACGGTTCATACCCGTGGCGTCACTGGTTCGAATCCAGTCACCGCTACCATAGGTAACACGGTGGCTTCTCAATAGTATGTTGAGAGGCCACTATGGTATAAAGGCAAAGTCCCGTCCGGGGACGACCTGTTAAGAGGAGGGCTTTATGGCCAAAGAGAAGTTTGAGCGCACTAAGCCGCATGTTAACATCGGCACCATTGGTCACGTCGACCACGGCAAGACCACGCTGACCGCCGCCATCACCAAGGTTCTCTCCGAGACCGAGGGCTGCAAGGCTGACTTCACTGCGTTCGAGAACATCGACAAGGCTCCCGAGGAGCGCGAGCGCGGCATTACGATCTCCGTCTCCCACGTTGAGTACGAGACTGCTGCCCGTCACTACGCTCACGTTGACTGCCCGGGCCACGCTGACTACGTCAAGAACATGATCTCCGGCGCTGCTCAGATGGACGGCGCTATCCTGGTCATCGCTGCTACCGACGGCCCCATGGCTCAGACCCGCGAGCACATCCTGCTCGCCCGTCAGGTCGGCGTTCCCTACATCGTCGTCTTCCTGAACAAGTGCGACATGGTCGACGATGACGAGCTCATCGACCTCGTCGAGATGGAGACCCGTGAGCTCCTCTCCGAGTACGATTTCCCCGGCGACGACATCCCCGTCATCCGTGGTTCCGCTCTGGGCGCTCTCGAGGGCGACGCCAAGTGGATGGACGCTATCCGCGAGCTCATGAAGGCCGTCGACGAGTACATCCCGACGCCTGCTCGTAACAACGACCTCCCGTTCCTGATGGCCGTTGAGGACGTTATGACCATCTCCGGCCGTGGTACCGTTGCTACTGGCCGTGTCGAGCGCGGTGAGCTCAAGCTCAACGAGCCCGTCGAGATCGTCGGCATCAAGGATACCCAGAACACCGTCGTTACCGGTATCGAGATGTTCCGTAAGTCCATGGACTTCTGCGAGGCTGGCGACAACGTCGGTCTGCTGCTCCGCGGCATCAAGCGTGAGGACATCGAGCGCGGCCAGGTTCTCTGCAAGCCCGGTTCGGTTACCCCGCACACCAAGTTCACCGGCGAGATCTACGTTCTGACCAAGGAGGAGGGCGGCCGTCACACCCCGTTCTTCGATGGTTATCGTCCTCAGTTCTACTTCCGTACCACCGACGTTACCGGTACGGTCAAGCTCCCCGAGGGCACCGAGATGGCTATGCCTGGTGACCACATCACCATTGAGGGCGACCTCATCCACCCGATCGCCATGGAGGAGGGCCTGCGCTTCGCTATCCGCGAGGGTGGCCACACCGTCGGTTCGGGCATCGTCTCCACGATCATTGAGTAAATTAGCTCTTTGATATAGCTGACTTAGAGAACCCGGCACTTATATGGGTGCCGGGTTCTTTTCTGCAATGGATATTGAGCCGTTGCTGGTGTCGAGAGGATCGATAATGGTCCTGGATGCACCGTCGATTAGCTCTCGATGGCTTCATTGATGTGTTCCAAATATGAATGGATCCACCGAGAACCAATTGACTCGAGGTTTTCATTGACAGCACTTACGTGGAGCTGATAAAGTAACAACTCGTGCCCGTACGGGGCGGAAATGAAAGGTTCAGGATACATGCGTACTCTAGTTACTCTTGCGTGCACTGAGTGCAAGCGCCGCAACTATACGACCACCAAGAACAAGTCGACCATGCCTGATCGTATGGAGATCAAGAAGTATTGCCCCTGGTGCCGTCACCACACGCTGCACAAAGAGACTCGCTAGTCTCTAGTCACATACGCCAGTAGTTCAATTGGTAGAGCATCGGTCTCCAAAACCGAGTGTTGAGGGTTCGAGTCCTTCCTGGCGTGCCAGTCATTATTCCGTAAGCTCCCATTTGGGGGCTTACGGTTTACTCATGTATAAGCGCATTGCGCGGAGGTAACCCAAATGGCCAACAAGAAGAACAAGAAGAAGGCTCAGCAGCCGGCACCTGCCAACAAAGCTGCCGCCAACTCCAAGGTTGAGGCCAAGAAGGCCGTTGCCAAGAAGAACGAGAAGGCTGCGAAGTCCAAGAAGAACGAGAAGCCTGGTTTCTTCGCCCGCACCAAGAAGTATTTCGCTTCGGTCAAGTCCGAGATGAAGCGTGTCACGTGGCCCGATAAGAAGGAGCTCGTGAACTACTCGGTTGTTGTTTGCGCTTCTCTGATCGTCGTCGGCGTCGTCATCGCTCTGCTCGATGCTGGCTTTGGCGAGGCTCTTGCTCTGTTCTCTGGATTGAGGGGCTAAACCATGTCTAAGCGTTGGTACGTCGTTCACACTTACTCTGGATACGAGAACCGCGTTAAGTCCGATCTCGAGCATCGCATCGAGACTATGGGCATGCAGGACCGTATCTTTGATATCGAGATTCCTATGGAGCGCGTCACCGAGATTAAAGAGGGTGGCAAGCGTGAGACCAGGGATTCCAAGATTTTCCCGGGTTATGTCCTGGTCCGCATGGAGATGGATGACGATGCTTGGACGTGCGTTCGTAACACGCCTGGCGTCACCGGTTTCCTAGGCGGCAACGGCAAGCCCGCTCCGCTTTCCCGCGACGAGTACAACAAGATGACTCGTCGTCCCGGTAAGGGCGATTCGCCCAAGCGCACCTCGGTTGATATTGAGGTCGGTACGTCCGTCCGCGTCACCGATGGCCCGCTTACCGACTTTGATGGCAAGGTCTCCGAGGTTAACACCGAGGCTGGCAAGCTCAAGGTCACGCTGATGATCTTTGGCCGCGAGACGCCGGTCGAGCTCGACTTTAACCAGGTCGCTGTCATCGCTTAAGTTTTCGTCCGTTCGCGCGAGCGTGCTTCTTCTGTGACTGCTCATCTCAGGAGTGCTTCTAACACGTGCGTGCTTACGATATAGCAAGTACTTCACACTCGTGATTCGAAAGGAATGACCATGGCTGAGAAGAAGGTTGCCAACGTCATTAAGCTCCAGATTCCTGCTGGTGCAGCAAACCCCGCTCCTCCCGTCGGCCCCGCCCTGGGCGCTGCTGGCGTGAACATCATGCAGTTCTGCCAGGCCTTTAACGCCGAGACGCAGGACAAGAAGGGTGACATCATCCCCGTTGAGATCTCTGTCTACGAGGACAAGTCCTTCTCCTTCATCACCAAGACCCCGCCGGCGGCTCACCTCATCAAGAAGGAGCTGAACCTCAAGTCTGGTTCCGCTAAGCCCCAGGCTGACAAGGTTGGTCAGCTCTCCCAGGAGCAGCTCACCAAGATCGCCGAGATCAAGATGCCGGACCTCAATGCCAACGACATTGACGCCGCCAAGAAGATCATCGCCGGTACCGCCCGTTCCATGGGCGTCACCATCGCTGAGTAGCGATTTCTTTAGGTAATGACGGGTGCTCCGACCGGGGCGCCCGTTATATGTGTGCAATAGGGCACACGATACGATGTGGGAGGGCTCACGCCCGTTTAACCACAGGAGGTAATGCACATGGCTAAGCATGGTAAGAGCTATAACGCCGCTGCCGAGAAGATCGACCGCGCCACGCTCTACACCCCCCTTCAGGCTGCTAAGCTCCTCAAGGAGCTCGACACCGCCAAGTTCGACGAGACCGTCGAGGCCCACTTCCGTCTGGGTATCGATACTCGTAAGGCTGACCAGAACATCCGTGGTTCCATCTCCCTGCCCCACGGCACCGGCAAGACCGTTCGTGTTGCCGTCTTCGCCGAGGGCGAGAAGGCCCGCGAGGCTGAGGCTGCCGGCGCCGACATCATCGGTTCCGACGAGCTCGTCGCCCAGATTCAGAAGGGCGAGATCAACTTCGACGCCGCTATCGCTACGCCGAACATGATGGCCAAGGTTGGCCGCATCGGTAAGATCCTTGGTCCCCGTGGCCTCATGCCGAACCCCAAGCTCGGCACCGTGACCATGGACGTCGCCAAGATGGTCTCCGAGCTCAAGGCTGGCCGCGTTGAGTACCGCGCTGACCGCTATGGCATCTGCCACGTGCCCCTGGGCAAGAAGTCCTTCTCTGAGCAGCAGCTCGTCGAGAACTACGCTGCCCTGTACACCGAGATTCTGCGCGTCAAGCCCTCTTCTGCTAAGGGCAAGTACGTCAAGTCCATCTCCGTGTCTTCCACCATGGGCCCTGGCGTCAAGGTCGATCCCGCTGTCCAGCGTGACTTCCTGGCTGAGTAACTGCTAGTTACTGCCTGAGTACAGCAAGCATTGCTAAAGAAACCCGGTTCTGCCTTGTGCAGGACCGGGTTTCTTGCTATCGCGTCAAAGGCACCACAAAGGGGACAGTGTCCTCTTTGTGGTGGTTACCAGGGTGTTCTGGCCGTTGAGGGCTCGATGGCTTCGTGGCGTTTGAGCTCGCGGCGCATGGTTTGTGAGTTGAGCCAAGCTGCTTGCCAGCCGCGGATGGGGTAGTGCGTCTGGTCGAGCTCAAACTGCGTATAGCCGCAGGCGTTGATGATCGTCGTTCCACACACATGCTGACGCTCGCGCTGATAATCGCAACCGTAGCTTTGGTGCACATGCCCGTGCACCATGTAGTCGGGATTCCAGGATTCGAGTGCTGTGTTAAAGCACTCGAATCCTCGATGCGGCAGATCGTCCAGATCACCCATACCGGCGGCGGGTGCATGGGTAAGCAGAATGTCGCACCCGCCGACCATCCTAACCTTACGCGACAGCTTACGCATGCGCTTGGACATCTCGCGTTCGGTGTACATGTTGGCGCCGTCGCGATAACGCATGGACCCGCCAAGGCCCGCAATGCGAATCCCTCGGTACGTGTACACGCTGTCCTCTACGCAGATACATCCACCCGGTGCATGACGTGCGTAGCGGTCATCGTGATTGCCGCGCACGTAGATGAGCGGTTTGTTGATGACCGTAACCAAAAACTCAAGATAGTCCGGGTCCAGATCGCCGGCGGACAAAATCAGGTCGACTCCCTCAAAGCGTTCCTTGCGAAAGCACTCCCAAAGGCATCGTTCTTCGGTATCGGCTATGGCAAGGATTTTCATAGGGCAGGGACTTTCGGCTCATCGTCGAGTTGCGGAATGGTGCCCACCACGTTGTCGGCCAGCCAGTCCATCTCAACGATTTGCGTGCTCGGCAGTGGGGGAAAGCCCTCGATCTGCACCACGCCGTCTTGGCTGTGGAGTTCGCCGCCAAATGGATTGATGGAGCCCTCGACGATGCCATTGCGGAGGAGTTGAACAAGCTTGCGCGTCTGATAGGGCAGGCCCGGAGCGTAGCGAATGTCGATAACGCCCGAGCTCATGCCGTACCAGTAGTTGACGGCGCGAACCTGGCTGGCGTCACTGGTCTCATCCCAGGTGCCATGCAGTAGACTTCGCACGATAAGCTCGTAGTATCGGCCCCAGTTCCATACCGGCATGGCAATGCCGGTAACCTTGCCATCGACCAGGCGGTGAAGTCCGTAGGCCGTGGGGTCTTCGAGCGACTTTGACATGTCGGCGCCGGTCATGACGCTTACACCTTCGCGGCACATGGCCTCGGTAAGGCCTCCGGCGGGCACATCGCCCCAAGTCAGGATAATTTGCGCACGGGGGTCGAGCAGCGAGGCGCCAATCGCAAAGGCGTTGATCTCGCTGAGCGCGCCCGAGGCGAAGACCGACGCGTGGTAGCCGATGCGGTGGTTGTCCGCCATGCTGGCGGCAAGGGCGCCCAGGAGGAACTTGGCCTCGTACATCTTGCCAAAGTACGAACGGACACTTTGATGGGGAAGGCCGATAGAGCAGTTGAGGAACCGAACCTGGGGATACTCAACGGCAGCCCTGAGCGTGTATTCCATCAGGCGGTGCGAGGTCGAGAAGATGACGTTTGCTCCATGTTTGACAGCCGTTTCCACGGCGGCGTAGAACACGTCCGGATCGTGACAGTCCTCGAACGCCTCGGTGTGCACGATACCGTCAAAGTGCTCATCGAGATACTGACGCCCTTGGTCGTGCAGGCTGTCCCAGCTCGACGTCGCACAGGGGAACTCATGGATAAAGGCGATGCGCAGGGGGTTGGCCGCCGAATAGACGGTCTTGCCCATAAAGAAGTTGAGCACGCCGGAGGTGGACTTGGCGGGCGACTCTTCCTCATCGACGCTCGGTGCTTCGACAAGATCAACCTTGTCCTCGTCATTTTTGCCGGCGATGACCAGCTCGCGCCAGATCTTGCACAGGCGGTTTACGACGATATCCGTTGGCGTATCCAGCAGGCGGTCCTGGTTGTACACATTGAGGTACACGAGCATGGCGTCGGCAGGCGTAATGTCCAGGTGGTCGCCGCCTGCGCGAAGGTAGGCGCGCTTAAAGAGCAGGAAGGTGTGGCGCAGGTAGTCGACCTTTTTCTGCGGCCATTTTTCGATAAGGTTCTGACCGAGCATCTTGGCGAGCGTCTCGTAGCTTCCCTCACGCGAGAACTCGATCTCGTATAGGGGGCAGACGCGCCAAAACGCGCAGAACTCGCCGTACAGGCGGCTTTCGACGGAATCCCATGTGCCGGGGTAGAGACGGGTGACCTTGGCCGAAACCGTCGGGGCGTCCAGGAATTTGAGGACACTGACGCGTTTGTTGCCTTCCTGGACATAGAACCGATGCATGAACTCGGTGACGATGATGGGGTCGCGATAACCCTCGGTTACCTGGATGTCGTAGAGGTTGGACCACTTGCGGGCGAACTCGGTGCCAAACGGCAGCAGGGGCATAAAGTTGCATGAAAAGGCGGACTGACGGCCCTTGGTAACCGTACCGACGACCATTTCGAGCGGAATGTCTCTCAGGCCGACATTCTCTCGCTGGCCTAAGGGGAGCTGGGCAACCAAGCTATCGAGGTCCGTGAGGTACGGATACTCGCTTTGACTAATGGCGCGTCGACGTCCTTGCTCGCCGCGCTTGCGTGCTTGACGGTAGGCCTCTTCCATGATGTTGCTCCCTTAGTCGTTTAAACAACTATATGAACCATGGTACCACGAATGAAAACCACAACAAAGGTGCCTGTCCCCTTTGTGATGGTTTAGGCAATGATGGGGGCGATGGCGCGGATGCAGGCGTCGGCAGCGGTGAAAGTGGTGCTGTCGTCGCTGACGATAAAGATGATCTTGCCCTTAATGCCAAAGTCGCCGATCTCGCTAAAGAGCACATACGGCTCCTTGTCAAAGCCCGAGATGGGAAGCACGGCGGCCTTGGTGGCGCTGGTCAGCTCGTCTGCCAGCGCGTCGAGCGAGGCCCACTTGGACGTGTCCTTTACGGCAACGGGCACAGCCACGCGCCCAAAGGGCATCAAATGCACGAGCGTGTTCTTGGAGATGTTGGAGTTGGGGACGATGATGGTCTGCCCGCAGGCATCTTCGATGGTCGTGTGGCGCCAGGTGATGTCCTGGACCACGCCCGACACGCCGCCGACCTCGATATTGTCGCCGGGCTTGATGATGCCCATAAACGTAACCTGCATGCCGCCAATAAGGTTTGACAGCGTGTCCTGAAAGCCGAGCGAGATGGCGATGCCGCCGACGCCAAGAGCGGCGACGAGCGCGTTTGCGTTAATGCCAAAGCAGTTGTCGAGGATAAAGCTGCCGCCGATCATCCAGATGACGGCGCGTGCGATGTTGATGAAGATGCTCGATGCTGGAAGCGGGTTGTCGTCGCGATTGAGCAGGTGACGCAGGGTCTTGGATACGACCTTGGTGGCGACGGCGGTGCCTATCGCCAAGATGACGGCCCAGATGATGTTGTGGACCCACCGTTGCTCAAAGAAATGAAGAATCGGCTCAAACAATTCCATGTAGGGAAAACCTCCTTATGATCGTCCAACCATGATACCCACCAAGAAGCCCGTCCGATCAAATTCGGACGGGCTTCTGTGCTCGATATAAGGTTTACGCGGCGGGGCTGTAAGGCCCGGCGGTGTAGCTTAGCGTCGACGCTTCCAGATAATGCCGAGCATGATGACGATGATGCCGCCGATAAGGCACGCGCCAACTACTGCCAGCGTGCGGTCTCCCGTTGTGGCAAGCTTACCGGTCGTCTTCTTGGTGATGACCTTCGTGGCCGTCGTGTCCGTCTTAGGCGAGGGCTTAGGCGTCGGGGCCGGTGTGGGCGTGGGATCCACGGCAGCGGAGCCAAAGCTGATGGTGCCCGCGAGCGAGGCCATCTTGCTCTCCCAGCCGTTCTGCCCAATCAGCGCCCTCAGCGCCGCCTCGCACGTGCCCCACTCGGTGTACTTGGTGGCGTGTGCAAAGGTGGGAAAATCGGTCGTGTTGGTAATGATGTAGTTGTTGGTGGCGACGGTATAGGTCTTGGCGGGGTCGAGCGTGCTGCCGTCTTTGGTGAGTGTGGCACTCACAATGCGCTTGCCTTCGGGCTGCGTCCAATCAATCGTCACGTTGATGCCGCCAAAGGAGAGAACGCTGCCAGAGTCATCGCGCCACTTGTACTTGTCTTGCGCCTCCTGCTCGGTGTGACCGGCCGCCACATAAGCCTGCTGGAGCTCGTAGCTGTCGTTGCAATCGTCGCTAATTTGTAGCGAGTGCTCGAGCGCTGCGAGGAAGTCCGCGCCGGTCATGGTCCAGGTCTCCACGGTGTTGCCGTAGGGCGAGATGGCGATGACGTTGCCGGCGGTCACGTTGCCCGCCGCGATGCCGCCGCGGATGCCGCCAGCGTTTTCGATAGCGAAGTCCGCGCCCGTCAGGGCAAGATAGGAGCCGCAAATCACGTGGCCGATGGTCTGGGCCTTGGTGGTGTCGCCCGGGTTGCTGGGGCGGAAATCAGTGGTGCGCACCATTTCCCAGCCATGCGTGCCTGCGGCGTCCTCGCCGTAGAAATAGTTGGTGGTGGATGTGCCAAGCGCCTTGTTCGATTCGTTTTCAAAGTCCTCGTCGAGCGGCTTGATCTTGTTGCGGACGGCTTCAAGGCGGCTTTGGTAGTCGGAGCCCTTGTCGGGGTCTGCCAAAAGGTCGTTGACGTTCTTGGCGGTGTAGAGCTTCTCGTCGCTGCCGTCTGCAGGGACCGTGACCGTGTCATCGTCGGTCGTCTCGGTGCCATTGGTGTCGTACTTGTACGGAATGGAAAGCAGTCCCACCTCGGCAAAGGCACTGCCCGCCTCGACAACGTGGATTGTCTTGCCGTCGGCTCCCGTCACCTTCTCGTTAAGGTTGATGTGCTCGTGGCCTGCGATAAGGGCATCGACGCCACGGAGTCGCGTGGCAAAGGTCTTGGCGTCGAGCGTGTGCGCGATACACACAACAACATCGCAGCCCTCCTTGCGCAGCTGCTCTGCCTCGGCATTGATGGCGTTCGCGGCACTCGAGAACGACGTACCCGCGACCAGGTCCGCGCGCAGCGAGGATTCCAGCGACTCATCCATGGCACCCACGACGCCGACCTTGATTTTGTAGTCGAATGTGGAGTGATCCTCGCTATCCTCCCAGGTGCGATCGAGCGTCTTCGTGATGCTCGAGCTCCATACGCCGCTCGTAGACTTTGCGTTCGCGCAGAGCATGGCGAAGGGCGTGCCGGTGGTGCTGTAGCCGGTCATGGTGCGGAGTTTGTCCGCGCCGTAGCTCCAGTCGTGGTTGCCTGGCGTGGTCGCGTCGTAGCCGTCGGCGTAGAAGGTGTCCATGAGCTCGGCGATGCTCTTGCCCTCGCTCATGGTGGCAAAGGACTGCCCGTGGAAGGTATCGCCCGCATCGAGCAAAAGATCGGGGGCGCTGCTTTGGGCGCTATAGAGAACCGCCAGTCCGTCAAAGCCCACAGTGCCGGTGCCTTTGCTTGCGTTGTAGCTGTACTTGTAGCTGCCGTGGATATCGTTGGTGTGCATGACGGTCACAGAGCCGTCAATAGCGGCGGGCAGGTTCCCCGCGAAAGCGAGGCTTGGGATGCCTGCGAGCGCGCCGGCAAACAACGCGGCGGCTAACGCAAGGCGGGGGAGTCTTTTCATGGCAGTTTCCTTAGTCCTTAGCCAGAATGTCTGGTTGAATATCGGATTATCGACATAATATGCGAAAACCGCCGCAAGGGCGTCTGTCCCTTTGCGGCGGTTTTGACGTTTGCGCAGATAAAACCTACCAAAATAAACCTGTCCCTTTTTGGCAGGTTTTAGCTCAGCAGCATGCGGTCGTTGGCGAGCTCGCCGCCCGAGACCTCCTCGAACTTCTGCAGCAGGTCGGCTACGGTGAGCGACTTCTTCTCATTGCCCGCCACGTCGTAGATCACGTGGCCTTCGTGCATCATGATCAGACGGTTGCCCAGACGGATGGCGTCGTTCATGTTGTGCGTGACCATGAGCGTGGTCAGGTGGTTCTCGTCGACGATCTCCTCGGTCAGGTTAAGCACCTTAGAGGCCGTCTTGGGGTCGAGGGCCGCGGTGTGCTCGTCGAGCAGCAGCAGGCGCGGCCTGGTGAGCGTGGCCATCAGCAGGGTGAGTGCCTGGCGCTGGCCACCCGAGAGCAGGCCGACCTTGGCGTTGAGACGCGTGTCCAGACCAAGGTCCAGGCGCTTGAGCAGCTCGACGTACTCATCTTTCTCGGCCTTGGTGACGCCCCACGAAAGGCCGCGACGCTGGCCGCGACGCTTGGCGAGGGCCAGGTTCTCGGCGATCTGCATGTCGGCAGCGGTACCGCGCATGGGGTCCTGAAACACGCGGCCCAGGTACTTGGCGCGCTGCGACTCGCTCAGGCGCGAGATGTCGGTGCCGTCGAGCTCAATAACGCCCGAATCGAGCGGGTACACGCCGGCGATCATGTTGAGCAGCGTGGACTTGCCGGCGCCGTTGCCGCCGATCACGGTTACAAAGTCGCCGTCATTTAGGGTGAGGTCGACGCCGGTGAGCGCGCGCTTCTCGGTGACGGTGCCCTTGTTAAAGGTCTTCTTGACGTGCGAGAGCTTAAGCATCTGCCTCATCCCCCTTCGTGTAGGAGCTGCGGAGCTTATAGCGCTCCCAAACCACGGGCACGCACAGGGCCACGGCGACGATCACGGCGGAGAGCAGCTTCATGTCGTTGGCGTCCATGCCCAACTGCAGCACGATGGCGCGGATAAGGAAGTACACCACGGAGCCAAAGACGGCGGAGGCAAGACGGACGCTAAACTGCGTGAGGCCGCCGGGCAGCAGACGGCCGAGCACCTCACCGATGACGATGGCGGCAAGACCGATAACGATAGCGCCGGTACCCATGCCAATGTCGGCATACTTTTGGCTCTGGCAGATAAGCGCGCCCGAAAGGCCGATGAGGGCGTTGGAGAGCACGAGGGCGATCATCTTGGTGGAGTTGGTGTTGACGCCCAGAGCGCGGATCATGTACTCGTTGTTGCCGGTGGCGCGCAGCGCCGAGCCGATCTCGGTGCCAAAGAACCAATACAGGATGGCAACGATAGCCACGGCGAGCAGGATGCCCAAGATGATGGCAACGGTGGACTGCGGCAGACCGGTCATATTGCTGACGGCCGAGAACACGGTGCCCTTGGCAAGAATGGGCGTATTGGACTTGCCCATGATGCGCAGGTTGATGGACCACAGGCTGATCTGGGTGAGGATTCCGGCGAGGATCGCGGGAATCTCAAAGACGGTGGTCAAAATGCCCGTGACGGCACCCGCGATGGCGCCGGCGCACATACCGGCCAGCACGGCGAGCAGCGGGTCGACGTTGTTATCGACGATGAGCACGGCGCAGACGCAGCCGCCGAGGGCAAAGCTGCCGTCGCAGGTCATATCGGGAATGTCGAGCAGGCGGAACGTGATAAACACGCCAAGCACCATAATGCCCCAGAGGACGCCCTGCGAAACGGCGCCCTGCAATGCAATGAGCATGCTTCATACCTCCTAGGATAGGGTGGACACGTGATTTTCCATAATAGCGGTAACAATGCATAGAAGAGCTGCGGACAGACGTTTTGTTTTACCTGAAACAAGCAGGGCGGACGCCGGTCTACAGCGCCCGCCCCTGTGGCTCAGATATTGAATAACGCAGCTAAAGCGCGAGCACGGGCTCTAGACGCATGCCGCGTATAGCATTACGCGTCCAGAGCGGAAAGGTCGATGCCCAGGGCCTCGGCCATCTCGTCATTCTTGACGACGACCAGGTCCTTGCTCGAGAGGTGTTTGATCGGCATGTCTTCGGGCTTGGCCTCGCCTTTCAGGATCTTAACGGCCATCTCGCCCGCGGCGTAGCCCAGGTCCTCATAGTTGATGGAGAGGGTGAACAGGCCGCCGGCCATGCACATACCCTCCTCGCCAGTCACGAAGGGGAGCTTGTTCTCCTTGCAGATCTGGCCGACCTGCGAGGCACCCGCGGCGATGGTGTTGTCGGTGGGGGAGTACAGCGCGTCGACCTTGCCCACGGCAGACTCGACGACGGACTGAATCTCGTTGGAGCTCGAGACGGTGAAATCGGTGTACTCCAGGCCCAGCTTGTCGAGTTCCTTCTTGGCGGCCTTGATCTGGACGTCGGAGTTGGACTCGGCGGTGCAGTAGAGCAGGCCGACCTTTTTAACGTCGGGCAGGACCTTCTGCATCATCTCGAGCTGCTCGGCGACCGGGGTGAGGTCGGAAGCGCCCGTGACGTTGGTGCCCGGCTTGTCGTTGTCCTGGACCAGGCCGGAGGCGGCGTAGTCGGTGATGGCACAGCCCACGATGGGGATATCGGCCGTGGCGCCGGCGGCAGCCTGCGCGGCGGGCGTGGCGATGGCATAAATCAGGTTGACGTTGTCGCCCACAAACTTGTCGGCAATGGACTTACACGTGGACTGGTCGTTCTGGGCGTTCTTCTGGTCGATCTTGACCTTAAGGCCGCTCTTCTTGATGGCCTTGACGAAGCCGTCGTTGGCGGCATCGAGCGCGGAGTGCTCGGTGAGCTGCAGAACGCCGATGGTGTAGTCGGAACCGGCGGCAGCGGAGCCGGAACCAGAGTTGCCGCCGCATCCGGCGAGCGGGGCGAGCGCGAGCAGGCCGGCGGAGACCAGAAGGCTCCTGCGGCTGATGGTGATGTCCTTCATATCATTACCCCCAGTATAAAAATGGCTGGAAACACTGCACTGGGACAAAGTGCAAGTGGAACTATAGTAGCGCTGATGTCCATTTTTACAACAGCCTGGCGGGTTTTTTAATACAGAATCGGATGGGCGGTACGGGTAGTCGAATGGGCGGCGGAGGGTCTTATGCGACGGAGGAGGCGTCGTCCTCCTCGTCGAGGGCGGCGAAGAGCTTCTTGCCGTCGAGGAGACGTGTGGTGACGTTTCTCATGCGGCCAATCTCTACGGTGCGCAGCGTGTCATCGGCACCTCGGGCGTCATAGACCGTTCCCAGCAGATACGAGATGCCATCGCGCTGCCTGATGGCAAAGGGACGGAGTGTCATCCGTGCTGCTTCGGTTTCGCCACGCGTCGTGACGCTTGAAATATCAAAACTCACCGTGGTTCCGTGGTCGATGGCCTGCTCGACGAGCTCGCACGTGTCGATGCGCTTGATGGGCGTGCGTGTTACCTTGGTGGCCTTGCTGCCTGCGCTTGGAACGGGTTCGGGTGTATCGAGGTAGCCGCGAACGTCGGCGCTCGCCATGGCAACTAAGTGCTGCGCCATGCTCTTGCGGATAGCGATAGGCGTGGAGCGGTTGCGCATGACCATACCGTGGAGCCGGATGATCTCTTCATCGGTGAGCGGGCGGGTAAGAAGTTTGTAGCCCACGCCGCGTTTGTACTCAATTTCGTATCCGGCATGGCGAAGCGCGGAGATGGCGGTGTAGATGCTGCGCCGCGCCGCCGAGATGGGCATGCGGGCGGGGTCGTCGGGATGGGCGAGGCGCCGGATCAGCTCATCGGAAAGCATGGCCTTGTCTTCGCCGGTGTTTTCGCTCAAGAGCTGCAGGATGCGAACGGCGCGATAGGCTGCCATCGAGGCGGCGCCCCTCGTCGTGGTGTCGTAGGTTTCAACAGCGGCTTCGGTCATGGTGCCCACGTCCTTTCCGTTTTGGGTGGCGACGGTATGGAGCCTAGGACGTGGGGCTTTCCCAGGGGCGCAGGGCGCTCTGGGCGGTCGGTAGTCGTCGGCAAACGGCGGGTCGAGTTTTCAACAGCCCTGCTCAACTGACCAAAAACTTGCCAGAAGCTTGACGGATGCTGTTGAAAAAAGCGTCTCTCGACCGATGTCGAGAGACGCTTGTGCGATGAGCGTTGGCGTGTGGCGACGCGAGCTAGCGTCCGACGATTAGAAGTCGGCGTTGCCCACGGTGCGCGGGTGCGGCAGGACGTCGCGGATGTTGCCCACGCCGGTCAGATACATGACCAAGCGCTCGAAGCCCAGACCGTAGCCGGCGTGCTTGCAGGAACCGTAGCGGCGCAGGTCAAGGTAGTACTTGTACTGCTCGGGATTCATGCCCAGGTCCTTGATGCGGGCCTCGAGCAGGTCTAGGCGCTCCTCGCGCTGGGAGCCGCCGATAATCTCGCCGATACCGGGCACCAGGCAGTCGGCGGCGGCGACGGTCTTGCCGTCCTCGTTCATGCGCATGTAGAACGCCTTGATCTCGGCCGGGTAGTCGGTCACGAAGGTCGGGCGCTTAAAGTGCTCCTCCGTCAGGAAACGCTCGTGCTCGGTCTGCAGGTCGATGCCCCAGCTGACGGGGTAATCAAACTGGTGGCCAGCAGCGACTGCCTGCTCCAGGATCTCGACGGCCTCGGTGTAGGTAACGCGGGCAAAGTCGGAGTTGGCGACATGGTCCAGGCGCTCGAGCAGACCCTTGTCCACAAACTTGTTGAGCATATTGAGCTCGTCGGGGCAGGTGGCCATAACGTCCTTAAGGACGTACTTGAGCATGGCCTCGGCGTTATCCATGTAGTCGTTAAGGTCGGCAAAGGCCATCTCGGGCTCGATCATCCAAAACTCGGCGGCGTGGCGCGTGGTGTTGGAGTTCTCGGCACGGAAGGTGGGACCAAAGGTGTATACGTCGCCAAAGGCCATGGCAAAGTTCTCGGCATTGAGCTGGCCGGACACGGTGAGGCTTGCATGCTTGCCAAAGAAGTCCTGGCTCCAGTCGACCTCGCCGGACTCGGTGAGGGGCGGATTTTTGGGGTCGAGCGTGGTCACGCGGAACATCTCGCCGGCGCCCTCGCAGTCACTCGTGGTGATGATGGGGGTGTTGACGTAGACAAAGCCCTGCTCCTGGAAGAAGCGGTGGATGGCGGCAGCCGCGACAGAGCGGATGCGGAACACGGCGCGGAACAGGTTGGTGCGCGGGCGCAGATGCTGCTGGGTGCGCAGGAACTCGACGGTTGCGCGCTTCTTCTGCAGCGGGTAATCCGGGGCGCTCGTGCCCTCGACCTCGATGGAGGTGGCAGAAAGCTCGAAAGGCTGGGGCGCATCGGGGGTCAGTTTGACGGTGCCGGTGCAAATGAGTGCGGCCGAGACGTTTTGATGGGCGATCTCGTCGTAGTTGTCGAGTGCCTCGCGGTTCATGACGACCTGCAGGTCGCGGAAGCAGCTGCCGTCGTTGAGCGTAACAAAGCCAAAGTTCTTCATGTCGCGGACGGACTTGACC
The DNA here is from genome assembly GCA_048500675.1 of Collinsella sp. Classification (GTDB taxonomy): domain Bacteria; phylum Actinomycetota; class Coriobacteriia; order Coriobacteriales; family Coriobacteriaceae; genus Collinsella. The sequence goes on from DBFSAO010000049.1 coordinate 40,298, forward strand.
CAGCCGGCGACGGTGACGGTCTGGCCGCCGAGCGACTCGGCATCGGCATAGAGCTGCGCGATTTTGGTGCGGTTCACGTATCCTCCCATAACGGTTGAATGATAGTTATCCATACAGTTCGGTATTCTAGCAGCTCGGCTCATTTGGGCTATGCAGATAAGGCATTGGCGGGATGGTTTTTCAAACGAAAAGCGCCCGCGGCCAAATGGTCGCGGGCGCTTAACGAGGTGCCTTTTTGCTGTGTGGCGCGGGGCCTGGCTACTTGGTCTTGGCAACCAGCAGCGGGTCGCCAAGCTTGACGAGCGGGTTGCCGCCGATAAGCGTTCCGGACTCGCCGACATGGTCGATGCTCTTAAGACGGTCGAGCTCGGAGACGATGACGGTCACGATGTCTTCGTGACCAGCGGCCTTAATGGCCTCGCGGTCGAAGCTGATGAGCGGCTGGCCTGCCTTGACCACATCGCCCATCTCGACAAAGCGGGCAAAACCCTTGCCGTTCATTTCCACGGTGCCCAGGCCAACATGGATGAACACGCGAAGACCGTCCTCGGTGATCATGCCAATGGAGTGGTTGGTGACAGTGGTGGCGCCGATGCGGCCGTTGGCGGGCGCATAGATGGTGCCGGTAATGGGCTCGATGCCATAGCCCTGGCCAAGCATGCCCGAGGCGATCGTCTCGTCGGGAACCTCGTCCAGGTTGACGAGCACGCCGTTGACGGGGGCGTAGATGACGCCTTCGCGGGTAGCGAAGCTTGCTGCGGGCGGAACGGACGCCTCGCCGGTCGAGGTGAAGGTGGACTTAAGCGAATCGAGCAGACCCATAGTTGCCTCCAACTTAAATAGGCGCATATCGCGCGTTTGGTTTGCCGGAAAAACATTTCACATGTGTTTCGCGGCTTGGTCAACGCCCCTATTCTACGCTGCTCAATGATACCTCTGAACTGGGATTATGTGATATATCAGTTGAAGGGAAACTTATTGCCGGAGTGTTTCTGCGCCACGGGTTCAAGTGGGGTACGCTTGAAGGCGAAAAACAAGGGCGCATAATTTGCGCGAAGGGAGCACATATGATTGTCGAGAACCATGCGCTGTGGGGCGAGGAGCCGACCGAGGATTATCCGGCGGCGTTTACGTATTTGGGTGCCGAGCCGTTGCCCGATAAACCGAATGGCCGCCGCCCCGCGGTGATTATCTGTGGCGGAGGTGCGTTTACGCATATCGCTCCGCATGAGCAGGATCCTGTGGCGTTTGCGTTTTTGGATCACGGTTACCAGGCCTTTGTGCTCAACTATGTCACGAGTTCTACAGGTGACGTGAGCTTTCCGCACCCCCAGGCAGATCTTGCCAAGATGGTCGCCACGGTGCGCGCCAACGCCGACGAGTGGCATGTCGATCCTAAGCGCGTGTGCGTCGTGGGCTTTTCTGCTGGCGGCATGATTTGCGCCTCGCTGGCAACACAGTGGAAGACCGGCCCCTTTGCGGCACTTGCCGGGGCGCGTCCGGACGACATTCGTCCCGATGCCGTGGTGCTGGGCTATCCATTGCTAGACTTTGCCTATGTGCGCGACATGCAGACGCGCGATCCGCGCATTGACTTGCGTGTGCCCAAGACGGGCGGCAAGACGGGGCGCGATTTGCTCAACGACTACCTGTCGATGGTGACGGGCGGCGAGGCAACTGACGAGCATCTGGCCGACATCTGCCCCACCACGCATGTTTCGCGTCAGATGCCACCGACCTTTGTGTGGGGCGTGTCCGACGACAAGACGGCGCCGATCGCGCAGGTCTACCCGTTTGCGCAGCGCATGGCCGAGGAGGGCGTTGCATGCGAGATGCACGTCTTCGACCAGGGTGGTCACGGCCTTTCGCTCGGCAACGCCAACACCGCGGTCGACAACGAGGACAAGCAGGTGGCAGTCCGCCCTTGGATTCGCCTAGCCTTCCGCTTCCTGGAGCGCCATCTGTAAGAGTCTCGGCATCCCAGCCCTTCAATAACTTGCGGTGAAATAGTTCCTATCTGGGGCATCAACCAGTCCATCCAGGAACTATTCCACCGCAACTTCGTTTTTGATGCCCCGCCCGGAAACTGCGTCCCAGTTTTGCCTTTCAAGGTGGGACGCAGTTTCCCATAGGGCCTCGACTGGGAAAGTGCGTCCCGTTTCGAGTGGGGATTCCGGGATGCATTTTCCGTAAGAGGCCTGTTTGGGAAACCATATCCCGTTTCGAGCCAGAATTCTGGGATGTAGTTTCCCCGAGAGGCCTCATCGGGAAACTATGGCCCTGAACTCTCCTGCCTGTCCCCATTGCGCCAATCTGCTGATTGAACGTCGTTGTGTGTTCACGCTATCATGTAAGCTTAAAATTGGTTAGCCATGGCAAACGGTTAGCCATGGTGAACATAAATACAACGCCCTGTGGGCGCCGGGGGAGGAACGCGGACGTGAGGCTCGATACACTCGAGATTGGAAAGGACGCCGTTGTCGCATCGGTGGCATCGGACGATCAGGCACTCCGACAGCATATTTTGGACATGGGTCTAACGCCGGGCACCGAAGTCACCATGATGAAGTACGCCCCCATGGGCGATCCGCTCGAGATCCGCCTGCGTGGCTACGAGTTGACACTGCGCAAGGACGATGCCGCTCGCATCGAGCTCGTGGGTATTCACGACACCGATACGGGTCCGCGCGCTAACGCCGCAATCGGCACGACGGAGCATCCGGCCCTGGGCGAGGGGACGTATTCGCCCCGTGCGGCAAAGACGGCCGTGCCCGAGGGCGCGCCGCTGCACTTTGCCCTCGCCGGCAACCAAAACTGCGGCAAGACCACGTTATTCAACCAGCTGACGGGCTCCAACCAGCACGTCGGTAACTTTCCCGGCGTGACGGTCGACCGCAAAGATGGCACCATCCGCAACCACCCCGAGGCAAGCGTTACCGACCTGCCTGGCATCTATTCGCTGTCGCCGTACACGGGCGAAGAGATCGTGAGCCGTCAATTCATCCTTGACGAAAACCCCGACGCCATCATCGACATCATCGACGCCACCAATATCGAACGCAACCTGTACCTGACGCTACAGCTTATGGAGCTCGACCGCCCCATGGTCATCGCGCTCAACATGATGGACGAGGTGACCGCCAACGGCGGCGCCGTGGACGTCAACCTGCTCGAGAGCCTGTTGGGCGTGCCCGTTGTTCCCATTAGCGCTGCCCGCAACGAGGGTATCGGCGAGTTGGTGGACCACGCCCTGCACGTGGCGCGGTTCCGCGAGCGCCCTGGTCGCCTGGACTTTTGCGCGCCCGACGGTCCGGACGGCGGTGCGCTGCATCGCTGCATCCACGGCATTGCCAACCTGATCGAGGACCATGCCGTGACGGCGCACATCCCGGTGCGCTTTGCGGCGACCAAGCTGGTCGAGGGCGATGAGCTGGTAACCGAGGCGCTTCACCTGGATCGCAATGAGCTCGACGCTATCGAGCACATCATTACCCAGATGGAAGGCGAGGCCGGCACCGACCGCCTATCTGCGCTGGCCGATATGCGTTTTAGCTTTATCGGCGACGTGTGCGGACGCTGCGTCGTCAAGCCGCACGAGAGCCGCGAGCACGTGCGCTCCGTCAAGATCGACCGCATCCTGACGGGTCGCTACACGGCCATTCCGGCGTTTCTGGTGATCATGGGCCTCGTCTTTTGGCTGACGTTTGGCGTGATCGGCGCGGCGTTGCAGGGACTTATGGAGGACGGTATCGCTGCCATCATCGCCTCGGCCGATGCGGGTCTCAAAGCGTTCGGCACCAACGACGTGGTGCGCTCGCTGGCTGTCGACGGCGTGCTTACGGGCGTGGGCAGCGTGCTGACCTTCCTGCCGATTATCGTCGTGCTCTTCTTGTTCCTCTCCATTCTGGAAGACTCCGGCTACATGGCGCGCGTGGCCTTTGTCATGGATAAAGTGCTGCGCCGCTTTGGCCTGTCAGGCCGCAGCTTCGTGCCTATGCTCGTCGGTTTTGGCTGCACCGTGCCGGCTATCATGTCGACCCGTACGCTCCCATCCGAGCACGACCGCAAGATGACGGTCATGCTCACGCCGTTCATGAGCTGTTCGGCCAAGTTGCCGGTCTACGGTCTGCTGTGCGGGGCGTTTTTCCCGCAGGCGACAGTTCCCGCCATGGTTTCGCTCTATCTGATCGGCATCGTGGTCGGCTGCATTGCCGCCCTGGTGCTCAACCGCACGGCATTTAAGGGCGACCCGGTGCCGTTTATCATGGAGCTCCCCAATTACCGCCTGCCGAGCGTCAAGACGACGGTGATGCTGGCATGGGATAAGGCCAAGGACTTTATTACCAAGGCCTTTACCATTATCTTTGCCGCTACGGTGGTCATCTGGTTCCTGCAGACGTTCGATATCCGCTTTAACGTGGTCGCCGACCAGTCACAAAGCCTGCTTGCCGGTCTGGGTAGCATCATCGCGCCGGTGTTGGCCCCGCTCGGTTTTGGCGACTGGCGCGCATCCACGGCGCTCGTCACCGGACTCATTGCCAAGGAGAGCGTCATCTCGACGCTCACGGTGCTTTTGGGCGCAACGTCGCCCGCGGCGCTGTCGACCATGTTTTCGCCGTTTACCGCCTACGTGTTCCTGGTCTTTACGCTGCTGTACCCGCCCTGCGTGGCTGCCATCGGCGCCGTCAAGAGCGAGCTGGGCGCGCGCTACGCCGTTGCCGTGTTCGCGTTTCAGGTCGCCGTTGCCTGGATCGTGGCGTTTGTCGTGCATTCGGCGGGCATATTGCTGGGGTTGGCTTAGTTATGAATTGACGGCGCAACCTCTGTGTATCGAATTGTTTTCGGCCCCGCTTCTGTACTGACGGATGCGGGGCCGTTGCTATATAATCGCCTCCGCTCAAAACGATTGGAGACGTTATATATGACTCAGACAAGGCAAGACGGCATCACGCTCAGGCAGTGGCTCCCACTCGTCGGTCTCACCTGCTGTGCGTTCGTGTTCAACACGTCGGAGTTTATGCCCATCGGCCTTTTGACTGATATCGCCGCGTCGTTCTCGCTCACCGAGGCCCAGGCGGGCATCATGATCTCGGTCTACGCCTGGGGCGTCATGCTGCTGTCGTTGCCGCTCATGGTGTTTGCCTCGCGCTTCGAGTTCAAGCGGATGCTGCTGGGCGTGCTCGCCGTGTTCTCGCTGGGCCAGTTTCTGTCCGCTGTAGCGCCGACTTATCCCATCCTGGTCTGCGCGCGCCTGGTGGTCGCTTGCGCGCATGCCGTGTTCTGGTCAGTCGCCTCGATTATGGCCTCGCGCCTGGTCGACACTCGCCACGGCGCGCTCGCCATCAGCATGATCGCTACGGGCTCGTCCATCGCGCAGATCTTTGGCCTGCCTCTCGGTCGCGCCATTGGCTTGGCCGTGGGCTGGCGCATGACGTTTGCCGTGGTCGGGGGCCTCTCAGCCATCGCGGTCGTCTACCAGGCAGCGGTGTTCCCGGCCATGCCGGCGGGTGAGCGCTTTACCGTCAAACAGCTGCCCGAGCTGCTCAAGAACCCGCTCCTCATCGCGCTCTACGCAGTCACGGTCTTCATGGCGACCGGCTATTACGCAAGCTACAGCTATATCGAGCCCTTCCTGGCGCAGGTCGCGCACGTCGATGCGGGCGCCATTACCATGACGCTGACGGCGTTTGGCTGCTCTGGTTTGCTCGGAAGCTGGCTGTTTGGCCGCCTGTTCGATGGGCATCGCTTCCCGTTCTTGGCTATCACGCTCTCCGGCGTGCCGGTGGCCCTGCTGCTCATGGGGCCGGCCGCATCGTCGCTCGTGACAGTGCTTGCCGTCTGCGCACTGTGGGGTTGCTGCGCCACGGCCTTTAACGTGGCGTTTCAGGCCGAGCTCATCAAGTGCACGTCGGCAGATTCGTCGGCCGTCGCCATGTCGATCTTCTCGGGCCTGTTTAACCTCGGTATTGGCACGGGCACCGCAATCGGCGGCGCCGTGGTTTCGGGTCCCGGTATCGCTTGGATCGGCTTCGCGGGCGGGGCGATTGCCGTCGTGGGCGTCATCCTCGCCATCACCGTGCTGTTCCCGGCCATACGCCGCGCAAGGCCCGTCGCCTAATCACGTCCCCTCATCAGTTGCGGTGGAATAGTTCCTGTTTAAGGCCTCTGAAGGCCCAGGCAGGAACTATTCCACCGCAACTTATTTTGGGGGAGAGGATACAAGCTGGACATACAATGGATGTCGTTATGTTGAGCTTACCGGGAGGTTGCTATGTGGGCATACGAGACGACGTTCTACCAGATTTATCCGCTGGGCTTTTGCGGAGCTCCGCGCGAGAATGCCGCACCCGTTGCCGAGGACGAACTCTCTCAAGCTGCCGGCACTGCACCCAGCCCCGATGCCCCCATCATGAAGATTGCCCAATGGGCCGACTACCTGCAGGAACTCGGCGTTGGCACTGTGCTCATCAACCCGCCGCTCGAATCTGATAGCCACGGCTACGATGCACGCAGCCTGCGCCACATCGACCGCCGCCTGGGTGGGGACGCCGACTTTGCCGCCGTATGCGACACGCTGCATGCCCATGGCATCCGCGTGGTGCTCGATGCCGTATTCAACCACGTCGGCCGAGGTTTTTGGGCCTTTCGCGATGTGCAGGAGCGTAAGTGGGACTCGCCGTACAAGGACTGGTTCCACATTAGCTTTGATGGCGACTCCTGCTACGGCGACGGCTTTTGGTACGAGGGTTGGGAAGGCCATTTTGAGCTCGTGAAGCTCAACTTGCAAAACCCTGCCGTGGTCAATTACCTGCTTGAGTCCGTGCACCGCTGGGCCGAGGTCTTTGGCGTCGACGGCCTGCGCCTGGACGTTGCCTATATGCTCGACCGCGACTTCATGCGTCGTCTGCATAGCTTCGCCCGTGAGCTCAAGCCCGACTTCGTGCTGATCGGCGAGACGCTCCACGGCGATTACAACCAGATCGTCAACGACGAGATGCTCGACTCCTGCACCAACTACGAGTGTTACAAGGGCCTGTACTCCAGCTTTAACTCGGTCAACATGTTCGAGATTGCACACTCGCTGCACCGTCAGTTTGGCGGCGACCCCTGGTGCATCTACCGCGGCAAGCACCTGCTGTCGTTTGTTGACAACCACGACGTGCCGCGACTGGCAAGCATCCTCACTGACAAGTCGTGCCTGCGTCCCGCCTATGGCATGCTCTTTGGCATGCCGGGCATCCCGTGCGTCTACTATGGCAGCGAGTGGGGAATTGCTGGCGAAAAGGGCGGCCCCGATGGCGACTGGGCGCTGCGCCCTGCGCTCGATGAGCCTGCGCCCAACGAACTGACGGCGTTCATCACGCAGCTCGCACACCTTCGTTCGGCCGACGACGCGGCGGCCCGTGCTCTCAACTACGGTGCCTATCGCAATGTGGTGATCCAGAACAAGCAGCTGCTGTTCGAGCGCGCCTGCGACGACGCGACGGTGCTCGTGGCGGTGAACGCCGTGGACGAGCCTTACACCTTTGGCGCCGGCGAGCTCAACAGCTCCTTTGTCGATTTGCTTGCCGACGATGCGCCCACGGTCGAGCTGACGGGTACTCTCGAGCTTGCGCCCTACGAGGTGCGCTATCTGTTGAGAGCCTAGCCCATGGCCGCGTCTGACGAGGGCTACCAACATATTGAGCATGGGTTTGAGCCCGTGTTCGACCAGCACTCGCGCGTTTTGGTGCTCGGATCGTTTCCCTCGGTGCTGTCGCGCGCTAATGCCTTTTATTACGGCAACCCTCAGAATCGCTTTTGGCGTGTGATGGCCACGTGCCTCGGTATGCCTGTGCCGCCCAACGAGGGCGATCCTTTGGCAAGCGGTGAGCCCGCGACGCTCGATGCCTCCATTGCCGCCAAGCGGGCCATGCTGCTGAACGGCGGCGTGGCCCTGTGGGATGCAATCGAGAGCTGCGACATTAAGGGCTCGAGCGACGCGAGCATCCGCAACGTTGTGCCGGCACATATCGAGCGCATTACCGGCGCAGCTCCCATTGAGCAGGTGATATGCAACGGTGGTACAGCTGGCCGGCTCTACAAGCGCTATCTACAAGAGCGCACCGGGCTGCCGGCCATCGTTCTGCCGTCGACAAGTCCCGCCAATGCGGCGTGGCGTCTGGAACGCCTTGTCGAGCGGTGGAACGGCGCCGCTGATTGGCGGGCTTCTTCGATTTAGCAGTTTGAGTGTTTGGCAAGACGTCTCATAACGGCGCGCCAGATCGGTGCGGGCAGCGCGGGCTTGACGCGCACCATGCCGTCGACATCGACGCTACCGGCATCGCCGCCGCCGAGCAGCTGCGCATGCTCAATGGAACAGCCCATGCGCACAGCGCCCACAAGCTTATCCATCGCTTCCGAAAATGGCCGACGCAAGAGGCCCATACGCGTGGAGTGGCGAAGCGCTGCGATGCCGCTGCCGGCACAGATGACAACGCCGTCGCACCATGGTAGGTCACGTAGAATACATGCCCGATACAGGCGGTCGAGGGCTTCGTCCGCCTGCCTGTTGTTTTTGGACGCGGCCTGGACGACGACATAGATGCGTGTCTCCGTATTTCCAAGGCGATCGAGTATCTGCTCGACAGCGATCATGGCCTCATCGTCAAATGCATCATCAACAGCGAGCACCATGCCATCGACTGCGCCGGCATTATCCGCCTCCAAATCGATTGGGCGGGGGGGCGCGGTGCCAGAAAGCTGAGCATAGGCGGCGATGGCATCCTGCAAGTCCCAGAGCAAAAACTCAAGATCGGCGCTCTTGGGAATACTGATATACGCAATGGTTTGTAGTGTTTTTGGTACGTCGCCACGCGCGATTGTCTCCATGCCATCTCCTTTCCGGCTCGTTTCCGTTTAGGTTACACCGTCTGGTGGCGCCCCGCCGCGCTATCCTAGTGCAACCCTTACGAAAGGAACGCCATGCGTCTGCCCATGAATACCTCGCTTGCCATGCTCAAGCCCTCCGGTATCCGCCGGATTAACGCGCTCGCCGCCCAGCACCCGGGGTGCATCGCGCTTGCGCTTGGCGAGCCCGATTTTCCCACGCCCGATGTGATTAGTGCCGAGGTGATCGCCGCACTGGACCGCGGTGACACGCACTATCCGCCCAACAACGGTCGCCCCGCCTTGCGTGAGGCGTTATCTGCCTACATGGGGGACGCGGGCCTTACGTTTTCGGCCGACGAGGTCATCCTAACCGACGGCGCGACCGAGGCCCTGTCGGCAACATTCATGGCTATGCTCAACCCCGGCGACGAGGTCATCATCCCCACGCCGGCCTTTGGCCTGTACGAGAGCATCGTCGTGGCCAATCACGCCAAAGCGGTCTTTTTGGATACGGAGCCTGCGCAATTTCAGATTGATGAGGAGGCGCTTCGTGCCTGCGTGACGCCGGCGACCAAGGCCATCGTCATCTGCTCGCCCAACAATCCCACGGGTTGCATCCTCAACGCGGCGTCGCTCGACGCCGTGGCGCGCGTGGCGGAGGAGGCGGGCATCTACATGGTCTGCGACGACGTATACAACCGCCTGGTCTATGTGGATGGCTACGAGCGCTTTGCCCAGCGTCACCCGGAGCTGCGTGAGCAGACGGTCGTCATCGAGAGCTTCTCCAAGCCCTGGTCCATGACCGGCTGGCGCCTGGGCTGGCTCGCGGCAGCGGCACCCGTCATCGCCGAGATCGCCAAGGCTCACCAATACTTAGTATCGAGTGCCGTCTCCTTCGAGATGGACGCCGCAGCCCGAGCCCTGACCGTCGACCCAACCCCCATGCTCAAAGTCTACCGAGCCCGCCGCGAACGCGTACTCGCAGCCTTAGATGCCATGGGCCTCGACGTAGTAGAGCCCGCAGGAGCCTTCTACACTTTCCCGAGCATCAAAAAGTTCGGCCTAACCAGCGAAGACTTCTGCATCAAAGCCATCAAAGAGGCAAACGTAGCCCTAGTCCCGGGCGACTGTTTCGGAACCGAAGGCCACATCCGCCTCAGCTACTGCGTTTCCGACCAAGATTTGGACGAAGGCCTCCGCCGCCTGTCCACCTTCATTTCAACCTTGTAGCCCTCAGGGATGCAACACATCAGCCCACCGACCCAAGCATTATGAGTGGGGCGCGTCGCTCAACGGACACGAGGATTCGCAGCAAAGGCAACGTAGCTCCGGCCGGGAGGGGCAGGGCGAGTTTTCCGTAGATTCCGCACGAGCCGAAGGCCACTTAATGTGGCCTTCGTGCGAGCCCAGGACTTGACCGAGCGGAAAACTCGCCCTGCCCCTCCCGGTCGGAGCGTATGCAGGGTTTGTGTACGAATCCTCGTGTCCGTTGACCGACGCCGGGGTCCCCGCCATAATACTTTCGGTTCACGCACGAATCCGCTGCCAGAGACAGCCGGTGCAAACGGGCATCGCCCGCGAGCTTAATGGGATATCCCGCCAGCCGAGGTGGTCGAGTAGATATGTCTTCTCGCCCCCGTCGCTCATGCAGCGCGGGGGCTTTCTTTTTGGACATGCCCCCGTCACGTCCTTGTGGCGGACCGTGCCCGGAAAGAATTCGAGGAGGTGTAATTCATGCCCCAGCAGTACAAAATCGACAAGGTTGCAGAGATCGAGTCCCGTATCGCCGAGAACGCCGGTCTGTTCGTCGTCAACTACAACGGTCTGACGGTTAAGCAGGCTCAGGAGCTGCGTCATCAGCTTCGCGAGTGCGGCGCCGAGATGAAGGTCTACAAGAACAACCTGGTCAAGATCGCCCTCAAGAACCAGGAGCAGCCCGAGCTCGACGAGATCCTCGCCGGCCCCGTCGCTTATGTGTTCTACGAGTCCGAGCCGGTCGAGGCCGCTAAGGCCCTTAAGGACTTCTCCGCTAAGTCCAAGGGCGTCCTTGAGATCAAGGGCGGTATCTCCGACGGCAAGGCCGTTTCCGCTGATGATGTTAAGGCTATCGCCGAGCTGCCCACCAAGGATCAGCTTCTCGGCCAGATCGCCGGTCTCATCTCCGGTTTCGCTCGCGACATCGCTGTCTGCGTCAACGGCGTTTCCTCTGGTCTCGCTCGTTCGATCCAGCAGGTCTCCGAGCAGAAGGCAGCCTAGTCGCTGTTTTCACCCGCGGCGGCAACGCCGCACCCCTGGCGCATTCGCGCCGTGTTTTAACTGATCTCCGTGCATCCGCACGGAAACCGAAAGGACTTAGAAATGGCTAAGCTTACCACCGATGAGATCATCGATGCTCTTAAGGAAATGACCCTTCTCGAGGCTTCCGAGCTCGTTAAGGCTATCGAGGACACCTTCGGCGTTTCCGCCGCTGCTCCTGCCGCTGTTGTCGCCGCTCCCGCTGCTGGCGCTGCTGAGGCCGAGGAGAAGACCGAGTTTGACGTCGTGCTCGAGGGCTTCGGCGACAACAAGATCCAGGTCATCAAGGCCGTCCGTGAGCTCACCAACCTTGGCCTGAAGGAGGCCAAGGAGGTCGTCGAGGGCGCTCCCAAGGCTGTTCTCGAGGGTGCCAAGAAGGAGGACGCCGAGGCTGCCAAGGAGAAGCTCGAGGCTGCTGGCGCTGCTGTCACCCTCAAGTAATCAGGCTTTCTCGCCAGATTTCTTTGCAGACGGGGTTCGCATTGCGAGCCCCGTCTTTTTTGTTTTTCGGTCCCTCGACATCGGTAGCTCAAACTGCCATGTTCTGTGATTTGCGTCGTATCGGGCACCCTGCCGTTGGGCAATAAAATTGCACCATTCGAGCAATAATTTGCGTTGACCTGCTGAAGAATTGTCTCTGCCTTGTAGCGACATATAGTTCCAGCGGTAAGATGCTTAGGTATCGCAATTTGGTCTGCGGCTGTGTGCCGCACGCATGGGGCGCTTTTGCGCCTGCGAAAGGATCTTTGAATAACATGAAGGCAATCATCCCCGCCGCCGGTCTTGGCACGCGTTTTCTGCCTGGCACCAAGTGCACGCCCAAAGAGATGCTGCCGGTGCTCGACAAGCCCGTCATTCAGTACGTCGTCGAGGAGGCGCTCGACCCCGAGGAGGTCGACGACGCCATCATCGTTACTTCTCCCGGTAAGCCCGAGCTACTGAACTACTTCCAGCCCGATCGCTCGCTCGAGAACCTGCTGCGCGAGCGCGGCAAGAACGCCTATGCCGATGCCGTCGCCCACGCTGGCGGTATGCCGGTCGACTTCCGCTATCAGTACGAGCCCAAGGGCCTCGGCCATGCTATTCGCTCTGCTGCCGACGCCGTGGCAGGGGAGAACTTCCTGGTTCTTCTGGGCGACTACGTTGTGCCTAACCGCGACATCTGCGACAAGATGCTCGCCGTTTCCAAGGAGCACGGTGGCGCTTCGGTTATCGCCGTCGCTGCTTGCTCGCCCGAGGAAGTCAGCCGCTACGGCGTTATCGCCGGCGAGCGCGTCGGTTCGCTCGAGGGCGCCGAGGGCGTTGCCGATGCCGAGCCGGGCGCTGTCTGGCGCATCGGCGGTCTGGTCGAGAAGCCCGCTCCCGAGGCTGCTCCGTCCAACCTGTACATCGTCGGCCGCTATCTGCTGAGCCCGCTGGTCATGGACCTGCTGGCAGATCAGCAGGCCGGCAAGGGCGGCGAGATCCAGCTCACCGACGCAATGGCCCGTTCGCTCGATCGCGAGGCCATGTACGCGGTCGTCATCGACCCGCTGTCGGGCTACGACACCGGCACTCCCTCTGGCTGGATGGCCACCAACGCTCTCATGGCTGCAAGCGATCCTCGCTTTGCAAGCGCCTTCTGGGACGCCATCGACGAGCGCGGCGGCTTGATGCGCAAGTAAGCCTTCGGACATCGACATTTACGGGCGCGGACCTCGGTTCGCGCCCGTTTTTTATAAGAGCTGCGATTGCCGGCTCTCTGTTCACAGAAAATATATGAACAGATGTTCGGTATACCACTATCTACCTGCGTGTTTTCTGTCGAAAAACTTTGCTACTCCAAAAACTCAATCGCGTCAAGGCTTTTCTTGCCCAACGGTCGGTACCTGATAAACTATTAGGTTGCGATAACTGGCGAAGCTATGCCTCGCCAACCCACCGAGCATTTCCGTGAAGGAGGAAAAACCTGGTGACCTACGCATACACTGCCACTGAGCGCAAGCGCGTCAGCTTCGGGAAAATCCCGGAGGCCATGGAGCTCCCCAACCTTATCTCTGTTCAAAGGGAATCCTTTGAGCGTTTTAAGGACGAGGGCCTTCGTGAGGCGTTCAAGGAATCCAGCCCCATCCAGAGCCAGAACCATGTTCTCGAGGTTACCTTCGGCGAGCATCAGTTCGGCGACCCCGCGCACACCGTCGAGGAGTGCCGCGAGAAGGACATGACCTATCAGGCCCCGCTTCTGACCGACGTCCGTCTCACCAACAAGGAGACCGGCGAGATCAAGGAGCAGCTCGTCTTTATGGGCGACTTCCCTATGATGACCGATCAGGGCACCTTCATCATCAACGGTACCGAGCGTATCGTCGTCTCGCAGCTCGTCCGTTCCCCGGGTGTGTACTACAGCTCCGAGATGGATTCGGGCAAGCAGATCTACAAGGCCCAGATCATCCCGTCCCGCGGTGCCTGGCTTGAGTTTGAGGTCGACAAGCGCGACCAGCTCATGGTCTCCATCGACCGTAAGCGCAAGCAGAGCGCCACGATGTTCCTGCGCGCCCTTGGCATTGCCGTCACCAACGACGACATCATCGAGCTGCTCGGCAACTCCGATGTGATCAAGCGCACCCTGGAGCGCGACACCGCCCTCACCCGCGAGGATGCCCTTATCGAGATCTACCGTCGCCTGCGCCCGGGCGAGCCTCCCACCGTGGATGCTTCCCGCAGCCTGCTCGAGGGCCTGCTCTTTAACCCGCAGCGCTACGATCTGGCCCGCGTTGGTCGTTACAAGGTCAACAAGAAGCTCAACCTCACCACCGAGGAAGAGGTCACGGTGCTCACCGACGAGGATATCGTCGCGACGCTGCGCTACCTGCTGTCCCTCGCTGCCGGCGAGCAGGGCTTCAAGGTCGACGACATCGACCACTTTGGCAACCGCCGTATTCGTACCGTCGGCGAGCTCGTCGCCAACCAGTTCCGTATCGGCATGAGCCGTATGGAGCGCGTCGTCCGTGAGCGCATGAGCTCCCAGGACATCGACGAGATCACCCCGCAGTCGCTCATCAACATCCGCCCGATCGTGGCCTCCATCAAGGAGTTCTTCGGTTCCTCGCAGCTCTCGCAGTTCATGGACCAGGCGAACCCCCTGACCGGTCTGACCCACAAGCGCCGTCTGTCCGCACTCGGCCCTGGCGGTCTTGCCGGCCACAAGTCCGGCTCCAGCCGCCGCACCAACGTGCCGACGGCCGTCCGCGACGTTCACAACTCGCACTACAGCCGCATGTGCCCGATCGAGACCCCCGAAGGCCCCAACATCGGCCTGATCGGCTCGCTCGCCCTCTACGCCCGCGTCAACGAGTACGGCTTCATCGAGGCTCCGTTCCGCCGCGTCGAGAACGGCGTTGCCACCGACCAGATCGACTGGATGACCGCTGACGAGGAAGAGAAGCACGTCATCGCGCCGGCCAACACGCCGCTCGATCCCAAGACCAACGAGTTCATCACGACCGATGCCGAGGGCAAGCTTGTCCGCCCGCACACCGTGATCGCCCGTACCCGCGACTTCGACGGCTCCTTCGGCGCTCCCGCCGACGTGCCTGTCGAGGACGTCGACTACATGGACGTCTCGCCGCGTCAGATGCTCTCCGTCGCAGCCACGCTGATCCCGTTCCTGGAGCACGACGACGCCAAGCGTACGCTGATGGGCGCCAACATGCAGCGTCAGGCCGTGCCGCTGGTTCACCCTGCCGCTCCCTATGTCGGTACCGGCATGGAGCGTCGCGCCGCCCTGGACTCCGGCGAGGTCACCCTGGCCAAGAATGCCGGCGAGGTCATCTTTGCCGACGCCGCCAAGATCATCGTCAAGCATGCCGGCGGCATGGACGAGTATCACCTGGCCAAGTACCAGCGCTCCAACCAGTCCACCTGCATCAACCACCGTCCGCTCGTGCGCGTCGGTGACACCGTTGAGCAGGGCGAGCCCCTGGCTGACGGTCCCTCGACCGATCATGGCGAGCTCGCACTGGGTCAGAACCTCACCGTGGCATACATGCCGTGGGAAGGCTTCAACTACGAGGACGGTATCGTCGTGTCCGAGCGCCTGGTGGCCGAGGACCTGCTGACGACCATCAACATCACCCGTCACGAGATCGATGCCCGCGACACCAAGCTCGGCCCCGAGGAGATCACCCGCGAGATCCCGAACCTCTCCGAGGATATGCTTGCCAACCTCGACGAGGACGGCATTATCCGCATCGGCGCTGAGGTCGGCCCTGGCGACATCCTGGTCGGCAAGGTCACGCCTAAGGGCGAGAGCGCTCTGACCGCCGAGGAGCGCCTGCTGCGCGCCATCTTCGGTGCCAAGGCCCACGATGTCCGCGACACCTCCCTTAAGATGCCTCACGGCGCTTACGGCCGCGTCATCGACGTCGTCCGCTTTAGCCGCGAGAACGGCGACGATCTGGCCCCCGGCGTCAACGAGCAGGTGCGCGTCTACGTTGCCCAGCGTCGTAAGATCCAGCAGGGCGATAAGATCGCCGGCCGCCACGGCAACAAGGGTGTTATCTGCAACGTTCTGCCGGTCGAGGACATGCCCTACATGGCTGACGGTACCCCGATCGACGTTATCCTCAACCCGCTGGGCGTTCCTTCGCGTATGAACGTCGGCCAGCTGCTCGAGTGCCACCTTGGCTGGGCTGCTGCCTGCGGTTGGGATACCGAGCAGGCCGACTCCGACAAGTATGTCCCCGGTCCGTTCTTCGTCTCGACGCCCGTTTTCGACGGCGCCAAGGAGGACGAGATCGCCGAGGTCATCCGTCGCGCCAACAAGAACATGCTCAACAAGGCCACCGCTGCCTTTGGCGATCACATGCGCCCCGAGTTTGTCACCCAGCTTGACGAGCGCGGCAAGACCCGTCTGTTCGACGGCCGCACCGGCGAGGAGTTCCGCGAGCCCATTACCGTGGGTACGTCCTACATCCTCAAGCTCGGCCACATGGTCGACGACAAGATCCACGCCCGTTCGACCGGCCCTTACAGCCTGGTTACCCAGCAACCGCTGGGCGGCAAGGCTCAGTTCGGCGGCCAGCGCTTCGGCGAGATGGAAGTTTGGGCACTGTACGCATACGGTGCTGCCAACGTCCTGCAGGAGATCCTGACCGTCAAGTCCGACGATACCGTGGGCCGCGTCAAGACCTACGAGTCCATCGTCAAGGGCGAGAACGTCCCGGTTCCGGGTATCCCCGAGTCCTTCAAGGTTCTCGTCAAGGAGATCCGTTCCCTCGCACTGGACATCGAGCCCATGCACGATGCCGACGAGGACGCCTCCGCCCCTGTGACCGCCGAGGAGACCTCTGCTCTCGACGACCTGGCTGCGCTCGCCGGCGTTGACACCGACGTCGAGGCCCAGGATGCCGAGACCGCCGAGGCACCCGAGGCTGTCGCCGCCACGACCACTGATAAGGAGTAGTTGACTGTGGCAGATTTCGAAGCTACTGATTTTGACTCGGTAAAGATCTCCCTTGCCTCCGCCGACCAGATCCGTTCCTGGTCGCACGGTGAGGTCAAGAAGCCGGAGACCATCAATTACCGTACCCTCAAGCCCGAGAAGGACGGCCTGTTCTGCGAGAAGATCTTCGGTCCCGCCAAGGACTGGGAGTGCTCCTGCGGCAAGTACAAGGGCATCCGCTTTAAGGGCATCGTCTGCGAGCGCTGCGGCGTCGAGGTCACCTCGGCCAAGGTTCGTCGCGAGCGCATGGGTCACATCGAGCTCGCCGCTCCCGTGTCCCACATCTGGTACTTCAAGAGCCCCACGAGCTTCCCGATGAGCCGTATGCTCGACATCAAGTCCAAGGACCTCGAGAAGGTTCTGTACTTTGCCAGCTACATCATCACCGAGGTCGACTACGAGGCTCGCGAGGCCGACGCTGACGACCTGCGCGAGGAGCTCGCCGCCGATCTGGAAGAGATCGATGCCGAGTGCGCCCGCCAGATCGAGTCCCTCAAGGAGCAGGGCAACCCCGAGAACTTTGACGAGTTCTCCGACGAGGAGCCGCTGACCCCCGAGGAGATCGCCTCTGGCATCGTCGACATCGAGGAAGAGTGCAAGGACGAGAAGCAGCTCCGCACGGACGCCTTCAACGCCTTCATGAAGCTCACCGAGCGCGACCTCATCTCCGATGAGCCGCTGTTCCGCGAGATGACCCGTTACTACTCCATGTACTTCAAGGGTGGCATGGGTGCCGAGGCCGTCCGCGACCTGCTCGCTGCCATCGACCTCCCCTCCGAGGCCGAGAAGCTCAAGGCCATCATCGCCGACGAGGACTCCCAGAAGCAGAAGCGCGAGAAGGCCGTCAAGCGCCTCGAGGTCGTTGACGCCTTCCTGAAGGGCGGCAACAGCCCCGCGAACATGATCCTGGACGTCATCCCGGTCATTCCGCCCGATCTGCGCCCGATGGTCCAGCTCGACGGCGGCCGCTTCGCTGCGTCCGACCTCAACGACCTGTATCGTCGCGTGATCAACCGTAACAACCGACTCAAGCGCCTGCTCGACCTGGACGCCCCTGCGATCATCGTGAACAACGAGAAGCGCATGCTCCAGGAGTCCGTGGACGCCCTGTTCGACAACGGCCGTCGTGGTCGCCCGGTCTCTGGCCGTGGCGGTCGCCCGCTCAAGTCGCTCGCCGAGGCCCTCAAGGGCAAGCAGGGTCGTTTCCGTCAGAACCTGCTGGGCAAGCGTGTCGACTACTCCGGCCGTTCGGTAATCGTTACCGACCCCAAGCTGCTGCTGCACCAGTGCGGTCTGCCCAAGACCATGGCGCTGGAGCTCTTCAAGCCCTTCGTCATGAAGCGCCTGGTCGAGCTTGGCAAGGTCGAGAACATCAAGGGCGCCAAGCGCGCTATCGACCGCGGTGCCACATTTGTGTGGGATATCCTCGAAGAGGTTATCGACGGTCGCGTCGTGCTGCTCAACCGTGCACCGACCCTGCACCGTCTGTCCATCCAGGCCTTTGAGCCGGTGTTGGTCGAAGGCAAGGCTATCCACCTGCATCCGCTGGTCTGCTCGCCCTTCAACGCCGACTTCGACGGCGACCAGATGTCTGTCCATGTGCCGCTGTCCAGCCAGGCTCAGGCCGAGGCCCGCGTGCTCATGCTTTCTGCGAACAACCTGCGCTCGCCGGCATCCGGCAAGCCGGTTAACATCCCTTCGCAGGACATGATCATTGGTGTGTACTACCTCACCCAGGTCCGCGAGGGTCTGCCGGGCGAGAACCACGTGTTCGCCAGCTTCGACGACGCGCTGCACGCCTATGACTGCCGCTCCGAGGTCGACATGCAGGCCAAGATCCAGGTTCGCGTGTCCGCTGCCGATGCCAATGTTATCAACGAGGACGGCACCCGTATCTTCCGCGTCAAGAACGGCAAGAACGAGTTCGTCGACTACGACGTCACCGGTAACAAGACCGCGCGCTTCGAGACTTCTATCGGCCGCATCATCTTCAACCGCCAGTGCCTGCCCGAAGACTACGAGTTCATGAACTACAAGATGGTCAAGGGCGATGTGGCCAAGCTGGTTGCCGATTGCTGCGATCGTTACCCCGAGGCCAAGGTCGGCCCGATTCTCGACGCCATCAAGTACTCCGGCTTCCACTACGCTACCCGCGCCGGCCTCACCATCTCGGTGTGGGACGCTCTCATCCCTGCCGAGAAGCAGGAGCTGCTCGATCGCGCCCAGGCCAACGTCGACCAGATCAACGAGTACTTCGAGGAGGGCTTCATCAACGAGACGGAGCGCCACATCGAAGTCGTTAACGAGTGGACCGCTTGTACCGACAAGGTCGCAGCGCTCATGCTCGACTTGTTCGACGAGGAGAACCCGCTCTACATGATGGCCGACTCCGGCGCCCGTGGTTCTAAGACCCAGCTGCGTCAGCTCGGCGGCATGCGTGGCCTGATGGCAGACATGTCCGGCGAGACGATCGACCTTCCCATTAAGGCGAACTTCCGCGAGGGCCTGCTGCCGCTCGAGTACTTCATTTCGACCTACGGCGCCCGTAAGGGCCTGGTCGATACCGCATCCCACACCTCGGACTCTGGTTACCTGACCCGTCGTCTGGTCGACGTGGCCCAGGACGTCATCGTCCGCGAGGAGGACTGCGGTACGCACGAGGGCGTTACCTACAACCTCATCATCCCCGGCACCACCGATCTCAACACCGACCTCGTCGGCCGTTGCTTCATCGAGGACGTCGTGGCCCCCGATGGCACCGTGCTCTTTGAGCAGGACGGCTACATCGAGAAGGTCGCCGACATCCAGAAGATGGTCGATGCGGGCCTCAAGAAGGTCAAGCTTCGCGCGCTGCTCACCTGCCGCTCCAAGTACGGTGTGTGCCAGAAGTGCTACGGCTGGGATCTTTCCACCCGTCGTCCGGTCGCCATCGGTACCGCGGTCGGCATTATTGCCGCCCAGTCCATCGGCGAGCCCGGTACGCAGCTTACGATGCGTACCATTCACTCCGGCGGCGTCGCTGGCGTCGACGATATTACGCAGGGTCTGCCTACGGTCAGCCGTATGTTCGATATCGTCGGCAACGTCAACGAGAAGATCCTGGGTCGCGAGGCCGAGCTGGCTCCGTACTCCGGTCACCTCTCGATTAAGCCCGAGAAGTCCGAGTACGTGCTGACGCTCACCGACTCCGAGGACCACACCCGTGTCCTCGACGAGCGTCGCGTCCCCGCTTCGGTGCGCTTTATGCCCGAGATCGAGGACGGCTGCGAGGTTCGCGCCGGCGATCAGATCACCAAGGGCTTCGTTAACTTCCGCAACCTGCGCAAGCTGACCGACATCGAGTCGACGATGCACACCTTCGTCGAGAGCGTCAAGGACGTCTACACCAGCCAGGGCGTCGACCTGAACGACAAGCACATCGAGGTGCTCGCACGTCAGATGCTGCGTCGCGTTCAGATCACCAACCCCGGCGACTCCAAGTACCTGCTTGGTCAGTACGTCGACCGCTACGAGTTCGCCGACGAGGTCGAGCGCGTTGCCCGTCTGGGCGGTCAGGCTCCCGTGGCCGAGCCCGTCATCCTGGGCACGCTCAAGGTCGCGTCCAACATCGACTCCTGGCTGTCGAGCGCTTCGTTCATCCGTACCGCCGGCGTCCTTACCGAGGCTGCCATTGAGGGCAAGGTCGACCACCTGCTCGACCTTAAGTCCAACGTCATCGTCGGTAAGAAGATCCCGGCTGGTACCGGCCTCAAGCCGTACGCCAACGCCAAGCTGACGTATCGCACGGCCGACGGCTATGTCGACATCGACGGTCCGGCTTCGCCCAACGCCAAGTCGCTGCCCGAGTGGGCTCCGGTTGAGCTCAAGGACCTGGACGAGCAGCTCCCGCAGCAGCTCGACTGGGCCGGCTACGACGAGTTCGGTGGTGCTGACGGTTCGTTCACCCGCAACGGCCACACCATCTCCGCCGAGAAGGCTCGCCTGTACCTGTTTGACGACCTGGGCGTGTCGCAGCGCTGGACCAACAAGTTCAGCGAGGTCGGCATCGAGACGGTCGGCGACCTGGTCGGCAAGTCCGAGGAGGATCTGCTGCGCATCGATGGTATCGGTGCCAAGGCGATCGAGGAGCTCCGTGACGGCCTGGAGGCCCACGACCTGCTCTACATCCTCGAGAACAACGACGACGTTGCCGACGAGGAAGACCTCTCGCAGCTGCTGCAGATGGTCTTTAGCCCCGACGGTCCGGACGATATCCTGCTGGGTACCTCCGCTCCGACGCATCACGCCGACGCCGACGAGGAGCTCCTGGGCGCCCCGATCGACGACAAGAAGGCTCCCGCCAACGGCGCGATCAACGAGGACATGGCTTCCCTCGACGAGCTGCTCAACCAGCTCGTGGACACTGACGACGCCGAAGAGGCCAAGGACAACGACGAGGAGTAATTTCCTAGTACGTTAACCGCCCTTCCAAAGACCCGTTTCCCAACAGGGAAGCGGGTCTTTTTTGTCGAGGAACGTTGCCCCGACGAGCACGTCGGATTCCCGGAACGGGCCGCCCGCTGTTTAAGTTTGTAGCGAGTTCCGCACGCAAAGGAAAGCACTTAATGTGCTTTCCGTCTTGCGCAGGACTGTAGAGCAGGAAACTTCATATGCGTCCCTCCCGGGCGCAAGCAAAAGGGCGACCCCATTGCGGAGTCGCCCTTGTTGAACTGCTTATGTACGGCTGTTACTCGGCGTCGTGGTGACGGCGGGGCTTGCGGCCTCCGTTGTCACCGGGACGGCGCGGACGGTCGCTGCGCTCGGAGCGCTCGCGACGCGGACGCTCACGGCGCTGGAAGTGCTCGCCGTCGCCCTCGGAGGAACCCTCGGCGCGAGCCGGAGCCTCAGGCTTGTCAAGACGATCGAGCGAGATCTTGCCGCGATCGTCGACCTCGATGACGACGACCTTGACCTCGTCGCCCACGTTAAGGACATCCTCGACCTTCTCCACGCGGCCCTTGGCGACGCGGGAGATGTGCAGCAGGCCGTCCTTGCCGGGCAGCAGGTTGACGAAGGCGCCGAAGGGCTGGATGGAGACAACGCGACCGGTGTACTCCTCGCCCGGCTCGGGAACCTTGATGATGAGCTTGATACGCTCGACGGCCTGGTCGACGGACTCGCCGGTGCCGCCGACAAAGACGGTGCCGTCCTCCTGGATGTCGACCGAAGCGCCGGTCTCGTCCTGAATGCCGCGGATGACCTTACCGCCAGAACCGATGACGTCGCGGATCTTGTCGGTCGGAACCTGGATGGAGACGATGCGCGGGGCGGTGCTGCGCGTGGTGTGGCGCGGCTCGGGGATCACATCGAGCATCTTCTGCAGGATGTACGCACGACCCTCCTTGGCCTGCTGCAGGGCGCGGGCCAGAATGTCGAAGGTGAGGCCGGTGGCCTTGTTGTCCATCTGCAGGGCGGTAATGCCCTCGGTGGTGCCGGTGACCTTAAAGTCCATGTCGCCCAGGAAGTCCTCGAGACCCTGGATGTCGGACAGGACCACGGTCTTGCCCTCCTCCTGGATCAGGCCCATGGCGATACCGGAGACCGGGCGCTTAATGGGCACGCCGCCGTCCATAAGGGCGAGCGTGGAGCCGCAGGTCGAAGCCATCGAAGAGGAGCCGTTGGACTCCATGACCTCGGAGACGACGCGGATGGCGTAGGGGAACTCGTTCTCGTCGGGGAGCACCGGAAGCAGAGCGCGCTCGGCCAGGTTGCCGTGGCCGATCTCGCGGCGCTTGGGGCTGCCCATGCGGCCGGTCTCGCCGGTGCAGAACGGCGGGAAGTTGTAGTGGTGCATGTAGCGCTTGCCCTCGGCGGGCTCGATGGTATCCAGACGCTGGCCCTCGTTGAGCATACCGAGCGACAGGACGGAAAGCACCTGAGTCTGGCCACGCTGGAACAGACCGGAGCCGTGAACGAGCGACAGGTAGTTATCCTTCACCATGATGGGGCGAATCTCATCGGCGGCACGGCCGTCGACGCGCTCACCGGTCTCGACGACCATGGTGCGCATAGCCTTCTTCTCGAGCTTCTTGAGCGCCACGGGAATCTCGCGCTCCCAAGCGGCCTGCTCCTCCTCGGTGAACTCGGCACGGATGGACTCCTTCAGAGCCTCGACCTTACCGATACGGGAGAGCTTGTCGGCGTCGCGAAGGGCGGCTGCCATCTCGTCGTAGTGGGCGAAGATGCGCTCCTGGACCTCCTCGACGGGCTGGTCGAGCGGGTACTCCTTCTTGACGATGGCGCCGTTGACCTGCTCCCACTCGGCGACAAACTCGTCCTGAGCCTGGCAGAAGGCAGCAAGGGCCTCCTGGCCAAACTTCATGGCGGCGAGCATGTCGTCCTCGGAGATCTCCTCGGCGCCGGCCTCGACCATCGAGATGAAGTCGGCGGAGCCACCCAGCTCCAGATCCAGATCGGAGTTCTCGCGCTCCTCATAGGTGGGGTTGACGATAAACTCGCCGGTCTCCACGTTACGGCCGATGCGCACGCAGGCAAGCGGGCCCTCGAAGGGCACGCCGCCGAGCGTCATTGCCAGGGAAGCACCCATGACGTTGATGACGTCAAAGGGGTTGACCTGGTCGGCGACGAGCGAGGTGGCGACGATGTGCACCTCGTTGCGGAAGCCGTCCGGGAAGCTCGGACGAATCGGGCGGTCGATCATACGGGCCGTGAGCGTGGCCTTCTCGCTGGGACGGCCCTCACGCTTGAGGTAGCCACCCGGGATGCGGCCGGCGGCGTACATCTTCTCGTTGAAGTCGACGGTCAGCGGGAAGAAGTCGTAGTTCTTACGCTCCTTGGAGACGACCACGGTGTCGAGCATCGTGGTGTCGCCCTGCTTGACCAGACAG
This sequence comes from Collinsella sp., assembly GCA_048500675.1. Classification (GTDB taxonomy): domain Bacteria; phylum Actinomycetota; class Coriobacteriia; order Coriobacteriales; family Coriobacteriaceae; genus Collinsella. Next base: position 63,833 of record DBFSAO010000049.1, read on the forward strand.
GCGCCGGTGGCCTGCTTGGCAAGCTCGCCGGACTCAAAGGTGTAGGTCTTGCCGTACAGCTCAAAGGTCTTGGATACGAGTGTCATTGTTCTCCTTTACCCCACAGGCCCCTTGCCTGCGGGCTTCTCATGTGACGCGGGCCCCCTGCCCCCGCCACGCTTCAGAGCGTGATTGTTCACGCCCTTACACAAAAAGAGCGCCCCGCTGCGCAGGACGCTCTTAGCATGTACAAATCCTACTGGATGTTGTCGCGGATGCCCAGAGCCTTGATGAGCTCACGGTACTCGACGATGTCGTTCTTCTTGATGTAGGAGAGAAGACGACGACGACGGCCGACGAGCATGAGCAGGCCACGACGGGTGTGGAAGTCCTTCTGGTGGGACTTCATGTGCTCGGTCAGCTCCTTGATGCGCTCGGTCAGGATGGCGACCTGAACCTTGGGGTTGCCGGTATCGACCGGGGTGTTACCGAACTGGGCAGTCAGCTCCGCCTTGCGCTCTTTGGAAACAGTCATTGTTTCACCTTTCGTTTTGCGTCGCCCACGGGCGACTCGATTCGCCTCGGACTGGGAAGCCGCCGGTGGAGCGAGCAACCAAGGTCGAGGTACCAACAGGTCGGTATGTTACCACAAGCAGCCCGTGCCTGCGCATCATCACCGACCCAACATGAATTCCATCGCACGGAGGCGCTGATCGGTGTGCGTCGCAGCCCACACATGCGAAAGCCCGAGCAAGAACGCCGCCGTATGCGTGTCGATCCTCTCGACCATAAGCGCATCGAAGGTCATGGACATGAGGGCGCGCAGCCACGCGACCTCACCGGTCGACACCAGCTCGGCACCCGGAACGCTCGACGCGCACGACCCGCACATGAGACCGCCCGCCTGGGGCGAAAAATACGACAGCATGGGGTCTCCGCACAGCACGCAGGCCGAAAAATCGGGTCGATAGCCAACGTGCGACAGCAGCTTAAAGACATATGCCGCCACAAGTAGATCCATATGCGCCGCGTCGAGCCCGCTGCCCACCAGGGCAAGCGCTCGCTGCGTTATGGCAAAGGTAAACGGGTCCTCGGCGTCCTCGAACGAGCACACGCGCGCGACCTCGGCGATCGCGCTTGCGGCGCATGTCATCTCGTAATCGGGAGCAGCGCCGAGCGGCGCCTCCATAAGCTCGGCCTGGGAAACCACGTCGAGCGACCGTCCATGCGCAAGCAGCAGATCAACGGTACAGAACATCTCGCAGCGCGCAGCCAGGCGTCCGCCGGGTTTGCGGGCGCCCTTTGCCACGGCACGAACCTGCCGACCCCGCTCGTCAAGCATCGTCAGGATCAGGTCCGTCTCTTTGAGCTTCGTCTTATCGAGCACGAGCACTTTCGTGCGATATGTACGAGAACCTGCCATTCGCGCCGCGTGTCCCTAATCCTCGGCGTTATAGCCAAAGCGGCGAATCTGGGCCTCGTCGTCACGCCAGCCGGCCTTGACCTTCACGTCCAGCTCCAAAAAGACCTGGGTGCCAAAGATGCGCTCAAGGTCGCGACGGGCGTCGATGCCGATATGTTTGATCATCTCGCCGCCCTTGCCGATGATGATGCCCTTTTGGCCCTCGCGCTCGACGTAAATGGTGGCGTGCACGCGCAGCACCTTCTTGGTCTGCTCAAGCGCATCGCAAATCACGCCCACGGAGTGCGGGATCTCATCACGGGTGCGGCGCAAGACCTTCTCGCGAACAAACTCGGCAACGAGCGTCTCATCGGAAGCGTCGGTACCCATGTCCTCGGGGAACCAACGCGGACCCTCGGGCAAAAAGTGCGCAACGGTCTCGATGAAGGCATCGACGTTAAAGTTCTTGACCGACGACGTCACGATCTCGTCGTCATATTCCATAAGCTCGTGGGCGGCCTTAAGCTGCTCCATGACCTGTGCGGGGTCGGCTTCATCGGCCTTGGTGAGCACCAGGACCTTCTTGCAACGGGCGCATCTGACGCGCTCGGCAACCCAGGCGTCTCCCCTGCCGATCGGTTTGGTGGCATCAATCAAAAACGCGACAACATCGACATCGTTCAGCTCGAACAGCGCACTTTTATTGAGCTCGGACCCTAGACCGTCCTTGGGCTTGTGGATACCCGGAGTATCGACAAAGACCAGCTGGTAGCCGGGGCGGTTGACGACGGCGCGCATGCGGCGGCGGGTCGTCTGGGCCACCGGCGAGGTGATGGCGACCTTTTTGCCATAGCAGGCATTGAGCAGCGTGGACTTGCCGGCGTTGGGACGACCGACCAGGGCCACGAAGCCACTGCGGAAACCGGGCTCAACGTCGCCAAAGCCCGCGAGGCTGTCGTCCTCGTCGCACAGGGCGTCGAGTTCCTCGTCGCTCATGCCCTCAAACGGGTCGAACTCCTCGACTTCCTCATAGGCCTCGGTCGCCTTAGCATCCGGGGACTCGTCGTCCATAATTTCATCGATAGGCTGCATATTGTCGGACATGGGAATCCCTTTCTAAATAAAGCCGAGCGCGTGGGCAAATACCAGCAAGCCCACAATCGCGGCGGTGATTGAAAGTACGTATACCGAGGCGGCGGCGATGTCCTTGGCGCGTTTTGCCAGCGGATGGAGCTCCTGGGTCGCCAGGTCGACGATGGCCTCCATGGCGGTATTGCACAGCTCGCCGTGAATCACCAGGCCGCAGCAGATGATAATCGTGGCCCACTCGGCAATGTCGAGCCCCACGATGCAGCCGGCAATGATGGTGCACACGCCCGCTACGAGCATAACCTTAATGTTGCGCTCGGTCTTGACGGCGGTGACGAAGCCCTCCATGGCGTAGGAGAACGACTTTAAAAAGGACGGATGGTCCTTGTTCGATCCGGGAATCATAAGCGGCTCCTAGTCGTGGGCATGATTGGTGATGGGGCCGACGTGAACGAGTTTGGGGTCCTCGCCGCGCTCGAGCGCCAGATCGCGCAGGATAGCGTCCTCGCGGGCCTCCATGACCTCGGCCTCGTCGTCCTCGATATGGTCATACCCCAGCAGGTGTAGCATGCCGTGTACGAGCATCAGGCGGCACTCGTCGGCAGGGCTATTGCCAAAGCCGGGGGCCTGACGGGCAATGACCTGCGGGGCCAAGATGATATCGCCGAGCTCGAGCGTCTCGTCGGCGGGAATATCCTCGTCAAAGGCCGAGTCGCATTCAAACGAGAGCACATCGGTGGTGCGGTCGATGCCACGCCACTCGTGGTTGAGCTCGTGCATCTCGTCCTCGTCGACATACGAAAGGGAAATCTCGACTTCACGTTCAACGCCCTCGGCGGCAAGCACAACCTCGCAGATGTGCTCCACCTCCTGCGCGTCGAGCAGCGTATCGAGCTCGGCATCGTTGCTGATCAATACACTCAACGGGACTCCTTTCGGTCGCGCGAGCGCTGCTCGCGCACGTCATCATAAGCATCATATGCCTCAACGATACGACCCACTAGGGCATGGCGCACCACGTCGGCGCGCTCCAGGTGTGCAAACGCCACATCGTCGACACGGCCCAAAATCTTCTCAACATCCGCCAAGCCACCACGACGACCCACCAGGTCGCGCTGGCTCAGGTCGCCGGTAATCACGAACTTGGAGTTGAATCCAAGGCGTGTCAGGAACATCTTCATCTGCTCGGGCGTAGTATTTTGCGCCTCGTCGAGCACCACGAAAGCATCGCTCAGCGTACGACCGCGCATATAGGCAAGCGGGGCGATCTCGATCACGCCGCGCTCCATAAGCTCATCGGTGCGCTCGCGATCCATCATGTCAAAAAGGGCGTCGTAGAGCGGACGCATGTACGGATCGATCTTTTCCTCGAGGGTGCCAGGCAAAAAGCCCAGGTTCTCCCCCGCCTCGACAACAGGACGCGTCAAGATCAAACGGCCCACCTCATGGCGCTTGAGCGCGGCAACGGCGAGCGCCATGGCCAGATAGGTCTTACCGGTACCGGCAGGACCCAAGCCAAAGGTGATGGTATGCGAGCGAATGGCATCCACATAGCGCTTTTGCCCGAGCGTCTTGGGGCGAATGACGCGACCGCGATACGAAAGCAGCACGTCATCGCGAAGCGACGTAGCCTCGTGCTCACCATCGCGCAAGACGGCCAGGCAGCGAGAGACATCGTCGGCAGACAGGGTACGACCGGCCGCCGCCTCGCGAAAAGCATGTTCGAAAAAGCGAGCCACGAGTTCGACCTCGTCCGGGTCACCGCTCACGGCGATGCTATCGCCACGGGCGACCACATGGGCGCGAACCAAGCTCTCGAGTGCACGAAGGACGCCGTCGCCGGCGCCCAAAACGCACGAGGGATCAATTCCCTCGGGAACAGTAAGTCTAATCTTCGAGGCTTCCATGGACCTCCCTGCGCGCATGGACCAAGCCGGAATCATCGACTCCGATGATAGCAACATCGAGCAGGCACGGGGCTGTAAGTCCACAGGTATCGTCAAGACGGGCATGATGGAACGAACCGAGCGTCAGGCTGTCACCATACTCGAGCACGGCACGCTCGACAGTGCCCACGCGACGACGAGCATCGGCAATAGCGAGCTCCTGCGCCGTGTCTCGCATACGACGGCTGCGCTCGGCCATAACCTCGGGCGGCACCTGGTCGGGCATGTCGGCAGCAAGGGTACCGGGACGCTTGCTATAGCGGAACACGTGCATACGCGAGAAACCCACACGGCGGCACAGCGCCAGCGACTCCTCGAACTCCTCGTCCGTCTCACCAGGAAAACCGACGATGACATCGCACGAAAGAGACGCCTGGGGCAAGTTGGCGCGAATCATACGCACCGTGTCCTCAAAGGCCTCCGCACTATAGGGACGACCCATGCGATGCAAGGTCGCCGTACAGCCGGACTGCACGGGCAGGTGCAAAAACGGGGCGATACGCTGCGGATAGCGCGCCATAACCTTAAGCAGGCGCTCAGAGATATCCATGGGTTCGACCGAGGAAATGCGCACATGCGCAATAGTCGTGCGCTCCATGATGGCCTCGAGCAGCTCATCGATTTCGACATGCTCGTCGGTCGCGCTCTTGCCATCGTAGGCACCCAGGTTCACACCGGTCAGCACCACCTCGGGCACGCCGGCCTCCTGGGCTTCGCGCACCTGTTCGAGAACGGACTCGACGGGCACGGAACGCTCGGGGCCGCGGGCCTTCCACACGATGCAATAGGTGCAGCGGTGGTTGCAGCCATCCTGGATCTTCACGCCCAGCCGCGAACGACCGAGCGCATCGACCACGTCACCATCGCTGCAGGCGGGAACGCTATCGGACTCAACGCCCAGCACCTCGCAGACACGTTCGGCGACATCGATCTTAGACGGCTCGGCAATCACGCGATCCGAAAGCTCCAACAGCTCCTCGGGATGCAAATTGACCACGCATCCGGTCACGACCACATAGGGCTCGTTTGGATGGGCCAGCGCATGACGGACGGCCTTACGGGTCTTGGCCTCGGCCTCGCCCGTAACGGCACAGGTGTTAATGACGATCAGATCGGCATCGTGGGGCTCCACCATAGCAAAGCCCAGGCGCATAAGATCGGCAGTGATACGGTCAGACTCAACCCGGTTGACACGGCAGCCGAGGTTGACGACGGAAATATGGGGTGCGAGCACGCGGGCTCCTTAATCGAGGATATCGTCGAGGGCACTCTTGATACGGTCGGTCACCGACTTCTTACCGGAAGCGACGTCATCGCCCATCTCATCGGCAAAAGCACGGAGCAGCTCGCGTTGCTTATTGGAAAGATTGGTGGGAACGACCACGCGCAGTTGCACGATCAGGCGGCCACGCGAACCGCCACCGCCAATGCGCGGCATGCCGTAATTATTGGCGCTCACGGTGTCGCCGTACTGGGCGCCGGCGGGAACCGTCACCTTAACGACCTCGTCGGGCATAATGCCCTCGACCTCGATCTCGCAGCCGAGCGCAGCCTGCGCAATCGAGATATCGCTCACCAGGTACAGGTCATCACCGTTGCGCTTAAAGCGCTCATGGTCGGCAACGCGCACGTTGACAATCAGGTCGCCCGAAGGCTCGCCGCGAAGGCCGGCCTCACCAAAGCCGCTCACACGCAGCTGGCGACCGGTCGAAACGCCGGCGGGAATATCGATGTCGATCTTTTCGTGCGAAGGCGTGCGGCCCTGACCGTCGCAGGTCTCGCAGGGATGGTCGATAACCGTGCCCTCGCCATGGCAGTCGGGGCAAGGCGAGGAAGACTGAACCTGGCCCAAAAACGATCGCTGAACCGTCGTGACGTAGCCCGTACCGTGGCAGCGGCCGCACTGCTTTTCCTGTGCACCCTCGGCCCTACCGGTACCGTTGCAGTCCTCGCAAGGAGCAAGGCGATCATAGCTGATCGTCTTTTTGCAGCCGAGCGCCGCCTCCTCGAGCGTCACCGAAAGCGAGATGGCCATGTCACGTCCGCGACGACGCTCACGACGGCTGCGGGCGCCACCGCCGGCACCGCCGCCAAAAAACGACGAGAACAGGTCGTCCATGCCCATGCCACCAAAGATATCGTTGATGTCGACATAACCAGAGCCACCGGGGCCGTCCGCGGTGCCGTAACGGTCGTAGTTAGCACGCTTCTGCTCATCGGAAAGAACGGAATAGGCCTCGTTGAGCTCCTTGAACTTGGCCTCGGCCTCGGGATCGTCCGAAACATCCGGATGTACGGTACGGGCCTTCTTTAAAAACGCACGCTTAATCGTCCGCGCGTCGGCATCCCTGTCGACGCCAAGCACCTCGTAGTAATCCCTATTTTCCGACACGACCGAATCCTTCCGACTTTCATTATTGTCACAGTGCGTCCTATACCCAAGCTGGGCCGACCGCAAACAAAGGGTTTGATGTTATTGCATTTGATACGGCGAAAGCATGGCCCGTTGCGAGCAGCTCGCGAACCAAACCGACACGAGCGCGAACATGAAGCCGTTGGCAAAACCGTTGGCAAACTGCATCGCACCGCGCTTCCACCACAGCAGGCTGCGATGAAGCACACCGTCCGAAAGCACCATGAACAGGCCCATGGTAAACGGAATAAAGCACATCACGGCAAAGGCCGAGAACACGCCCGAGATGGCCGACAGCACCAAAAACGGCGCCACAATGCCCATCAGGTAAAAGCCAGTACGAGCTTTGCCTTCCAAGCGCTCGGCCTCAACATGGGCGCGGCCGACCAGGTCGCCGCCCGCGGCACCGTTGGTGCCAGCATGACCCATGTCGCCAATGCGGACCTCGTCGCCATCGTGCGTGCCGGCAGGAAACTCAATCGTCTGCTCGGAGGTCACACGGGTTCGCCCGCTGCCACCGCAATCGGGGCAGGGGTCGGCCACGACCTTACCGGAACCGCCGCACTCGGGGCAGACCGACTGGAACGTGCCCGCACCAAACAGGAAGGACAGGTCAACGTCGATGTGGCCGCGGCCACCGCAGCTCGGGCAGGTATGGGCATGCTCAGACGAAACGGAGCCCGAGCCGCCGCAGTTGCTACAGGTATCGAAGCGCGTGTAGCGGACGGTCTTGCGGGCACCGCCCTTGGCCTCCTTGGCGTCGAGTTTGATATCGACGACCACGTTGGCGCCGTTCTCGGGATTGTAGGCAGCCTGGCCGCGACGCTGCTGGCCCCAGGCGCCACCAAAGGGAAAGCCGCCCTCAAAGGGATTGCCATAGCCCGTGCTGCCGGCGTAGCCGCCGCCATAGGGCGAAGCCGTAGGAGCACCGGCAAAGGGATTGCCAGAACGCATGGCGTCGTAGCGCGCACGTTTTTGCTCATCCGAAAGCACGGCGTAGGCCTCGGAAACCTCTTTAAACTTTTCCTCGGCATCCGGCTCTTTATTGACGTCCGGATGGAGCTTACGGGCCTTTTGCTGGAAGGCCTTTTGAATATCACGCGAGGTGGCGTCCTTGGAGACACCCAGAATCTCGTAGTAATCTTTTTCGTTCATCGTCGCCATGCGCGGCAACCTCCTGCTCACAGCAGCGTATATATTCCGGTAATTCTACCCGAGCGGCCTAAGCTAGATCCCAAAACAGCTCGAACAGAACATTTCCATCGAGCCAGCCCAGATGGGTCGGCGCCAGACGAGCTCGAACATGGCCCGCGACGACATCTGCCGTAGTGAAGGGTCCCTCATGACCCCAGAGCGTCTCGGGCACCCAAGTGGCAAGACCCAATTCGAGCGCGCGATCGCAGGCAGCTGCCAGCTCGCCCGTTGGGATGACGCAAGCTGCACGAGCCAACAGGTCGGACGCAACACCGCGCGTCATGCGACAAGCGAGCATCAAGTCTTCGGCGACAGCCTCACGCTGCGACAGATATTCGGCCTCGAACGCCGTCGCGTCATCGTCACGTTGCACCAGACGCACGCGGTACGCATCGCCCCGAGAAGACACGCCGGGGAACAAGCCTGCAAGACGGTCGAAATCCTCGTCGTCGAGCATGCCCGCGGCAGAACGACCCAGGCCCAGGTAGCCCCGTCCGGTCCAGTAGGCAATGTTATGGGCGCACTCATGGCCATCGAGCGCGTAGCTTGCCACCTCATACGGATGATAGCCGGCCGCACCCAGGCGCTCACGCGCCGCGTCCATGCACGAAGCCTGAAAATCCTCGTCGGGCTCGAGCGACTCGTCACGGCACGCCATGCGATAGAGTGGCGTGCCCTCCTCGAGCGTGAGCGGGTAGACCGACACATGATGAGGCGCCGCCGCCAACACGACATCGAGCGTGCTCCGCCAGCTTGCGGCCGTCTGCCCGGGAAGGCCGCACATCAGGTCGCACGACACATCGAGGCCAGCATCCTTCACCGTCGCGATAGCCGCAAGTGCCCGATTAGCATCGTGAATGCGGCCAATAGCGGCCAGCTCGGTATTGTCGAGGGTTTGCACGCCCAGAGAGATGCGCGTGACACCCGCCTCGGCAAGCGCGGTGGCGAGCTCAGCGGTCAGGGACTCAGGATTGGCTTCGCAAGTAAATTCAACGGGTTTGCACCACATGGAGATACGCCGGGCAAGTTCCACCAGGCGCTCCCCTGCCAGCGATGGCGTGCCGCCGCCAGTATAGACCGTGCGGACCTGCGCAAGCGCCCCGGCGTCGCCAAAGGAATCGAGGCGCGCATACAACTGCTCAAAATACGAATCGAGCGCGGCATCCAAATCACACGCAGCAAAGCTGCGCGAGTCAAAGTCGCAGTACCGGCACTTTTGAGCGCAAAACGGCACGTGCACGTACAGCGCGGTAACGGCCACCGTTAGGCCTCCAGCGGATGAGCAGGCACCGACTCGCCGGCGGCAAGCGCGGCCTCGCAGGCCACCACGTCGCGCTCGATATCATCGACCAGCGACATGAACTCCTCGTACGTAGAGCAACGCACCACCTGAGCGCGCCAGGCGGCGGCATGGGGCATGCCCTTTAAGTACCAGCTTGCGTACGTGCGAGCACGCGACATGAGCGGCAGAAGCTCGTGCGTCAACGTCAGGTGCTCACGCAGAGCCTCCAGGCGCTCAACCGAGGAGTGAGAAGGAACCGGCGTGCCATCGAGTGCAAGGGCTCGGGCATCGCCGAACACCCACGGATTGCCGTAGATGCCGCGCGCGATAAACACCGCGCTGGCACCCGAGCCGTGCAGATGCTCAGCAGCGTCCTCGGCCGAGAACACATCGCCCGAACCAATCACGGGAATCTCGACAGCGTCGGCAACCTCATCGACGACCGACCAATCGGCCTGGCCCGTGTAGAGCTGCGTGGCGCAACGACCATGCACGGCGACTGCGGCAGCCCCTGCACTCTCAAGCATCTGGGCAAATGTCGCGGCATTACGGTCCTCGGCATAAAAGCCCTTGCGAATCTTGACGGTCACGGGCACGTGCGCCGCGCCCACCGTGGCCTCGACGATCTTCTCGGCCAGGTCGGGCGTGCGCATGAGCGCCGAACCCTCGCCCTTGGTGACAACCTTGCGGGCGGGGCATGCCATATTGATATCGATGAGCGACAGGCGATCGCCAACGCGCTCCTCGACGGCGGCGACGGCGCTCGCAAACTGATCGGGCTTGGAGCCAAAGAGCTGCACGCAAATCTGCTGCTCCTCGTCGGCCGGTAGCACCAGGCGCCAGGTCTTGTTGCTGGCATAGGCAAGACCCGCCACGCTCACCATCTCGCTGTAGGCAAGGTTGGCACCGCGGCGGCGACACATGATGCGATAGGCGGGGTCGGTCACGCCCGCCATGGGAGCCATAAGGAACGGCTGCTCGGCATAGGCACCCAGCAGCCGCTTGCTGTATTCAGAAAGCGCCATGGACCTACTCGTCCACCTTGAGGATCGCCATAAACGCCTCCTGCGGGACCTCGACCGATCCGATGGCCTTCATACGCTTCTTGCCCTCTTTCTGCTTCTCGAGCAGCTTGCGCTTACGCGAGATATCGCCGCCGTAGCACTTAGCAAGAACGTCCTTGCGACGCGCCTTGACGGTGGAACGGGCGATGATCTTGTTGCCGATAGCACCCTGGATGGGCACCTCGAACAGCTGACGCGGGATGATCTCCTTGAGCTTGTCGCACAGGCCACGGGCCAGGCCATATGCCTTGTCCTTATGGACGATAAACGAAAGCGCGTCCACCTCGTCGCCCGAAAGCAAAATATCGAGCTTCACGAGCTCGGAGGGACGGTACTCGTTGAACTCGTAGTCGAGCGAGGCATAGCCCTTGGTGCGGCTCTTGAGCTGATCGAAGAAGTCCAAGATGAGCTCGGCGAGCGGCATATCGAAGCGCATCTCGACCGATTTGCTCGTCAGGTGGATCATGTCGGTTGTGACGCCGCGGTGCTCGATGGCGAGCTGCATGACGGCACCCGTGTACTCAGGCGGGCAGATGATCTTTGCCTTGAGGTAGGGTTCCTCGATACGATCGATGCGTGTGGCCTCGGGAAGGTCCTGCGGACTGCGGACATCGATCATTTCGCCGTCGGTCTTGTAGACGTGATAGTCAACCGAGGGACTCGTGGCAATGAGGTCCAGGTTGAACTCGCGCTCCAGGCGTTCCTTGACGACTTCCATGTGCAGCAGGCCCAGGAAGCCCACGCGGAAGCCAAAGCCGAGCGCCACCGAGGTCTCGGGCTCCCACACCAACGACGGGTCGTTGACGTGCAGTTTATCGAGCGCGTCACGCAGGTTCTCGTAGTCCTTGTTGTCGATCGGGAACAGGCCCGTATAGACCATGGGCTTGGCCTCGCGATAACCGGGAAGCGGCTCGGGGCAGGGGTTCGACGCCCACGTAAGGGTATCGCCCACGCGAACGGCCTCGGGATCCTTCAAGCCCGTGACCACATATCCGACCTCGCCGACCGTCAGCGCGTCGACCGGGGTCTCGGCAGGACGCTTGACGCCCACGCCGTCGACCAAAAAGTCGCCCTTGGCTTGCATCATAAGCAGGGTATCGCCCTTTTTGATGGAACCATCGAAGACGCGCACCGTAGCCACCACACCGCGATACTCGTCAAAGTACGAATCCAAAATGAGCGCTTTGAGCGGAGCGTTTGCATCGCCCTTAGGCGGCGAAATCAAAAAGACAATGGACTCCAGCAGATCGTGAATGCCCTCGCCGGTCTTGCCCGAGACGCACACAGCATCATCGGCAGGGATCGCCAGGTCATCCTCGATCTCGGTCTTAACCTCATCGGGATGGGCCGAGGGCAGGTCGATCTTGTTGATGGCCGGCACAATGTCCAGATTGGCGTTCATGGCGAGCGTCGCGTTGGAAACGGTCTGCGCCTCGACGCCCTGCGTGGCGTCGACAACGAGTACCGCGCCCTCACAGGCTGCCAGCGAGCGCGAGACCTCATAGGTAAAGTCCACGTGGCCCGGCGTATCGATCAGATTGAACTGATACGTCTCACCATCGTCGGCGTCATAGGAAACGCGGACGGCATTGGACTTGATCGTAATGCCGCGCTCGCGCTCGATATCCATGGTGTCGAGCAGCTGCGACTCCATGTCGCGTTCGTCGACGGTATGGGTGAGCTCGAGGATGCGGTCACTGATCGTGGACTTACCATGGTCGATGTGCGCAACGATCGAGAAGTTGCGGATGTAGGAAATGTCAATTGAAGTATTCATGCGGACTATCTTACCCGAGCGGTACAAAAAATGGAGCCTGTTCCATAAAACAGGCTCCATTTATGCGCGTAATCTGTGTGGTGTGAAATTTACAACTTAGGCGTTGATGCTGTTCACGAGCTTGGCAAGACCGGACTTGCGGTTGGAAGCCTGGTTCTTGTGGATAACATGCTTGGCGGCAGCCATGTCGAGACGCTTGGTGACGGTCTTGAGGGCAGCCTGGGCCTTCTCGGCGTCGCCCTCGGCGACGGCGGACTGGACGTGCTTGGTCAGCGTCTTGAGCTCGGACTTGACAGCCTTGTTACGCATGCGAGCTGCCTCATTGGTGCGGATACGCTTCTTCTGAGACTTGATGTTTGCCACTTCTGGAGTTCCTTTCGAGTTCCTTGCAAAAAAATGTATGACACCTCTGAGACACGGTGAGGTCATGCAAGCGCCTACTATAGCACGCTCCTCCTCAAAGGGATAGAACGAATTTGTCAAATAGGCAGGTATCATCACGATTTTCTCAAGATGTTCGTAATCCAGAGCAAAAGCGCGGTCTCAGAATCTGCCGAACCCTTGAGCGCGAGCTCCACATCAACGGCACCCTCGAGCGCTGCGACGAGCTCGGTCATCGAAAAACGACGCGCCCAGGTAAGGTGATTCTTGACCTGCCAGGACTGGAGCTTGAGCGTTGCGGCCAGCACGCGACCCTGCCCACGCGCGTCGAGCGCCTTGGCGACGATAAGCTCGCGAATGCGACCGCACAGCAATGTGTAAGTCCACACGTAGCTCTTGGAGGGCAGGAGCTTAAAGAGCTCGAGCGAACGCCGCATATCGCGAGCCGAGACGGCGTTGAGGAAGTCCCAGGGTTGGACCTCGGCCGTACGTACAATCCAGCGCTCAACATCGGCAAGTTCAATCTGGGGCGACTCGACCATCTGGGCAAGCTTAGCCAAGTCGTTATCGAGCATGCGCGTGTTTTCGCCCGAACGCGAGACGAGCTCCTCGGCGGCCGCCGTCGAAATCGACTTACCGCGCTGCGTCGCCATCTGCTGAACACGGCGCGGCAGTTCCCAGCGCTTGGTACCCGAGCAATCGACGATAGCCTTCTTGTCGATCTTGGCGATTGCCTTATACAGGCGCGTATTCTTGGCAAGTGAGTCGGCGATGATGAGGCAGACCGTTGTTGGGCTGGGACTCGCCAGATACCCAACGAGCGGCTCCGAGACCGCCTTGGCGAGCTTTGAGCAGCCATCGAGGATTACCAGACGAAACTCGCTGCCCATCGGAAAGGTGTTGAGCGATCCGATAATGGACTCGATATCGGGGTCCTTGGTCATGTCTCGCTCGTCGAGGTTGAACTCGACCATACCCGATTTTTCCAGACGCGCTTTCATACGCGAGACGGCGTGGTCGCGCTTAACTCCGTCGGTACCGACGATCAGATATGCCGGCAGCAAACCGGTTTCGGACATTGCGCTCCCCTCTCGCAGACCCTCGAATTCGTACCGTGCCATTTTAGCCCAGGGGCACACCGCGCGCCAACGACGTCGTCACGGTCGCTGGCATCGCATCGCAAAGCCATTCGCAGTCGGTGTGACGGTAATGTCGCCGTGTTCGATGGTACACGCGAACACACCACCCGCTTCCTTAACGGCATCGATGCAGGCATCGGACGGATGGCCGTATCGATTCCCCTCACCGGCGCTTGCGAGGGAAACCTCGGGCTTCAGGACGTCCAGCAACTCGCCATCGACTGAAACCTTGGAGCCGTGATGCCCAAGTTTAAGGACATCGATATCCCCCACCTCCTGCACGAATTCCCGCTCTTGGTCGAGCTCGGCATCACCGGTGAGAAGTATGCGCAGGCCCTTGCCTTCCTGAACATAAGAGAGCAACAGGACAAGCGAGTCCTCATTTCCCTCGCCATCCACGGACTCGAATGGCCACATCACGCGGGCGCAAAATGAGCCGATATCGACCGTATCCCCACGGCGCACCTGCCGATACTCCACGCCAGGTCGGTTCAATACCTCGGCAGGAGCATCCTCCAGCGCATCCGCCGCCACGGCAATCGTTCCGACCGAAAACTGTTCGAGCACGGCAGGCAGACCACCCCAGTGGTCCTCATCCCAATGCGTCACAAAGACGGCATCGATATGGTGCACGTTATTGCGAACCAACGCCGCCACCACACGCTCGTCGAGCCCACAGTCGACGAGCGCTACTGTGCCGCCCTGGCGGATAAGAATCGCATCGGCCTGGCCCACATCGAGCACCGTCACCGAAGGCGGAGCAAATCGATCCCAATAGACGTACGGAATCGCAGCCAAGAGCACCAGGCATGCAAGCCCCACCGCCATAGGACGTACACGGGGACGCGGCCACCAGACCAGCAGAACCGCCAGCAAACACGGCACTAGGTAAATCCACATGCTATCGGTCGGCACGCCCACGGATGCACCCGGCACGGCGGCAAACAGCTGCTCGAAGAACAGCGCGCAACGGGCGGCAATCATGGGCACAACGAGCGCACAAGTCCGCAACGGTCCCACGAGCGAAAAGGGAGCCAGCGCGATCGACACAGCGAGCAGAACGCTCACCACCGGACCGATGACCGCATTTGCAAACGGAGCAATGAGCGAGAATGTACCGAAGGCAGGAATTGCAATGGGAAGTGTCGCCAGTTGCGAGCACAGCGTGACGGAAAGCACGCTGGCAACGCCTGATGGCACACCTAGCTCACCCAACGCGTAGGTCGCATAGGGACAAAAGCACAGAATGGCTAAGACGCTGGCGCATGAAAGCTGAAAGCCCATCTCGAACAGCACCGTCGGCCGCAGTAGCACAAAGATGGACATGGTTACGAAGAGTGCCGAAAGGCCGTGCCGACGACGCCCCGCGCCGTTTACGACAAGCGTCACGAACACCATGCAGCACGCGCGCACGGCCGAGGGAGACGCGCCCGTAAAGGCAGCGTAGCCCACAAGCGTTATCGCCAATATCGCCCGCTGAAGACCACGTGAGCACCGAGTCTTTTGCAATACGCCCTCGATTACAAACCCCACGATAGCCAAATGGCTGCCCGAGACTGCGATAAGATGCGCCGTTCCCGTCACCGAAAACCAGTCGCCCGCCGGCTGGGCGCGCAGCTCGGCCGAACGACCGCAGACGACACCGGCTATGAGCGCACGCGCCGGGTCGGTCGCAGGCGCGATGGACGCAAGCAGCCCATTTCTCAGCCGAAGCAGCGGCACCGGAGAGCCCTCATCGACCGACACGACTCGAACGGCTTTAACCTTGCGCTCCTCGCCTCGAAGCACGCGCGATCGTCCATACGCATCGTTCTCAAAACGTGACACGCGACCGATAACACGCACGTGCGCCCCGACCTTGAACTCACGGTCACACGATAGGCGAACCGTTGCCAAGTTCTTACCGTCCGAGCGTGCCTCGCAGGTATAGGAATACACGTCGTCATTTATGGATGGGTCACCCTGCACGACAAACTCGAGACTGCTTGCCGCTCGACCGTCGAGCGTCTTCGAGGCGTTGAGCGCACCCACGGCCCACCACGCCGAAACGACCGCACCCGCTATGAGACCGACGGACGCGGCATACAGCCACCGCTTCAAAGGGGCAAGCCTCGCACAAGAGTGAGCCAGCACAACGAAAACCGCTGCCGCAACGGGAATGGCCCATAGCGGCCCGACCGCCGTCGCCCGCTCCCTCAGCAGCGCATCAGCGGCTATGCTGAGCACCAAGGCGCAGCTCACGCACATGCCGGCACACAGGGCCATCGTCCACGGAATCAGGGGCCGCGGAGGCATCACGTGCTCTCGCTCGGTCGCACTCATACGCAGATGCAATCTTTGATTTTGGCAAGCTTCTTCTCGCCGATTCCCGACACGCGCATCAGATCGTCAACCGAAGCAAAAGCACCGTTCTTTGTCCGCTCATCGATAATCGACTGTGCCATTGAGGGACCGATTCCCGAGAGCGTCTGCAGCTCTGCCGAGCTTGCCGTATTAATGTTTACTAGGCCTGTTGCGCCACCGACGCCTGATGATGCGGAAGTCCCACCATCAACACCGGCTTCCGCAATGGACACCTGCTCCCCTACCGTTGGAACGTGAATTTTTTGTCCATCAGTGACCTTGGATGCACGATTAAGCCCCGTAACGTCTGCTTCGGGCGCCAGCCCGCCGGCGGCATCAATCGCCTGAGCCACCCGCGCCCCGTCTTTGAGGCGATATACACCGGGTGACACCACGGCGCCATCAACATCGACATAGACCTCTGCCGCGGCAGACGCCTTAGGCGAAGAGCCTTCAGACGTCTTTCCACTCGAAGCATCGCCGGATCCCGGCTCCACTAACGTGCCCGAACCATCAGTGCGCTCAAACGACACACCGCCGGCACCGCCGCCAAAGTTCGCCATTGCCAGTCCACTCGCCATCGTAATGACGACCAGTATCGCCATCACCACTGCCTTATGACCGAGCAGTTTGCCCGCCCAGCGGTCCATCTTTTTGACTCGTTCGTGTTGTTCGCGCTGCGCCATAGCAAAACCTCCCAACACCATCGTGTCAGGAAACGAACGCCGCAGCTTCCGCACGTCCACACCGGTTTTCGCGGTCAAACCAAAAGTTAACCAAAACCTTGCGCAAATGTGCCCGTTTATTCAGGCACACGTCAGCAAATGAACACTTAGCCGCAAAATGCCCAGATAGCAAAAGACCGACGATGCAGGCGCATCGTCGGTCTATGCACAAATTTACTCGTGATCTTGGTAAATCTCACGCGGAGCAAGCTCAGAATGTTTGCGTTTTAAGGTCTTAGGGGCCTTGTACGTGTTGCTCTCGAAGTCGATGTACTCGGTCTGCTTGAGCAGACGCTCAATCATCTCCTCGTGATCAAACAGTTCCCAGGCCTCATGCACGGCATCGAGTTTAGCGTGCGTCTCGGGACGGCGCGGCATAAACAGCGTGCAGCAGTCGGGAGCGGCCTCAGTCGAGATATCGAACGTACCGATCTCCTCGGCGCGTGCGATGATCTCCTGTTTGTCCGAACCGATGAGAGGACGGAACACGGGAATCTTCACGGCTTCGTTGACGGCCATGATGTTCTCAAGCGTTTGGGAGGCAACCTGCCCAAGCGATTCGCCCGTAACGATGGCCCTGGCACCCTCGATGTGTGCAATGCGCTCGGCAACCGAATACATAATGCGGCGATACATGATCACGCGCAGGTTACTGGGACAGGTGACCGAAATCTCACGCTGGCAGTCGCCAAACGGCACCACGTACAGGCGGCCGATCTGGACACCCGGCTCAAGCGCACGGATGATATCCTGCACCAAATACTCGCTCGTATCGGGCGTCTGCGGACGACCGGAGAAATGCACCGGCACGCAGACCGCGCCGCGACGCGCGAGCATCCAAGTCGCCACCGGAGAATCGATACCCGACGACAGCAGCGTCACGACCTTGCCGGCAGAACCCACCGGAAGGCCGCCAACGCCGCGCTCGGAGCGCGCATACACGTAGACACTACCCTGAACCACCAGAACGTGCACCATCGCGTCGGGGTCGTGCATCTGGACCTTTTTATCGGGAAACGCCTCACACAGCACCTCGCCAACCTGTCGATTGATATCGATCGAGGTGAGCTCATAGTCAGTATTGGAGCGCTTGGCGTGCACCTTAAACGAATCGAAGGAACCAAACTCGCGCAGCGCCTTCACAGCGGCGGCGCAGTACTCCTGCGGGTCGCGGTTGGTGTGATACGCCAAAGACACACGGGCAACGCCGGGGACGGTGCGGATGACACGCGCCGCCTCGTCGGCCTGATGCTCGTTAAAGGTCACGAGGATATAACCGGAAATTCGAGACACGGCGTTCACGGAAAAGGCGGCCAAGGCCGCCTTGATGTTATCCATGAGGATATGCTCAAAATGTGCGCGGTTCTTGCCCTTCAGCCCAACCTCGTGATAGTGGACTAGGCAGACGCGAGCCGCCATTTAGGCTTCAGCAACCTTGTGGCCGAGCGCCTTCTCGTAACGGGCCTCGTCGTAAGAGATGTCGCCGTCGACAATCTCGTCCATAGCCATCGAGATGGTATCGGCACCGGAAAGCCCGATGGTGATGTCATCGACATCCTGGACGGCAAGCACGCGGTTGTGCTGGCCACGCAGCATGCTATTGATGTCGCAGGCGCGCTTGGAGGCAAGCGAAGCGAGCAGGAAGCGGTTGTGATCGGTCTTCTCCAGAAGATCGTCAATGCAAGGCTTTACAACGGACACGGACCTCAGATCCTTTCATGCATATCGAGAACGCGAACGAGCTCATCGGTCGCGCGGTCGAGATCGTCATTCACCACGACGTCGTCGTAGCGGTCGGCAAGGGCAAGCTCATCGGCGGCGTTTGCCATACGCAGCTCAATCGTCTCGGGCGTCTCGGTACCGCGACCGACTAGACGCTCGCGGAGCACCTCAAGCGAAGGCGGCTTGATAAAGATCAGCACGGCCTCGGGGAAACGCTCCTTCACCTGCAGGGCGCCCTGGACATCGATCTCCAAAATCAGAGACGAGCCCGAGGCGAGCTTGGATGTGACCTCGCTCACCAACGTGCCGTAGCAGTTACCGTGGACCTCGGCCCACTCAACAAACTCACCGTTTGCCACGCGGCGGTCGAACTCCTCGCGCGTCAGAAAAAAGTAGTTGACGCCGTCGACCTCACCTTTGCGTGGTGCTCGCGTGGTAGCCGAAACCGTCAGACCCAGGTTCGAGCGGCGCTCGCGCACACGAGTGACGAGCGTACCCTTGCCTGCGCCTGACGGTCCAGAAATCACAAAGAGCTTGGAATCCTGAGCGCTCACTTATTTGGTCAGCTGCTCGAGGAGCTGCTCGCGCTGACGGACGCCGAGGCCCTGGACGCGACGAGTAGCGGAGATACCGAGCTCCTCCATGATCTTGGCGGCCTTGGCCTTGCCATAACCGGGGAGAGACTCGATGAGGGTGGAAACCTTCATGCGGGAAGCGATGGGGTCATCGGAGTTGAGCACGGACTCGAGGGACTTCTCGCCCTTCTTGATCTGCTCGCGAAGCTCAGCGCGGGCGTGACGTGCGGCAGCAGCCTTCTCAAGAGCCTGCTTGCGCTGCTCGTCGGTAAGCTGAGGGAGTGCCATTCGTACCTCCAAATAGTTGGGTTATATCTGATTCAATAATTGGCATTTTAGCACGTAGAACGCACAAAAAGCCTAATCGCGGCTCCATAGGTTAGACGATACCCGCAAAAAGTGCAATATACTGCGCCCAAAGTTAAGCCCCTGACCTGCGATTCCACACAAAGGATGGGAAAGTTTACGCAGGCACAGGGGCTATTTTGTGCTAATGAGACCCAAAAGTGGTGACTTAGGGGAATCTTTTACGCGACGTTTTCGACCAGCTCGGCGACGATGGCGTCAAAGGCGGCAACCGGATCGTCGGCACCGGTGATGGGACGGCCCACCACAATGTGGCTTGCGCCACGCTCGATAGCCTGGGAAGGCGTCGCCACGCGGGACTGGTCACCAAGGGCGGCACCCACCGGACGCACACCCGGAGTCACGATCAGGGCATCAGGACCCAGCAGCTCACGCATGTCGTGAGCCTCCATCGGTGAGCACACGATGCCATCGATGCCATTGGCCTGAGCAAGCTTTGCCAAGCGGGCGGCCTCCTCGGCCACGGGAGACTCGACGCCGACCTCGCTCAAGGCATCCTGATTCATGCTCGTGAGCACGGTGATGGCGACGAGCTTGGCGCGGTCCTCACGCGCCTCCTCGGCACCCTCGCGGCAGGCAGCGAGCATAGCACCCGAGCCCAGGCCGTGGACCGAAAGCAGGTCGGCACCGGCAAGCGAGGCCGAACGGGCAGCACCGCGAACCTGATGCGGAATATCATGGAACTTAAGGTCAAGGAAGACCTTAAAGCCCAGGTCCTTAAAGGTCTTGACGATCTCGGGGCCCTCAGCGTAATAGAGCGTCATGCCAACCTTGAGCCAGGCGGCATGGCCCGAAAGCTCGTGGGCGAGCTCGAGCGAACGTTCACGATCGCAGTCGAGGGCGACGATTACGCGGTCGCGGGCATCGGTCTCTAGCATTCGAAAGCACCTACCAGCTCGTTGATGTCCTTTACGCCCTGGGACTCGGCCCAGGCCTCGAGCTCATGCGCGATCTTGAGCGAAGCGCACGGATCGACGAAGTTGGCCATGCCGACCGACACGCAGGTGGCACCGGCCAGGATAAACTCAGCCGCATCCTCACCGGTCATGACACCGCCGACACCGTTGATGGGGATATCGACGGCCTGGGCAACCTCCCAGACCATGCGCACGGCGATGTGGTGGCACAGCGGGCCCGAAAGGCCGCCCTTGGGCTTGGCCACGCGGGACTTGCGGGTATGGACGTCGATGGCCATGCCCTGAATGGAGTTGATGACCGAAAGGCCGTCGGCGCCGGCAGCCTCGAGGGCCTTGGCGATCTCGGCGACGTTGACCGGCGCCATCTTCACGAACAGCGGCTTATCGGTCACCTTGCGGCAGGCAGCCATAACGGAAGAGGCGCCCTCGGGCGTGGAGCCCATGGCGGCACCGCCGGCGGCGATATTGGGGCAGCTCACGTTGATCTCGTAGCCGGCAGCCCAGGGGCACAGCTCGACATACATCTCGAGTGCGCGGACAAACTCGTCAACGGAGTGGCCGGCAACCTGACAGATGACCTGGCAGCCGTCCTTGGAGAGCTGCTCGAGCCACGGACCGGACTCGCGAGCAAAGGCGGCCACGCCGGGGTTCTGAAGGCCCACGGAGTTGATCATACCGCCGGGGATCTCGGCCATGCGGGGCGCGGGGTTACCGGGCCAGGGCTCGGCTGCGCAACCCTTGGTGGTGATGGCGCCCAGTTGGGAAACATCAAAGAAGTTCTGGAACTGCCAGCCGTAGCCAAAGGTACCGGCTGCGGTGTTGATGGGGTTTTGCATCTTGACGCCGCCGAAATCGACGGCCATGTTCACGGTACCCACTAGAAGACCACCACCTTGGAAGCATCGAACACGGGGCCGCACATGCAAGCGCCCTTCATACCGTCGACCGTCTCGACATTGCAGGTGTTGCAGGCGCCAAAGCCACAGCTCATCATGCGCTCAAGCGACACCTCGCAGTACGCACCGGCCTCGGCGGCAGCGGCGGCGACTTTCTTCATCATGACAGCGGGGCCGCAGCTGGCGACGTAGTCGTAGCCGCCCTCGCCGAGCAGCTCGGCGGCAGGATCGGTGCAAAAACCGTGCGAGCCGAGCGAGCCGTCGTCGGTGCAAACGTTGACCGTGGCGCCCAGCGCGCGGAACTCATCGACACCCACGGCCTTGGAAGCGGTGCCAAAGCCCAGGCACACGTCAACATCCACGCCCTGCTCGGCAAGCATACCGGCAAGACACAGCACAGGCGGAACGCCGATGCCACCGGCGACGAGCAGGGCCTTCCTGGTGCCCTCGGGTACCATCCAGCCACGGCCACCGGGGCCCAGCAGGTTAGAGGTGGAGCCAGGGCCCATCTGGGACAAACGACGGGTATCGTCGCCCACGACGGCGTACCACAGCTCGACGGTGCCGGCCTCGGCGTCGACGCGGTAGTAGCTCAGGGGCACGCGAAGCAGCGAGGACGCATCGCCGGGTACGGCGATGTTCACAAACTGACCGGGCTTGAGCGCACTTGCAAGCTTGGGGGCCGAGATGACGAGCGAGAAGATGCCATCGGCGATCTCCTGGTTCGAGACGACCTCGAAGTCGTGCATGCGTGCAGTGGAAGGTGTGGGCATAGACGCTCCAATCCCCCATGCGGTTGCATGGTCAAAACGAACAGAAAGCGCGGCACCGCAAGGGCGCCGCGCACAAAAGCGATAAGGCTATGCTAGCAGATGCAGCCGTCGGCAAGCGTCTGCTTACCGCCGACAAACACATCGGTGGCACGACCGGTGAGCGTGCGGCCGGCAAAACCGGAGTTCTCGGCGCGCGACTCGTAACCGTCCTCGCCAACCGTCCAGGTGGCGGACGCGTCGAACACGGTCAGGTCGGCAACGGAGCCCGCCTTGACCTGAACCTGGTCGAGGCCCAGGATCTCACGCGGCTTGATGGCCATGAGCTCGACCATACGGCCCATGCTCATCTTGCCCGTGTTGACCAGCTCGGTGAGTACGAGCGACAGCGAGGTCTCGAGGCCGATCATGCCAAAGGGCGCAAGCTCGAACTCGCGGGCCTTCTCCCACGGGGTGTGGGGAGCGTGATCGGTGACGATAACGTCGACGGTGCCGTCGATGACGCCCTGACGAATGGCCTCGGCATCCTCCTCGGTACGCAGCGGCGGGTTGACCTTGAGCGAAGTGTTGTAGGTCTCGTCCAGGTCGTTCTCGGTCAGGAACATGTGGTGCGGGGTGGCCTCGCAGGTAACCTGAACGCCAGCGGCCTTACCGGCACGCACGATCTCCAGACCATGGGCGGTGGAGATGTGCTGGATGTGCAGCTTGGCACCAGTCAGCTTGGCGATCTCGATGTCGCGGGCGATCTGGAGCTCCTCGCCGGCAGCCGGCCAACCCTCGAGAGCCAGACGGGTCGAGACCTTGCCCTCGTTGATCTGGCCGTGGCCGACCAGATCCTCGTCCTGGCAGTGGCTCATAAAGACCTTGCCGAACATCTTGCCGTAGTCCATGCAACGACGGAGCATGCCCGCGCCCTGCACGCCGCGACCGTCGTCGGTGAAGGCGACGGCGCCGTGGGCGACCATATCGCCCATCTCGGACATGGCCTCGCCCTTAAGACCGCGGGTCATGGCGCCCGACGGATAGACGCGGCAGTGACCGACCTCGGCAGCACGGGACTTGACGAACTCCACGACGGTGCCGCTATCGGTGACGGGATCGGTGTTGGGCATGGCGCACACGCCGGTAAAGCCGCCCTTGGCAGCTGCGCGGGTGCCGCTCTCGATGTCCTCTTTGACCTCGTAGCCGGGCTCGCGAAGGTGAACGTGCATATCCACCAGGCCAGGGACGAGGTACTTGCCGGAAAGATCGCGGACCTCGGCTCCCTCGACGGCGAGATTCTCGCCGACCTCGGCGATCTTGTCGCCGTCAATCAGGACGTCAACGACACCGTCAAGCTCGACGGACGGGTCGACGACGTGGGCATTCTTAAGAAGCAAGGCCATTATCGGCACCTCCAAGCAGCAGATACAGGATAGCCATACGCACGCAGATACCGGCGTAGACCTGCTCCAGGATGACGGAGCGTTGCGGGTGGTCGGCCATATAGGAGTCGAACTCGACACCGCGGTTGATGGGGCCCGGGTGGCAGATGATCGCGTCGGGCTTCATGAGCTTCTCGCGGTCCTTGGTCAGGCCGAAGAGCTTGTGGTACTCGCGAATCGTGGGGAACGGGGCACCCTCGAGGCGCTCCTGCTGCACGCGCAGCATGTAGACGACGTCCAGCTCGGGCAGGACGGAATCGAGGTCGCTCGTCACGTGGTCGCAGCCCAGGACCTCGGGCGCCGGCGGCAGCAGCGTGCCGGGGGCGACGGCGTAGGTCTCGCAGCCCATGATCTTAAGGGCGGGGATCAGCGAGCCGCAGACGCGGGAGTGCGCGATATCGCCGACGACGGCGACCTTCAGACCGTGGAAGTCACCCTTGTGCTCCCAGATGGTGTACAGGTCGAGCAGGGCCTGCGTGGGGTGGTTGTGCTTGCCGTCACCGGCGCAGATGACGCTCGCGGGCGAGTTCTGCGTGACGATGTAGGGAGCGCCGGCGTGCTTGTCGCGCACAACGATGCAGTCGATCTTATAGGCGTTGAGGGTCTCGACGGTATCGACGAGGCTCTCGCCCTTGACCGTGGAGGTCGAGGAGCCGCCAAAGTTGAGGCTGTCGGCCGAAAGACGCTTCTCGGCGAGCTCGAAGGAGCTACGGGTGCGCGTCGAGGGCTCGTTGAACATGTTGACGATGGTCTTGCCCTTGAGCGTGGGGACCTTCTTGATCGCACGCTCGTTAACCTCGGAGAACGCCTTGGCGGTCTCGAGGATGAGCTTGATGTCCTCTTCGGAGTACTCGGTAATGTCGATCAGGTGCTTATGGTTGAACGCCACGGTACTACTCACCTCCCAGCGGCGCGGAGCCCACGTGGGAACCCGGCGCGACGTCGTTAATCTCGACGGCGGTGTGGCCGTCGACTTCCTTCATATATAGGTGCACGTTCTCCTCATGCGACGAGGGAACGTTCTTGCCGACAAAGTCCGGCGAGATGGGGAGCTCGCGGTGGCCGCGGTCAACGAGGACAGCCAGCTCAATGCGGTTCGGACGGCCCAGGTCCATGACGGCGTCGAGAGCGGCGCGAATGGTACGGCCCGTATACAGGATGTCGTCCACCAGCACGACGCGCTTGCCGTCGACGCTAAAGGGAATGTTGGTGGCGTGGATCGCGGGAGCGAAATTGGTCGCATAGTCATCGCGGTAGAAGCTGATGTCGAGGCTGCCGAGCGGAACGTCGACGCCCTCGATCTCCTTGATCTCCTCGGCGAGCTTCTTTGCCAGAAGGTCGCCGCGCGTGACGATGCCGACCAGAGCGAGGTCTTCACAGCCCTCGTTGCGCTCGAGAATCTCGTGCGCGATGCGGGTCATCGCTCGATTGACGGCGGTCTCGTCCATGATGACCGCCTTGGGGGAAGTCGTGCCCATCGATCTCCTTCCTCACATGTCTTGACTGCTGACACAGTCAAAAAAATAGATGCCCGACCGCTTAAAGCGGACCAGACACCCACAGGAAGGGCTGCTCTTTGGGCAGCTATGTAATTCCATGTGGGTATCTCGTACCCCTTTAATGGTCATGGGATAGTGTAGCCAACCTCGAGCTTAATTGCGAGCATAAATACAGAGCAATCCGTAAACGGAGCCCAAAGCTCAATAAACCTATATATTTGTGGGACGAGCTTGAAAACGCACGCACGAGCTGGCATAATCCCCTCTGCTGCACGCAAATCGGATCTACGTCCAGGGCCGTGGCGTGAGCACTATCGCCAAAAGAGGAATATCTCTGTGTAGATTGCGCACAGGGAGCGACTTCTGTGCTATAGTTCAGGCTTGTTTGTTAACGCGACATGTTCGTTTGTCGCCCAAGGAGGGTCAGTTATGTCCAAAGTTTGCGAAGTTTGCGGTAAGCACCCCGTTGCCGGTCGCTCCATCAGCCACTCTCACCGCGTCACCAACCGTAAGTTCCGCCCCAACATCCAGCGCGTTTACGTCGTCGTCGATGGTCACCGTCGCAAGATGAACGTTTGCTCCACCTGCCTCAAGTCCGGCAAGGTTGCGCGCTCGTAAATAAGGTCTTACCAACAAGTACCTCGGACTCTCCGGGTCAAAGACCTCGCGTTCACATAGAACTTACCAAAGGCGCCCTCCCCAATGAGGGCGCCTTTTTGCACTCATTGGGGACAGACTTACATGAGTGTTTTCACGCATTTGGGACAGACATTACGCATGCCGGCAGCGGTTCGGCCCCTGCCTCACGCAGCCTCCCTCCAGCCTACGGTGGCCTTGGTCACGCTTGTAGCGCCGATGCCGGTGATACGGGCAATTTGCTTGACCGTGAGATGTGCCCGCCTGAGCCTCAGCAGACACGCATCACGATCGGGGCGTGGCAGGGCCTTGAGCAGCGCAGGATCTATGCTCGGAAGGACTTCGCGCGCAACGGAAAGAGCATCCTCATCGAGGATCCGTCGGCGTGGAAGAATCTCCTCTGACCAGATGCGCCCGGCAACTTCCTCGATATGCTCGCAATAGCAACGGGAACCTCCGACAATATCGAGCATAGGGGCCGCATCACAAATATCAAAGGGATCGTAGCCCAGCTGATATGCCTTGTAACTTGACCAGCGGTACGCCTCAAGTGAGTCGAGCGCACCTTTCACGGGATTGAGATGGATATAATCGAGCAGCTGCACTGCCTGCGTGTCCGACTCAACCGCGACCCGCGAATAGCGATTGTCAAAATGCTGAGCCTGTAACCTATTTATATCCAATGAGCGGCAATAACAGGCCCAGAACGGCAAAATGGCAAATCGATGTCTGTCCCAAATGAGTGAAAGCACTCATGTAAGTCTGTCCCCAATGAGCGGGGCGATACGCAAGGCAGATAGATTTAGTTGAAACGGTTCATTTGATTGAAGCGTTTTAGTTTGTCTTTTACGGGAATCTGCCCGTTCACCGAATTATTTCTTGCTATCATGCATCTTGTAGGGTAAATCTCCGATCGCAAGGAGACACAAATGGTGAAAAAGTCACCGGAAAACACTACTCCCGCCATCGTGGACAACGTGGAGGCGCTTGAGGCCAAACTCAAATCTATGCGTGAGGCCCAGGCTAAATTCGCTGAGTACACTCAGGAGCAGGTAGACAAGATCTTCTACGAGGCTGCTATGGCCGCCAACAAGGCTCGTATTCCTTTGGCCAAGCTCGCCATCGAGGAGACAGGCCGTGGCGTTCTCGAGGACAAGGTCATCAAGAACCACTACGCCGCTGAGTACATCTACAACGCTTACAAGAACACCAAGACCTGCGGTGTCATCGAGCGCGACGACGCTTACGGCATCACCAAGGTCGCCGAGCCGATCGGTATCGTTGGCGCTGTCATCCCGACCACCAACCCGACCTCCACGGCCATCTTCAAGACGCTCATCTGCCTGAAGACCCGTAACGCCATCATCATCTCCCCGCACCCGGCAGCCGCCAAGTGCACCATCGCCGCCGCCAAGCTCGTTCTCGACGCAGCTGTCAAGGCCGGTGCTCCTGAGGGCATCATCGGCTGGGTCGACAAGCCGTCCATCGAGCTGACCAACATGGTCATGCGCGACGTCGACATCATTCTCGCAACCGGTGGCCCGGGCATGGTCAAGGCTGCTTACTCCTCCGGTAAGCCCGCACTCGGCGTCGGCGCCGGCAACACCCCGGTCATCATCGACGATACTGCGGACATCAAGCTCGCCGTCAACTCCATCATCCACTCCAAGACGTTCGACAACGGCATGATCTGCGCTTCCGAGCAGTCCGTCACCGTCCTCGACTCCATCTACAAGGATGTCAGGGCTGAGTTCCAGCGTCGCGGCTGCTACTTCGTCAAGCAGGGTGCCGAGATGGACGCCCTGCGTGCCGCCATGTTCAAGAACGGCGCACTCGATCACCGCATCCCCGGCATGGCTGCCGCCAAGATCGCCGAGCTCGCCGGCATCGAGGTTCCCGCCAAGACCAAGATCCTGATCGCCGAGGTCACCTCCACCGATCCCGAGAAGGAAGAGTTCTCCCACGAGAAGCTCTCCCCGGTCCTCGCTATGTATCACGCCAAGGACTTCCAGGAGGCCGTTGACAAGGCAGAGCACCTCGTCCTCGCAGGTGGCCCGGGCCACACCGCCTCTCTCTACGTGCACCCGGCACAGAGCGAGAAGATCGCTAAGTTCCAGCACGTCATGAAGGCCTGCCGCATCGTCATCAACACCCCGTCCTCGCACGGCGGCATCGGTGACCTCTACAACTTCGGCATGAAGCCGTCTCTAACCCTGGGCTGCGGCTCCTGGGGTGGCAACTCCGTCTCCGAGAACGTTGGGGTGAAGCACTTGATCAACGTCAAGACCGTGGCAGAGCGCCGCGAGAACATGCTGTGGTTCCGCGCACCCGAGAAGGTCTACTTCAAGAAGGGCTGCACGCCCGTCGCACTCGACGAGCTCGGCACCGTAATGGGCAAGAAGCGCGCCTTCATCGTTACCGACCAGTTCCTCTTCAAGAATGGCAACACGCGTGCCATCGAGGCCAAGCTCGATGAGATGGGCATCGCTCACGACTGCTTCTACGACGTTGAGCCCGATCCCTCCCTGCAGTGCGCACGTCGCGGCGCCAAGCAGATGACGCTCTTCGAGCCGGATGTCATCATCGCCGTCGGCGGCGGTTCCGCAATGGACGCCGGCAAGATCATGTGGATGATGTACGAGCACCCCGAGGCGAACTTCGAGGACATGGCCATGGACTTCATGGACATCCGCAAGCGTATCTTCACCTTCCCCGAGATGGGCAAGAAGGCTTACTTCGTCGCCGTCCCGACCTCTTCGGGCACTGGCTCCGAGTGCACGCCGTTCGCCATCATCACCGACAAGGAGACCGGCATCAAGTGGCCGCTCGCCGACTACGCGCTGCTCCCCAACATGGCTATCGTCGACGCCGACAACTGCATGACCGCCCCGAAGGGCCTCACCGCAGCTTCCGGTATTGACGTCATGACCCACGCCATCGAGTCCTACGTCTCCATCATGGCTTCCGATTACACCAAGGGCCTCTCCGAGCGCGCCGCAAAGCTCGTCTTCGAGAACCTCCCGAGCTCCTTCACCAACGGTGCCAAGGATCCGCAAGCTCGCGAGGAGATGCACAACGCATCCTGCATGGCCGGTATGGCATTCGGTAACGCCTTCCTGGGCCTCAACCACTCCATGGCCCACAAGCTCGGCGCTTTCCACCATCTGCCCCACGGCCTCGCAAACGCAGTCATCCTGACCCGCGTCATGCGTTACAACGCCGCCGAGGCTCCTGTCAAGATGGGAACCTTCTCTCAGTATCCTTACCCCAACGCGCTGCACAACTACGCCGAGATGGCTCGTTACTGCGGCATCGACGGCAAGGACGACCGTGAGGTCTTCGAGAACTTCATCACCAAGCTCACCGAGCTCTGCGACTTCATCGGTGTCAAGCACACCATCGCTGAGTACGGCGTTGACGAGAAGTACTTCCTCGACACCCTCGACGAGATGACCGAGCAGGCATTCAACGACCAGTGCACCGGCGCTAACCCGCGCTACCCGCTCATGAGCGAGATCAAGGAGCTCTACCTGGACGCCTACTACGGCCGAGAGCCTCAGGATTACGCCGTCTGCTAGTTCTAGCACGGTTTTTAACGGCGGGGGTGCACGGGTGTTTCACACACCCCCGCCGTCGCTTCTATCGCATCGTTGAAAGGATGCAACCATGCTGCTACCCGATTCCAAGACCGAGCTCGTCCGCCGTGGCAACAAGGTCGTTTACGACCTGGGCGACAAGATCGTCAAGGTCTTTAACGAGACCAAGCCCGTCTCCGACGTGTTCAACGAGGCTTTGAATCTTGCCCGCATCAATGAGTGCGGCATCCGCAGCCCCAAGGCTCTCGAGGTTTCCCAGCTCGAGAACGCCAACGGCTGGGCGCTCGTGACCGAGAAGGTTCCGGGCACTACCCTTGCCGAGAAGATGACTGCCGAGCCCCAGCGCTTTGGTGAGTACCTCGAGATGTTCGTCGACCTCCAGATCGAGATCCACGGCTACACCTCCCCGCTGCTTAACCGTCAGCGCGACAAGTTCGCCCGCATGATCGACAGCCTTGATCAGCTCAATGCCACCACGCGCTACAACCTTCAGGAGCGTCTGGACGGCATGACCAAGGAGTTCAAGGTCTGCCACGGCGACTTCAACCCTTCCAACGTCATCGTCGGCGACGATGGCCAGCTGTACGTCTGCGACTGGGCACACGCCACCCAGGGCTCCCCTGCTGCCGACGTTGCCACCACCTACCTGCTCTTTGCCCTCAACAGCAAGGATCAGGCCGAGGCCTACCTGGAGCTCTACTGCGACCGCGCCGACATGCCCATGCAGGTCGTGCGTCAGTGGACGAGCATCGTCGCCGCATCCGAGCTCGCTCGTAAGCGCAACGTGAACGATGAGTTCCTGAAGAACTGGATCGACGTCGTCGATTATCAGTAATATCTGAGCGATTCGCTTCGCATCGGAGGCACAAAGAAAACCCCGCAGCTCATTTGGGCTGTGGGGTTTTCTGTTACCCGTCGAGCTGATTCACGCAACAAAAAGGACTGCCCCGCTTCTCATCCTAAGAGAGATACGGGGCAGTCCTGTAATTGCATCTAATAGCAGAAACGTCGATTAGCGACGGGCAGCCTTCACCAGCTCGGCAACCTTGGCGACGACCTCGTCAATCGCCACGTCCTCACGCTCGCCGGTAGCACGGTCCTTGAGCTCCACCGTGCCATTCTTGAGGCCGCGCTTGCCCAGAACGACCTGATACGGGAAGCCCATAAGGTCGTTGTCCGCAAACTTAAAGCCGGGGCGCTCGTCGCGGTCATCCACGACAACCTCGATACCCTCGGCACACAAGCCCTCGACGATTTGGTCGCAGACGGTCGCGCACTCCTCCTTCTTGGGATCGAGCGGAATCACCGCGACCTCGTACGGGGCAACGGAGACCGGCCAGACGATGCCGTGCTCGTCGTTGTGCTGCTCCACGACGGCAGCAAGCGAGCGGGACACACCAACGCCGTAGCAACCCATGATAAGCGGCTTCTCCTTGCCGTCCTCATCCATAAAGGTGGCACCCATGGCCTCGGAATACTTGGTGCCCAGCTGGAAGACCTGGGAGACCTCGATACCGCGAGCAGCGGAGAGGGGCTTGCCGCAGTGTGGGCAAGGATCGCCGGCCACGACGGTGACCAGGTCGGCCCACTCGTCGACGGTAAAGTCACGCTCGGGGCAGGCACCGGTAAAGTGATAGTCGACCTCGTTGGCGCCGCAGGCCCACTGCTTGGACTCACGCAGGCTCTCGTCGCACACCAGGCGGATGCCCTCGGGCAAGTTAACCGGTCCGATAAAGCCCTTATGCAGACCGTAGGTCTGGAGCTCCTCGTCGGTCATCATGCGATAGCCCTTGCCAAAGACATGCTCGGCCTTGCAATCGTTGAGCTCGTGGTCGCCCGGGACAATGGCCACGACCGGCTTGCCCTCGGCGTCGATGAGCGCCAGCGACTTTCGCGTGCCGTTCTCGGGGAACCCAAAGAACTTAGCAACAGCCTCGATGGTGCCCATGCCCGGAGTCTCGACCTTGGTAAGCGTACCGTCGCCAGGACCCTCGGTCACGATGACCTTGGTGCTTGCAGCCTCATCGTCGGCGGCGAAGCCGCAATCATCGCAGTAGACGAGCGAAGCCTCGCCGGCGTCGGCCAAAGCCATGTACTCGACGGAGGTATCGCCACCGATCTCGCCGGAGTCGGCGACAACGGGCAGGGCCTTGATGTAGCAGCGCTCACAGATGTTGGCGTAGGCCTGCTTCATCTTGTCGTACTCCTCCTGCAGACTCTCCTGCGTGGCAGAGAAGCTGTAGGCGTCCTTCATGATGAACTCACGGCCGCGCATCAGGCCAAAGCGGGGACGGAACTCGTCGCGGAACTTATCCTGGATGTGGTACAGGTTGACGGGCAGCTGTTTGTAGGAGCGCAGCTCGTTGCGCACCAGGGCCGTGACGGTCTCCTCGTGCGTGGGGCCCAGGACGAACTCGCGACCGTGACGGTCGTCAAAGCGCACAAGCTCCTTGCCATAGGCGTCGATGCGGCCGGACTCACGCCACAACTCGGCGTCGACCATGATAGGCATCATAAGCTCCTGGGCACCGGCAGCGTCCATCTCGTCGCGCACGATATTCTCGATCTTGCGGATCGAGCGCCATGCGAGCGGCAGATAGGAATACAGGCCGGCGGCCTCTTTGCGGATCATGCCGGCACGGAGCAGCAGGCGGTGGCTGGCGAGCTCAGCGTCCGCCGGATCCTCTTTAAGCGTCGGCGCATAGAGCTTAGACATATACATTGCTCGGGTCATTTATTTCTCCTCAATAAGCTTGTCGACCTCTGCCATAAGCGCGTCGACAATTTGGTCCTCAGCTACTTTACCAATGATCTGGCCATGCGAAAAGAGCAAGGCCTGACCACGTCCGCAAGCAACGCCCAGATCGGCATCAGAAGCCTCGCCGGGGCCATTAACGGCACATCCCATCACAGCGATCGAAAGCGGCGCGGAGTAGTTCTTAAGCCGCTCGGTAACCTCCTCGGCAATGGGAATAAGGTTAACCTGGCAGCGGGCGCATGTGGGGCACGAGACAATCTCGGGGCCACGGCGACGCAGGCCCAACGACTGCAGAATACCCCAGGCAACCGGCGGCTCCTCAACCGGATCGGCTGTGAGCGACACACGCATGGTGTCGCCAATGCCTTCGGAAAGCAAGATACCCAAGCCTACAGAGCTCTTGATGGTGCCCTGGAGCTTGGTCCCCGCCTCCGTCACGCCCAGGTGAAGCGGAACGTGGGGAATCTCACGCGACAGGGCTCGATAGGTATCAAGCGTCGTTTGCACGCTATGGGCCTTGGCCGAAAGCACAATGTTCGTAAAACCGCGGTCCTCAAAGTGCTTGACGAAGCGCTCGCTCGACATCACGAGCTTTTCGGGCTGCATGAGGTCGTCGCGCTCGGCGATATCCTGCTCAAGCGAGCCCGCGTTCACGCCAATGCGAATCGCGCACCCAGCGGCACCCGCAGCATCAATCACCGCGTCAACCTTGGCCCAATCGCCGATATTGCCGGGATTGATGCGAAGCTTGGCGGCACCAGCCTCGACGGCGCCGATGGCGAGTTTATGGTTAAAGTGAATATCGGCAACGATCGGCACCGGAGACTCGGCACAGATGGTGCGAAAACCCTCAAGCGCGGCCTCGGTGGGCACGCTCACGCGCACGATATCGCAGCCAGCCTGCGCCAACGCGCACACTTGCGCAAGCGTTGCCTGGGCATCAGCGGTATCGGTGCAGGTCATGGACTGAACCACGACCGGAGCGCCGCCACCGATCTGCACGCCGCCCACATGCACGGGGCACGTCAACTCGCGAGGCAAAGGATGGGATAAAGACAATCCAAACACTCCCCTACAGAATAAATCGAAGGATGTCGGAACGAAGCATATAGACAAACAGCAGCACAAAGAGCGCGATGCCCACATAGCTCACAATCGTCTGGACCTTGAGCGGAAGCTCGCGGCCAGCAATCTTTTGAATGATCTCGATGACCAGCTTGCCGCCATCGAGTGGTGGGATGGGCAGCAGGTTCATAAAGCCAAGCGAGAACGAAATGAGGGCGGCAAACGAAAGGAACGTGGCAGGGCCGGCAGCAGCAGCCTGTGAGGACATAACGCTAATGCCCACGATCGAAGAAGACTGATCGAGAATCTCCATCGTATGCTGCGGCTGGAGCAGGCGCATCACGCCCTCCGCTGTCTGCACGACATAGGAGAACGAAAGTCGAGCCGACGTGATGGGGTCTAAACGGACCACCTGCGTAGAGGCATACACACCTAGGCGCTCGTCCTCTTTGAGCGCAACCGCGGTCGAATGCTGCTTGCCGTCACGCTCGTACTCGATGGCGATATCGTCCTTACCGGCAGCCTTACCGATGGCATCGTAAACGTCCATCCAGGTAGAGCACGATACTCCGTCAACCGAAAGGATCGCGTCGCCGCCCTCGATACCCGCCTTGGCGGCAATAGACCCCTCGTCAACCTGACCGATCACGTTGGTATCCATCGGCACGGTGACACCCGCAATAGAGTAGATGCTCATAAGCAGCAAAAAGCCCGTCAGGATATTGACGAGAATGCCCGCGAGCAGCATAAAGGCGCGCTTTAGAAAGCCCTGGCCAAGATAGGTGTGCGAACGCTCTTGTGCAAGGAACTCGGCCTCGCCGCACGGCAGCTCCCACACATCGCCCTCGGTAGTCGCATGCTCTCGATCGAAACGGCGGCCGTCAAAGGTGGTGTAACCCGCCGCATCTCGTGGCAGCGTCTGATACTTGGTGGGATAGTAGCTCGGCGAGGGCTTCTCCCCTTCCTCATACCAAGGCGCGATAGAGCCCCAACCCAAGAGCAAGGCGCATGCCTCGAGCACATCCTCCTCGGAAAGCTCGAGCTCGACAGCAAGGTCGGCCACGGTCACGCGACCATGACGGTAGATAGCCGCGAGCACGCGATCGGCGCACGAGACATCGGTCGGATCCATACCGCAGATGGCAGCGTAGCCACCCAGCAGCAGCGGGGTCACGCCAAACTTGGTTCCAATGCGACGCGACGTGTAATGGATGTCAAAGCGGCACGGCAGGCCCAAAAAGAACTCGGTCACACGGACGCCGCAGGCACGCGCCGCCAAAAAGTGGCCGCCCTCGTGCAAAAACACGAGGACGGAAAGCATCAGCAGGCCCCAAAAGACCGATGAAAGAACGCTCAGAACAGTATCCATAAAACGAAAAAGCAATCCTTATGGGTTAGGAACGGGTTGCGGCGAGCGCCTGCGCAGCTTTTTCACGCGCCCACGCATCGATGTCGCGAAGCTGCTCAAACGAATCGACCGCCTGCATATCGTGGGCATCCATGCAGGATTCCACAATGCGATCGATATCGGTAAAGCTGCAGCCATCGTGCAGGAAGGCATCGACGGCGACCTCGTTGGCGGCATTGAGCACGCACGGCATGGTGCCACCCGTCTTGCCGGCACGCTCGGCCAGTGCCAGACAGCGGAAGGTATCCATGTCGGCAGCATCAAACGTGAGCTGACCCAGCTCGCGGAAATCGATACGAGGCGCCGGGGTATCCCAACGCTCGGGATACGAGAACGCGAACTGGATGGGAATACGCATGTCGGAAGCACCGAGATGCGCCATCACGGAGCCGTCGGCAAACTCGACCATAGAGTGAATCTTGGACTGACGTTGCACGACCACGTTAATGAAATCGAGGTCGCAGTTAAACAGATGCATGGCCTCAATGCGCTCCAGACCCTTGTTCATGAGGGTGGCGGAGTCGATGGTGATCTTGGCACCCATGGCCCACGTGGGATGTGCGAGGGCATCGGCACGCGTCACGCGATTGAGCTCGTCGCGCGTGCGGCCAAAGAACGGACCGCCCGAGCAGGTGAGCCAAATACAATGAGCCTCGCGTGGGTTCTCCCCCAGATAGCACTGGTAGATGGCGGAGTGCTCAGAGTCGACTGGAATAAGCTGGCCCGGTTGCGCCAACGGCATAAGCAAGTCGCCACCGACGACGAGGGACTCCTTGTTGGCAAGGGCAAGACGCTTATTCGAGGTCAAGGCCGCATGGCTCGCTTCGAGCCCGGCAGCGCCCACAATGGCAACAAGCACACAGTCGACATCATCGCGACGTGCGAGCTCACAAACCGCCTGCGCACCAACACCGAGCTCCGTGCCCTCGGGCAGCTCCTGCAGCACGGCGTCCGCACCGTGGGCGGAGTCGGCCACGGCAACGGCCGGAACCGAGAACTCGCGGGCGGCGGCAACGAGCTCCGAGGTGCTGGAATTGACGGACAGCGCCGTTACCTGCAGTCGATCGGCATGCTGACGGCACACGTCGAGTGCCTGCGTGCCGATAGAGCCCGTACAACCCAGGATGGCAACACGAAGGCGTCCATCGGAGCCATACGTCGTCTGGAATGACATTACAGCACGCCCCCGATCATCAAAAGCAGCTGCGCGGTAATGCAGCCAAAGATAAGCGAGTCGCTACGGTCGAGCATGCCGCCATGGCCCGGGATAAGGTTGCCGGAATCCTTGACGCCCACGCCACGCTTGATGCGCGACTCAATGAGGTCGCCGATAACGCCCAGGATGGACACGACCAAGCCGCACAGCAGCGCATAGGGCAGGCTGAGTTTGTAGAAGTGCGTCGCCCACAGGATGAGCCAAATCAAAACCGAGCCCAGAATGCCGCCGACAAATCCCTCCCAGCTCTTTTTAGGAGAGATCTTGGGAACCATCTTGTGCTTGCCGATACGGCTGCCCACGATGTAGGCAAACGAATCGGAGACCCAAAGGGACGCGCAAACGCCCACCGAAAGCAAGGCGCCGGCAAAACCGGGCACGGCATCGCGCAGCAGCACGATAGCCGACAGCATAAAGCCAGTGTAGATGGGACCCATGAGCGTCACGGCCACATCAGAGATGCGGGTACGCGGCGACCAGACATACCAAATGCCCACAGCGAGCATCAGGGCAAAAAGCAGGGCATTCAGCAACATCGAATCGCCCAACGCCGACAGCGGAAAGAGTACGGCGGCAGCGATACCCATGCGCTCGTTAGCCATCTTGCCATCGAGCCTCGTCATACGGAAAAACTCATAGCAGCACAGACCGCTCATGACAGAAACAAAGATGGCCGTGGGCACGATACCCAAAACCAGGCACAGGATAAAGACAACGGCGTAAACGATACCGGCGGCGGCACGGGTGATAAAGCCCGCAAGCCACGAACCGGTGCCATTCTTCGCTGCGGGCGCTCCCGCAGCGACAGCCTTGCGCTCAGATGTCTTGGGAGCAGTTGCCTTGGGACGATCGGACACGATTAAGCCTCCTCGGTCTTGCTCAGACCACCAAACCTACGGTCACGGCCCTGATAGGCCAAAATGGCGTCGACAAGGCCCCAACGATCAAAGTCGGGCCAATAGGTATCGGTGACGTAGAACTCGGAATAAGCCACCTGCCACAGCAGATAGTTCGAAAGGCGCAGCTCACCAGAAGTGCGAATCACAAGCTCAGGATCGGGAAGGCCGGCGGTATAGAGGTGGGAAGCCACCATGTCGTCATCAATTGCGGCAGGATCGATCTTACCGGCGGCAGCGTCGAGTGCGATCTGACGGACAGCGCGGGTAATCTCGGCACGCGCGCCGTAGTTGACGGCAAGCGCCAGCGTCATGCCGGTGTGATCGGCGCACTCAGCAAGACCGCGTTCAAAAACGTCGCGGGTCTTCTTGGGCAGCGCGGAAATGTCACCCAAAAAGACAACGCGCACGTTTTCGCGCTTCAGAAGCGGCAGCTCGTCGATGAACGTCTTGGCAAACAGGTGCATCAGAACGTTGACTTCGTGCTGAGGGCGATTCCAGTTTTCGGTCGAAAACGCATAGGCAGAAAGCACGTCGACGCCCAGACGCACGCAGGCGGTAATAATCTCACGAAGGGAGACGATACCCGCCTTGTGGCCCTCAGTGCGCGCAAGACCGCGCGACGTGGCCCAGCGACCGTTGCCGTCCATGATGCACGAGATATGGTGCGGAATGTTATTGAGGTCAAGGTCGGAAAAACCGACGCCCGCAGGGGCGTCGGCAAAGTACTCGACCAGTTTATGCTCGTCGTATTGCACCTTAGATCTCCATGACCTCGGCTTCTTTTTCCTTCAGAAGCTCCTCGACCTTGGCGACATACTCATCGGTGTGCTTCTGGACCTTGGCCTGCTCGCGACGGACATCGTCCTCGGTGAGCTCCTCATCGCGCTCGAGCTTGTTGTTGAAGTCGCGACGGATGTTACGGATAGACACCTTGGCCTGCTCGGCGTACTCGCGGCACTCCTTGACGAGCTCGCGACGGCGCTCCTCGGTGGGAGCCGGGAACGGCAGACGAACGACGGTGCCATCGGAGTTGGGGGTAATACCCAGATCGGAAGCGCCGATGGCCTTGACGATAGCGTTGATGAGCGCCTTGTCCCACGGCTCGATGAGCAGCATGTGGGCCTCGGGGGTCTTGACGGCGGCAACCTGCGTGACCGGCGTGGGAACACCGTAATAATCGACGGTGATGTCGGACAGAATGTTGGCATTGGCGCGGCCGGTACGGACCTTGGAGAAGTTATGCTTGAGGGACTCGAGCGACTTGTCCATATGGGCGGTGATGTTCTCTGCCATGCTTAATCCTCCTGATAGACGAGCGTGCCGACGGGCTCACCCGAAAGCGCGCGCTTGACGGTGTCCTCGCCATCGATGTTGAGGACCAAAATCGGCATACGGTTGTCCTGGCACAGTGCCGTAGCCGTGGAATCCATAACCTGCAGACCGCGGACGAGAACCTCGTGATAGGTAATCTTGTCAAAACGGACGGCGTCGGCGCACTTGACGGGATCCTTATCGTAGATGCCGTCAACCTTGGTGGCTTTAATCAGAATCTCGGCGCCGATCTCGCACGCACGAAGAGCCGCGGCGGTGTCGGTCGTAAAGTACGGATTGCCCGAACCGGCGGCAAAAATAACGACGTTGCCCTTGGAAAGGTGGTTGATGGCGCGACGGCGAATATAGGGCTCGCAGATCTCGTTCATCTGGATAGCGCTCATCACGCGGCAGGGAACATCGTTATGCTCGAAGGCATCCTGCAGGGCGAGCGCGTTCATAACGGTTGCCAGCATGCCCATGTAGTCGGCCTGAGCACGCTCCATGCCACCGGCAGCGCCTGCCATGCCGCGGAAAATATTGCCGCCGCCGACAACGACGCCGACCTCATGGCCAACGGCGAGCAGCTCCTTGACCTGCTTAGCAAGATGGTCGGTAACCTTGGGGTCGATGCCATATTGGCCGTCGCCCATCAGCGCTTCGCCGGAAAGCTTAAGAAGCACGCGTTTATATCGGATGTCGGACAAAGCGATCCTCCTTTAGATTGAACTCTCAACATTCTATCAAAGGCTCTAAGAAGAGCCATGAAAAAGCAGGCTGTGAGTAAAACCCACAGCCTGCTCATTACCAGCTACAAGAGCTTATTTACTCGCCACGGACCAGACGGTCAAAGGCAACGACGGTAATGGTGTCGCCGAGCTCCTTGGAGACCTGCTCAGCGTACTTCTTGATGGTGAGGGAGCTGTCCTTGATGAACTCCTGCTCGGTGAGCACGGACTGCTTGTAGAACTTCTCCAGACGGCCGACAGCCATCTTCTCCTGGATAGCCTCGGGCTTGCCGGACTCGGCAGCCTGGGCCATGTAGATCTGCTTCTCGTGCTCGACGGTCTCGGCCGGAACCTGATCGCGGGTAGCGCAGATCGGGGCGACAGCGGCAACCTGAAGGGCAACGTCGTGAGCGAAGGTCTTGAAGGATTCAGCCTGAGCGGTCTCAGCCTTCTCGAAGGCGAACTCGACGAGGACGCCGATCTTACCACCCATGTGGATGTAAGAAGCGAGCGCGCCGTTCTCGGCCTTGCGGGCAGCGAAGCGGGAGATCTTCATGTTCTCGCCCATGATGTGAATCATCTCGGTGAGCTCGGAGGAAACGGTCTCCTCGCCCATCGGCTTCTCGAGCAGAGCGTCGACGTCAGCAGGCTCGGTGGTAGCGACAACCTCAGCGACCTTGGAAGCAAAGCCGGTGAACTTGGCGTTAGAGCCAACGAAGTCAGTCTCGCAGGAGAGCTCGAGCAGAGCGCCGGTCTTGCCATCCTCGGAGACGAACGCGGCGACAGCGCCCTCGTTGGTCTCACGGCCAGCCTTCTTGGCAGCCTTGGCAAGGCCGTTCTTACGCAGAACGTCGACAGCGGCGTCCATGTCGCCGTCAGCCTCGACGAGAGCCTTCTTGCACTCCATCATCGGGGAGTCGGTCATCTCGCGGAGCTGCTTGACCATAGCGGCGGTAATCTGGGCCATTGTGGTTCCTTTCAAAGAGATGAAAAAGAATTAACTAAGACTGATTTACTCGGCCTTGGGCTCAGCGGCCATCTCGGCCTCGGAGACCTGCTCCTTGCCGGAGCCAGCGAGGCAGGCGTCAGCCATGAGCTCGCACATAAGGGTGACAGCGGAGATAGCGTCATCGTTGCAGGGGATGCCGTACTCGACCTCGTCGGGATCGGAGTTGGTGTCGATCAGGGCGACGACGGGGATGTTTAGGCGCTGGGCCTCCTTGATGGCGTTCTCCTCGCGCTTGGTGTCGATGACGAAGAGAGCCTGGGGCAGACCCTTCATGTCGCGGGCGCCACCGAGGTTGGTCTGGAGCTTAGTGAGCTCCTTGCCGAGAACAGCCTGCTCCTTCTTGGGGAGCACTGCCATGCGGCCGTCCTCGACCATGGCCTCGAGCTCCTCCATGCGGTTGATGCGGGAGCGGATGGTGACGAAGTTGGTCAGCATACCGCCGAGCCAACGCTGGTTGATGTAAGGCATGTTGGCGCGCTCAGCAGCGTTCTTGACGGCCTCCTGAGCCTGCTTCTTGGTGCCGACGAACAGCACGTTGCCACCCTTGGCGACGTTCTTGACGAAGGTGTAGGCCTGGTCGGCGTCGAGGATGGTCTGCTTGAGGTCGAGGATGTAGATGCCGTTGCGCTCACCGAAGATGAACGGCTTCATCTTGGGGTTCCAGCGACGGGTCTGGTGACCGAAGTGGCAGCCGGCCTCGAGCAGGGTGCGGATATTAATCTTGGTAGCCATGTTAAACCTCCTGTGGTTTGCCTCCGCGCGGGGTCATCCTCCAAAACCAACCCGGACATGTGCTACCAAAGCCCGGGCACCACGGTATGAAGTAGCCGCGCGTGCGTGATAAAAACATGTTGCCGTGAAGCAACCCGATGAATGATAGCAGGAATGCCTCTTCCTGCCAACCCGCAATCAAAACCACACACCTGAGTGCGGCGCGGGACGTGCCAGCCACTATTCGCCGCGGGGATGGGCTTGAGCCACAGCCCGCTTAAGCCGATCGGGTGTGAGATGCGTGTAGATCTGCGTCGTGGACAGGCTCGCATGACCTAGCAGCTCTTGAACCGAGCGCAGGTCCGCACCGCCCTCGAGCAAGTCGGTCGCAAAGGTATGGCGCATCGCATGCGGGGCGATGTCAGCCGGAATGCCGGCGAGCGTCGCCAGCGTATGGAACCGCCGCCGGAGCATCGCGGCGCTCATGCGATTGCCGCGCGCCGATATAAGCAGCGGATGCGGCCCGGTAGCGAGGTCGCGGCGCTTTGCCCGAGCGAGCAACTCCGGCCTCCCCTCTTCAATATAGAGACGCGTCACATCGAGCGCACGACGATACAGAGGGACGATACGCTCCTTGCTCCCCTTGCCCCACAGGCGCAGCGTGCGCTCGGACCATGAGATGGATTCCACATTGAGCGCCGCAAGCTCTGAGATGCGGGCACCCGAGGCATAGAGCAACTCGAGCATCGCCGCATCGCACAGTCCCGCGGGTGTTGAGGTATCAGGCGTCTTGAGCAGCGCCTCGACCTGCTGGGTCGTAAGGACGCCCGGCAGGTCACGCGGCAGCTTGGGCGACGCGATCGCCGAGACCGCATCGCCCTCGACAATCCCCTCGGCAGCCATCCAGCGATAGAGAGATCGGATAGCCGACAGGTGCGCCGCAAGCGTTCGGGGAGCCACCTGCTCACGCGAAAGCTCAG
Organism: Collinsella sp.; assembly: GCA_048500675.1. Lineage (GTDB taxonomy): Bacteria > Actinomycetota > Coriobacteriia > Coriobacteriales > Coriobacteriaceae > Collinsella. The sequence goes on from DBFSAO010000049.1 coordinate 105,053, forward strand.
CAAGATAGCGACGAATGGTGCGCACGTCGGCAGCGAAAGCATCAATATCCTCGCGCTCGCACCAGGCAGCAAAGCGCTCCAGTCTCGAGCCATAGGCCGTCACCGTGTTGGGAGAAAGCCCCTCGACGCGTGCGATATAGGCGATAAAAGAGTCGACGGTGTCGTACAGGTCAAAGGCTATGACCGGTCGCCTCCAAACAAGTCGGAACGCGTGGCCAAGTAGGCATCGAGGGCCTCGAGCGCACGGTCCGCATAGGCCTGATAGCGGTCGCGCTTGCTGCGGCGCTTACCGTCCTCGAGCGGCGGCACCAGGCCAAAGTTGACATGCATGGGCTGATAGCCCACGGTGGCAGGATCGGTCGCATAGCCCACGAGCGCACCCAGGGCGCCCACGCGGGGCAACTCGACGGAATCGGCGCCGATAGCCTCTGCATAGGTGTTGAGCGCCGCGAGCAGACCGGTCGCCACGGCTTCCATGTACCCCTCGGTGCCGGTGATCTGACCGGCCAGGCGCACGCCGGTACCGGGCACGGCAAAGGTGCCATCGAGCACGTGCGGGGCGTCGACAAAGGTATTGCGGTGCATGACACCGTAGCGGAAGAACTCAGCGTTCTCCAGGCCCGGCACCATATGGAAGACGCGCTTCTGCTCGCCAAAGGTCAGGTTGGTCTGGAAGCCCACCAGGTTATAGGCGGTCTTCTCCTTGTTCTCGGCACGCAGCTGAATCGCCGCCCAAGGGCGACGTCCGGTACGCGGGTCGGTGAGGCCGACGGGCTTCATGGCGCCAAAGCGAATGGCGTCCTTGCCGGTGCGCGCAACCTCCTCGGCAGGCTGGCAGGCCTGGAACAGATCGCCGCCCTCAAAGTCCTTGAGCACCACGCGGTCGGCCGTGGTGAGCGCCTCGATAAAGGCCTCGTACTCCTCCTTGTTGAGCGGAGCGTTGAGATAGTCGCCGCTCCCCTGCTCCTCGTAGCGCGACTGCGAAAACAGCACGTCCATATCGAGCGTGGAGGCATCGACGATCGGCGCCGCGGCATCGAAGAACGCAAGGGCGTCGCCACCGACGAGCTTCATGACCTCTTCGCTCAGCGCCGGTGAACACAGCGGGCCCGCGGCAATGACCACGTGGCCCTCGGGGATCTGGGTGACCTCGCCGTGAACGACCTCGATATTGGGGCGGGCGGCAACCTCAGCCTCGACGAGCTCGGAGAATGTAACACGGTCGACCGCCAGGGCGCCACCAGCGGGAACAGCAGCGCGATGGGCGCAGTCGAGCAGGACTGAACCCATGCGCTCAAGCTCGGCCTTCAGCAAACCAGCCGCGGAATCCGGACGGGTCGACTTAAACGAATTGGAGCAGACGAGCTCTGCCAGGTGATCGGTATGGTGGGCCGGGGAGCTCACCTGGGGGCGCATCTCGCACAGCTTTACGGCAAACCCGCGATCTGCCAGCTGGATCGCGCACTCCGAACCCGCCAGACCGCCACCGATAACTGTCACCTGATCGAACTGCATCTGCAAACACCTTTCTAATTGACACGTTTTCCATTGTGACCGAAGGGTGTCTGGGCGTGAAGGGCAAACTTGGAGGGCGCATACCTTCCATCCATCATGCGCTCGATAAGACCCTCGAGTTCAAGCGAACCCAAGAGTTTGAGTACGCCGACAGCATCGAGCGAGACGAGCGCCGCGATGTCGTCGACCTTGAGCGGAGAGGCGATGAGCGCATGCATCACGGTCTGCTGCGTTGGATCCAGGTCGGCAATGCCGGGAGCATCGGGACGCGAGTAGCGCAGGGTTCCGTAGATGCGTGAGATAGCCATCTCGATAGATTCCTCGTCGACGATGCAGCAGGCACCGTTCGCAATGAGGTAATTCGTGCCACGCGACTCGGGCGATAGGATCGACCCCGGCACGGCAAGAAGTTCGCGCCCCAAATCCATAGCAGCCTCAGCTGTAGAAAACGTCCCGGAAGGCATACCCGCCTCGGATACAAAGAGGGCTTGCGACAGGGCCGCGATCACGCGATTGCGGCGCGGAAAGGCAAACTTGCGCGGACCCATGCCCCACGGAGAGATCGACACGACCGCGCCGCCCGTATCGAGCGTGCGCGTAATAAGCCCCGCGCTCGAACGCGGGTAGACCACGTCGGCGCCCGTCCCCAGCACCACGACGTGTTTGCCGCCGGCGTTGACCGCAGCCCAACCCGAGGCCTGGTCACAACCAACCGCGCCGCCCGAAACTACCGTCACTCCCGCCTCAACCGCCACCTTTGCCGCAAGCTCTGCCACGGCAAGACCATACGGCGAGGCCTTGCGCGCGCCGATGATGGAGAGCGCGGGTGTCGAAAGCACCTCGGGATTGCCGCGCACATAAAGCGTCTGGGGTACATCAGAAAGCTCCAAAACGGTCTCGGGATACAACGCATCACCTGGATGCAGCTCAAAGGTCCCCTCGGCCATCATTGGTCCCTCCTTCCCTGGTACATCGCCGCCTCGAGCACGTGATCCTGCGTCACTTGCTCGCTCTCGGCGACGTCTGCAATCGTGCGCGCAATGCGAACCAAGCGCACGATGCCGCGGCCCGTGAGATGCGTGCGTTTGGACAGACCGAGCACACACTTCTCCGCCGCATCATCGAGCTCAAAGGTCGAAACGACGCCGTCAATGGACCGTGTCTCGTCATCCTCGGCCTCGGCATCCGCATCGTCCATACGGGACTCGCGCCAGGCGCGAAAGGCGCGACCGCGCACAACGTAGTCACGTAACTCGGCCGACGACATACCCTCCGCGCCCTCGATAATCACCTGAGGGTCGGGACGGGTCACATCGATCATCATGTCGATACGGTCGGACAAAGGACCGCGCAGTTTAGACCGATAGCGCTCGACCATCGCCGCCGAGCAGCGACACGGTACCTCGCGATCGCCCAAAAAGCCGCAGGGGCAGGGATTGCTCGCAGCCAGCAGCTGAAAGCGCGACGGGAAGGAAAAAGCCCCGTCGACGCGTACGATCCTGACGTAGCCGCGTTCGATAGGCTGACGCAGCGTCTGCAGCACACCCGTGGGAAACTCGGCAAGCTCGTCCAAAAATAGCACGCCGCCATGAGCAAGGCTGATCTCACCCGGGTGCACCGGGCGTCCGCCGCCGATAAGGCCTGCGGTCGAAATACTGTGATGGGGACTGCGGAAGGGCCGGTGCCCCGCCAACAAGCCATCAATGTTCTCGCCCAAAACCGAATGGATGCACAGCGCCTCCTGTTGATCCTCGACGGAAAGCTCGGGCAGGATGCCGGTCATACGGCGTGCGAGCATCGTCTTGCCCGATCCCGGGGACCCAATCATGAGCAAGCCGAGTTCTCCTGCCGCCGCAAGCGCCATGCCGCGTTTAGCGACTTCCTGCCCCAGCACGTCTGCATAGTCGAGCTCGGGCTCAAAGGTCGCCTCGACACCCTCGGAATCCAAGTAGTGCCGTGCGGCATCGCCCATGCCGTGAGCAAGCTGAGACAGATGGTCGATAAAGCCGCAATCCACGCCCGCGAGTGGCACATGCTGGTCGGACCTGCCGGCGATAAAAGACAGCCCCATGTCGCGAGCCAATAGCTGAAACGCCACCTCGCCTTTGACAGGAAGCACCGTGCCGTCCAAGCCGAGCTCGCCGGCGATAAGACAACGATCGAGGTTGTCGCGGGGAATCTGACCATCGGCCGCTAGAACCGCGATGGCGATGGGCAGATCAAAGCCGCTACCGGTCTTGCGAATATCGCCGGGCGCCAGATTGACCGTAATGCCCGAGCGCGGGATCTCAAAGCCGGCCGAGCGCATCGCACAGCGAATACGACCACGTGACTCCATCACCTCCATACTCGGGATGCCGAGCATCTGAATGCCCGGAACGCCGCCGGCAAGTGAGACCTCGACCGTGACGTGAATCGCCTCGACACCGCGGATGCAGGCCGCGTGAACGGCAAACGTCTCGAACGCCATCACGACACCTGCCAATCGAACGCGTTGTACTGATGCTCGATCTCGGCGATATGCCCGCCGCGAATGGTGACACCCACTGCATCGAAGCGGATCGCCTTGAGCGGATAGTGCTCCATGAGATAGCAACTTGCGATACGGCGATACCGACGCTGCTTTTGGGCATCCACGGCCTCCTCGGGAAAGACCCGCGTGGTGCAATCCAGGGCGACGCGCCTGGTCTTGACCTCGGCCATCACCACGACATCGTCAAGCTCATCGAGCAGCACCAGATCGGCTTCGCCCTCGGTGCAACGATAACCCTGCTCCAGCAAGGTGTAGCCGCGCTCGTTAAAGTAGTCGATGGTGATCAGCTCGCCCAGCATGCCCAGCTCACGGGGACTGAGTCCCTTGATAAACTCGGGCGTCATCGCCCCGCAGTCGAGCTCGCCGTTTTCCCAACGCTCCTTGAGCTGCTGCGTCTTGCTCTTTTTGCTTGCGGCACTCATGGGGTCTCCTTTCCCGCACACTGCATTGCCCCGATGATGAGGGCACCTTTCATGCGGGTAAGTACAGGAAGCAAACCAAAAGCTGACCAAATGCCGTCAAAAAACGGGCCGTACGCAGCAATGGTGTTGCATACGGCCCGCTACCAGCAGGTTTATAAAACCCCAGAGGTCCCTGTCTCCACAATTGGCCTAGAAAAGGCGCTCAGTCTGCAGAAAGTTTCCGCAAAAGCTCACGCGGTGCAGCGGACAAAGTCCATGTTTGCGAATGGCCTCGATATGCTCGGGGCTTGCATAGCCCTTCGACTCGGCCAGATGGTACTCGGGGTACTCGGCGTCGTACTCGACCATCATCTCGTCACGCGTGACCTTGGCCATGATGGACGCCGCGGCGATGCAGGCGATCTTGGCATCGCCCTTCACCACATCGCGCTCGTTAGGAACGGCGCCCAAGGGGTTGCCATCCATAAGCACGCAATCGGGCTCGAGCCCTGTATCGGCCACGGCGCCTGCAACGGCGGTACGGATAGCACGGGCCATGCCCATCTCATCGATATCCTTAGGCGCGATATGGCAAAAACCGATCGCCGTCGCCACCTCGGCAATCTTCACTGAGAGCAACTCGCGGCGCGCCGGCGTGAGCTTTTTGGAATCGTTGATGCCCCAGACGCGCGGCTCCATAGGAAGGCAGACAGCGCATACCGTCAAAGGACCGGCCACCGATCCGCGACCCACCTCGTCGACACCAACGACCACCCCATCGCCGCCAAGCTCATGCATAAGCTCGTACATGTCATTGACGCGCTCGCGCTCGGCAAGCTCTTTGGCATGGCGTTTGAGGGCGCGTTCGCAAGCCTTGATCACCTGCTGGCGCGGATCCTCGCGATAATGCTCCACGAGGGCGGGAATCTCCTCAAACGTAGCGCTCGCCAGCTCGCCAGCAACTTGCGATGCCGAAACCGAGCTCGTCATATTGGCCATACCAGGCCCTCCTTGCATGCAAATCGGATAAAAAGAAGGGCCACCCGAAGGTGACCCTTACGTCCAAACGAGTGGACAGACGCTGCGATCTTCTTAGCGCTTCTCGGGGATGCGAGCAGCCTTGCCCACCTTGTCGCGGAGGTAGTACAGCTTGGCGCGACGGACGCGACCATGACGAACGACCTCGAGCTTGGCGATCTTGGGGCTGTGAAGCGGGAAGGTACGCTCAACACCGACACCGAAGGACATCTTGCGGACGGTGAAGGTCTCGCGGGCACCGGCGCCGGCCATGCGGATGACGTCGCCCTGGAAGACCTGGATGCGCTCGCGGTCGCCTTCCTTAATGCGGTAGTGAACCTTGACGTTGTCGGCGACGCGAACCTGAGGAATGTCCTCGCGGATCTGCTGACGCTCGATTGCGCGGATGTAATCCATGTGCAATTCCTTACTCTTCTAGAGGTGCCGTACCACCTTGGCCGGCACGTAGTTGAACAAACGTATTCGAGTATACACGCGCGGGTTTCTGCTGCAAGAACAATTTTTTACGCAGACAAAAAGACAAAACCCGCACATGATAACCGCCCGCCTCACGAATGAGACGGGCGGCATGAAGGGGGCTACGCTAGGCGTCTAGACCCAAAACGTTAGGCGGAACGCTTGGCCTCGAGCTTGGCCTGGGCGGCAGCCAGGCGTGCGAGGGGCACGCGGTAGGGCGAGCAGGACACATAGTCCACATCGGCCACGTTAAACAGGCCCTTGATGGACTTGGGGTCGCCGCCGTGCTCGCCGCACACGCCAAAGTGCATATCAGGGTTGGTGGCGCGGCCCTTCTCGACAGCCATGCGCACCAGTTCGAGTACTGCCGTGTCAATGGTCTCGAAGGGATTGTCCTTCAAGATCTTCTTATGCATGTACAGCGGGATGAACTTGGCCTCGGCGTCGTCACGCGAGAAACCGAAGGTCGTCTGCGTGAGGTCGTTGGTGCCAAAGCAGAAGAAGTCTGCGTGATGGGCGATCTCGTCAGCGACCATGCAGGCGCGCGGCAGCTCGAGCATCGTGCCCACGGGAATATTGAGCTCGACGCCCTCTTCGTCGGAAACCTCGGCGATCACGCGCTCGATAACCTCGCGGGTCTGAACATGCTCGGCCGTAATGGAAACGAGCGGGACCATAATCTCGGGACGCGGATCGACGCCCTCCTTGATGAGGCGAGCGGCAGCCGTGGCGACGGAGCGGACCTGCATGAGCGGCAGATCGCTAAAGACGATGGACAGGCGCACGCCGCGTAGGCCGAGCATCGGGTTGGACTCGACCATGCCGTCGATACGACGCAGGCGGGCGCGCAGGACGGCAAGCTCTTCCTCGCTGGCGCCAGCGGCTTCCTTCTTGGTGATGGCGACCTCGAGCTCGCGAGGATTATCCAGGAACTCATGAAGCGGCGGATCGAGCAGGCGGACGACCACATCGCGACCGGACATGGTCTTGAACATCGCCAGGAAGTCCTCGGTCTGAACCTTGAGCAGGTCGGCCAGGGCCTGCTGCTTCACGGCCTCATCGTCAGACAGGATAAAGCTCTGGATGATGTTCTTGCGGTCGCCCAGGAACATGTGCTCGGTGCGGCACAGGCCGATGGCCTCGGCGCCAAACTCGAGCGCGAGCGCGGCATCCTCGGGGTTGTCGGCATTAACGCGCACATGGTTGGCATGGCCACCGGTCTCGTCCAGGCGAATCTCGTCGGCCCAGGATAGGATGGTGTCCAGATCGCCGGTGAGCTCGGCGGAGACCAGGTCAACGGCGCCGTCGACGACGATACCCTGGGTGCCGTCGATGGAGATAACGTCGCCCTCGTGCAGCACGCGGTCGCTGCCCTCGATGCGCACGACCTTCTCGGCGGCGTCGATATGGAAGCGCTCAACGCCACAGACGCAGGGCGTACCCATGCCGCGGGCGATAACGGCGGCATGGCTCGTCTTGCCACCGTGGCTGGTCAGGATGCCCTCGGCGGCTACCATGCCCTTCAGGTCGTCGGGGTTGGTCTCCCAACGAACCAGAATGACCTTGTGACCCTCGGCGGAACGCGCGACAGCGTCGTCGCTCGAGAACACGACCTCGCCCACGGCGGCACCGGGGCTGGCATTAAGACCGCTGGCGAGAGCCTCGTACTTCTTGGAGGCGTCAAACTGCGGGTGAAGGAGCTGGTCGAGTTGCGCGGGATCGATGCGGCTCACGGCCTCTTCGCGGGTGATCAGGCCTTCCTCGACCATTTCGATGGCGATGCGCAGGGCGGCGGTGGCGGTACGCTTGCCCACGCGGGTCTGGAGCATCCAGAGCTTGCCCTGCTCGATGGTGAACTCGATATCGCACATATCGCGGTAATGATCCTCGAGCGTCAGGAACACGCGCTCGAGCTCCTCACCTGCGGACTCGAGGCCCGGGGTGGTCTTGAGGTCGGTGATCGGCTCGGTGTTGCGGATACCGGCGACGACGTCCTCGCCCTGAGCATTAACCAAAAAGTCACCGTAGAACTCCTTGGTGCCGTCGGCCGGATTACGCGTAAAGGCGACGCCTGTCGCAGAGGTCTCGCCCTTGTTGCCAAAGGCCATGGCCTGCATGTTGACGGCGGTGCCGAGGTCGTCGGAAATGCCATGCTGCTTGCGGTAGATGCAGGCACGCTCGTTCATCCAGCTGCCAAAGACGGCCTGAATTGCAAGGCGTAGCTGAAGCTCCGGGTCGTGCGGGAAAACGGGCTTGCCGTCAGCGACCTCGAGCTCGGGATACAGGGAGGCATCGACGTTCTCGGAGAAGATGCCCTTAAAGGTCTCGACGAGTTCCTGAAGGTCCTCGGCCGAAAGCTCGGAATCGACGCGAACGCCGGCGACCAGACGGGCCTGGGTCAGGGCGTTCTCGAACAGGTCGGCGTCAACGCCCATGACGACATTGGAAAACATCTGGATAAAGCGGCGGTAGCTATCCCAAGCAAAACGCGGGTTCTGCGTCTGCGCGATGAGGCCCTGGACGGAATCGTCATTGAGGCCCAAGTTGAGGACCGTGTCCATCATACCGGGCATGGAGAACGGAGCGCCCGAACGAACCGACACGAGCAGCGGATCGGAGGCGTCGCCGAGCTTCTTGCCGCAGCGGGCCTCGAGGTCCGCCTCGGCGGCAACGATCTCATCGAGTGCGCCCTCGGGCCACACGTTGCCGGCACCGGAGTACTCGACGCAAGTCTGGCAGGTAATGGTAAAGCCACCGGGAACCGGCAGGCCGATACGGCTCATCTCGGCAAGGTTAGCGCCCTTGCCGCCAAGCACGAAGTTCATGGACTTGTCGCCCTCGGTGACACAGGTGCCCTGGGCGTCGGTTCCAAAACGGTAAACCCTCTTGCAATCGCTCACGATACTTCCCCTTCCATGCACTTACGCGCACGACCGTGGTAACGAATCGACCCGCCAGATGCGGGCCGTGAGGGAACTATACGGCGGGTTTTGAGCGGGCTTAAGCAGAGGATGCGCGGTTTGGTAAACGTGCTAAAACTGGCGGTAAACGGTAGGTAAAGGTGGTTACCTTATGAAGATACCATTGTAAGAAAGTGCAGGTCAGATGCGATATTTTTGCTAAATCGCTTTATCAAAATGCTGCTACTATTAGGCTCGACGGGCGGCGCGGCGGGCACGGGCTTCTTGGATTTCCTCCAAGTGGCTAATGATCTCGGCAGCGCTTTCCTCGATGGCCTTGCCGTCGGTACGCACCACAAAGCAGCCTAGGCGCTTCATGAGGGCACGGGCTTCCTCGAGCTCGCTGTGCACGCTCTCGGGCTCGGCATAGGAGCCGGCAACGGCACGAGCGTAATCATCGCCCAAGCGGCTATCGCGAATTTCGGAAATCACATCGACGGTCGAAATCAGGCCGAACAGGCGCATCGGGTCAACCTCGTAAATCGACTTCGGCGGCTCCATGCCATGGGCCAACGGAACATTGGCAACCTTGTAACCTTGATAGGCCAGATACATCGACAGCGGCGTCTTGGACGTGCGCGATACGCCCAGCAGCACGATATCGGCACCTGAAAGATCGTCGCAACCGCGCCCATCATCGTGCTCAACAAAATACTCCATGGCCTCGATGCGATGGAAGTAGCGGTCATCGGTCTTGTGAATCACGCCGGCAACGCCCTTGGGCGGCACACCGATAAGCGACGACAGCACGGCGAGCGTCGGGCCAATCAGGTCGACTGAACGAATATGCAGCATGCTCAGGTAATCGAGCACACGGGCGCGAAGCGCCGGATCGACAATGGTGTGAAACACGGCAATATCGCGATGGTCGGCATCGACGCGCGGCCCCACAAATGACTTGACCTGCTCCACGGAAGTCACCTTGGGCAGACGTAAAACGCGAAAAGCCCCTTCATCAAATTGCCCGGACGCCGCAAGCACCACCTCACAAGCGGTATCGCCGAGCGAGTCGGAGATAACGATAACGGTGGGACGAGCGGTGACCGGGCAATCCATGCGGGGCTCCTTTTGCGCTTACGCGCAGGCTGGCTTACTTTTTGCGGGCAAGCTCACCGATGTTGGCAATGCCGGAGAAAACGGCCTCGAAGCGGTTGAGCAGCTTAAGGCGATTATCGCGGAGCTGCTCGTCCTTGTCCATGACCATGACCTCGTCGAAGAAGCGGTCGATGGGGGCACGCAGAGCTGCAAGGGCGGCAAATGCGGCCGGGTAATCCTCGGCAGCAAGGGCGGCATCAACAGCGGTCTGAGCGGCCTCGGAGGCGTCGGCGAGCGCGAGCTCGGCCTCGCCCATCAGGCTGCGGTCGTACTCCGCACCCAGCTCGGGCTTGGAGATGTGCGCGGCGCGGGCATAGGCGGTAGCCAGGTTGTCGAAGGTTTTGGCATCGTTCTTGCGGGCCTCGTCGAGCGCGGCGCAGCGGGCGAAGAAGACGGACGGGGCGATGATGTGCACCGCGGAGACGGCGGCAACGGTATCGGCCGGGATCTTTTCGTCGCGGGCCATGCTCACAAGGCGGCCATGGAAGAAGTCGCGAACCTGCTGGGCGACCTCGGCGGCGTCGAACTCAATGCCCCGCTCACTGTAAAGCTCGAGGGCGAAGTCGATGAGCGACGTGGGGTCGATCGGCAGACGGTCGCGCAGGATGTTGATGATGCCGATAGCGGCACGACGCAGCGCGTAGGGGTCGGAGGAGCCGGTCGGGGGCTCGCCGATGGCAAAGATACCGGCGATGGTATCGAGCTTGTCGGCGCAGGCCACGATGCAGCCAGCGGTGCCCTCGGGCAGCTCGTCACCGGCAAAGCGGGGACGATAATGATCGCGAATGGCGTGGGCAACCTCGTCGTTCTCCCCCATCGCGGTCGCGTAATAACCGCCCATCACGCCCTGCTGGCTCGTGAACTCGACGACGGCGTTGGACACCAGGTCTGCCTTGCACAGGTGCGCGGCGCGAGCAGCGTCGGCGGCAAGATGGGCGCCCAGATGAGCCTCGCGGGCGATAGCGAGCGCGAGCTGCTCGATGCGCTCGGACTTGGCGAGCACGCTACCGAGCTTCTCCTGGAAGGCAACCTTGGCCAGACGCTCACGGAATTCGTCGAGGGAGATCTTCAGGTCCTCCTCGTAGAAGAACTTTGCGTCGTCCAGACGGGCGCGCACGACGCGCTCGTTGCCGTCGATCACGCGCTCGGCGTTCTCGGGCTTGCTGTTGGAGACGACCACGAACTCACGCGTGAGCTTGCCCTCGCCGTCATAGATCGGGAAGTAGCGCTGGTTGGTGAGCATGGACTCGCAGATGATCTCGTGCGGGACCTTGAGGAACTCCTCATCGAAGGTACCGACGAGCACCGTCGGCCACTCGCAGAGGTTGATAACCTCCTCGAAGACCTTCTTGGGCGTATCGACATGGCAGCCGGGGCGGGCAGCCTCGACCTCGGCGATACCGGCGAGGATGGCCTCACGACGACGCTCGGCAGAAAGCACGCCGGCGTCCTCGAGCACCTGCTCGTAGACGGCGGGGCTGGCAACCACATGGTCACCGGGGCCAAGTACGCGATGACCACGCGTGGTGTTGCCGCTCGTCACGTCGGCAAACGACACAGGCACAACATCCTCGCCCAAAAGGCAGCAGATCCAACGGACCGGACGAACAAAGGTCGCGTGCTCGTGGCCCCAGCGCTGGCTGCGGTAGTTGGGCCACTGCAGGCCGGCAATAGTCTTCTCGCACAGAGCGGTCAGAATCGGGGTTGCCGGTGCGGAGGGAATATTCTTCTCGGCGAACACATACTCGCGACCGTCAGTGTCCTCGCGACGGACCAGGTCCTCGGCAGCCACACCGCACTTGCGGGCAAAGCCCTGGGCGGCCTTGGTGGCGTTACCGTCAGCGTCGAAGGCAATGTTGGCCGCGGGGCCACGCTTGACCTCGTGAACCTCATCGGTCGCGGTGGCGACGTCGGCCACGAGCGCAGCCAGACGACGTGGGCTCGAGATCACGCGGACCTCGCCGTGGGCCAGACCGGCCTCGTCGAGGCCCTTGGCGATCATGGTGCCAAGCTGCTTGACGGCATTGTTCAGCGGTGCGGAGGGCATTTCCTCCGTACCGATCTCAAACAGGAAATCCTTAGCGTCTGCCATGGCTTACGCCACCTCGCCTTCCTGGTCGGCATTCTCGTTGACTCCGGCGACCTCGGCCATATAGGCCTCGCAGCACGCCTTGGCGACGGCGCGGACGCGCAGGATGTAGTTGGCGCGCTCGACCGCGGACAGGGCGCCACGGGCATCGAGCAGGTTGAAGGCGTGGCTGCACTTCATGACGCAGTCGTACGCCGGCAGCGGAAGCTTGCGCTCCAGGCAGGAATGGCACTCGGCCTCGTAGTCGTCAAACTTCTGACGCATCATCTCGACATTGGCGACCTCAAAGTTATAAGCACTGAACTCGCGCTCATTCTCCAAGAACACGTCGCCGTAGGTCATGGGCGTGCCGTCGGGCAGGTAGCTCCACACCAGGTCGTAGACGGAGTTGACGCCCTGGGCATACATGGCGATACGCTCCAGGCCGTAGGTGATCTCGACAGGCACGGGGTCGACCTCGATGCCGCCCACCTGCTGGAAGTACGTAAACTGCGTGACCTCCATGCCGTTGAGCCAGACCTCCCAGCCAAGGCCCCAGGCGCCGAGCGTCGGGCTCTCCCAGTCGTCCTCGACAAAGCGGACGTCATGGTCGTTGGGGTCCAGGCCAATGGCGGCCAGCGAACCCAGGTAGAGCTCCTGAGCGTTGACCGGCGAGGGCTTGATGAGCACCTGGAACTGATAGTAGTGCTGCATGCGGTTGGGGTTCTCGCCGTAGCGGCCGTCGGCGGGACGGCGGCAGGGCTGCGCATAGCAGGTGCGCCACTCGGCGGGACCGAGCGAGCGCAGCGTGGTCGCGGTATGGAAGGTACCGGCACCGACCTCGGAGTCATAGGGCTGCATAATGACGCAGCCCTGCTCGCCCCAGTACTGCTGGAGGCGCAGGATGATGTCTTGGAAGGAAAGCGATGAAGCGTTCATGCCTCTAATATCCCCTCGTCGAAACGATTACACGATTAGGTACTGTACTATAGCGGTTTTTAGTCGATAGCGCCGATGCGGTTGAGCGGCCAGTAGCGCACAAGCGCCACAGCGATCAAATCAGAGCGATCGACGGGACCAAAGTAGCGTGAGTCGGCAGAGTTTTCGCGGTTGTCGCCCATCACCCACACGCACCCGTCGGGAACGGTGTAGGGATAGCTTACCTGAGCGCCGGGCGCTTGGACCGAAAGTGGCCAGCTCATGCCCGTCGTATAGTCCTCGTCGAGCGCTTGGCCGTCAACGACCACCTTGCCATCCTGCAGGTCGACCGTCTGGCCGGCCGTGGCAATAACGCGCTTGACAAGAACATCATGCTCGGAGGTGCCATCGGGGTTGTGAAACACCACGATATCGCCCTGCTTGACGGGCTGACCGAGCTCGAGGCTCACCTTTTGCGCCAGGATCTGGTCGCCAATCTCGATTGTGTCCTCCATAGAGCCGGTGGGCACCACAAAGGGCTCGACCACAAAGGTGCGGATCAGGAAGGTGGCCACAAGCGCGATCGCGATGACCGCGATCCACTCAAAAGCGCCCCTCAACGCGGAATGTTGCGTAGGAACCATACTCACTCCTCGCTCTGCGAATACGAAGCGTCAAGGATCTCCTGCGCGTAAGCGCGCTCCTCGGGCGTGAGCCGCGCAGTCTCGATCAGGTCGGGACGCCAGCGACAGGTGCGCTCGATGGCATTCTTGCGGCGCCAGGCATCGACCTTGGCGTGATCGCCGCTCACGAGCACCGGAGGAACGCCCTCGCCGTTGAACTCGGCGGGGCGGGTGTACTGCGCGTACTCGAGCAGGCCTCCGTCCTCGGCGGTCGAGAACGACTCGTCCACGTTGCTCATCTCGTCGCCCAGGGCGCCGGGAATGAGGCGTACGACGGCATCGGCAACGACCATCGCGGGCAGCTCGCCGCCCGTGAGCACATAGTCGCCGATCGACAGACGTTCATCGGCATACGCATACGCGCGCTCGTCGACGCCCTCGTAACGGCTGCACACAAACAGCAGGCGCTCACTTTTGAGCAGGCGCTCGGCCACATGCTGCGTAAAAGGCTCGCCACAGGGGGTAAAGAACACCACAGTGGGCTTAGGACCCTCTGCGCTAATGGCCTCGATGGCCTCTGCGATAGGCTCGACCTTCATGAGCATGCCCTGCCCGCCGCCGTACGGCTCGTCATCGACGGTACGATGGCGGTCGTGCGTCCAGTCGCGCAGGTTATACGCCTTAAAATCAAAAAGGCCGGCCTTGCGGGCGCGGCCCAAAATCGACGTGGACATGACAGGCTCAAACATCTCGGGAAAGACCGAAAGGGTCTCAATCAGCATGTTTTCCTCCCTACTTGTCCATATCGATAAGGCCGTCCATCACGTGGACGGAAATTGTTCCTGCATCGGGAAGATCGAGCACGACCTGCTCGATCACGGGAATCAGTACCTCGCCGTACCGATCACCCTCGACAACCCAAACATCGTTAGCGGGCGTCGACATGATCTCGACGATCGTGCCGAGCGAACCGAAGCGCTCGTCGACCACCTCGCGACCCATCAGGTCGGTATAGGCAGCGTCGAGCGAATCGAGCTCAAAGTCGTCGCGATTTGCCAGCACATAGCATCCCGTGATGCCCTCGGCGGCCGTCAAGTCGTCAATGCCCTCAAACGAGACCAGATCGCCATCGCCCGTATCGGTGACGGACACGACCGTGCAAAAGCGGTCGCGCTTGAGCGCCGGCGGCGTCAGGGCGACGCGCATGCCCGGCTCTAATACAGAAGGAAGCCCCCGCAGCGGCTGCGCGAGGACCTCCCCCTTCCTTCCGTGCGGCTTGACCACACGGGCGATGTTTTTGTACTGGGACCTCAAGGTCCTAGCCCAGAACCTCTACCTCGACAGCAGTGTCGAGGCGAGCGGCCAGTGCACGGGCGAGCGTGCGAATGGCCTTGATGGTACGGCCACGACGGCCGATGACCTTAGCGACGTCATCCTCGGCGACCGAAACCTCAATCGTGGAGGCGTCGTCACCATCGATGACCTCAAGGCTCACGGAATCCGGGTCGTCGACGATCTGAACAACGAGATATTCGACGAGATCGGCGATGCGATCTGAGAGCATTGCCTCACCCTCGAGCTGTGCAGCGTCAACCTCAGGCACGATTTACTCCTCGGCGCCCTCAGCGGCCTCAGCGGCAGCCTTAGCGGCCTCGGCCTCTTTGGCGAGCTGCTTCTTGGACTTCTTGACGACGGTCTCGGTCTTCTCGCCCTCGTTGGCGGCCTTGACCAGAGCGGCGACGGCGTCGGTGAGCTGAGCGCCCTTGGACTGCCAGTCGGCGATCTTCTCGAGGTCGAGGTTGATGGTCTTGGGGGCGGTCATCGGGTTGTAGCGGCCAACCTCCTCGATGATACGACCGTCACGCGGGGCGCGGGAATCGGCGACGACGACACGGTAGTACGGACGCTTCTTAGCGCCGTGACGAGCAAGGCGAATCTTGACTGCCAAAGGAAACTCCTCCAACCAAGCAGCTTTAGGCTGCAACTACAAACAAACAGCTGAACATAATACGCCATCGACGCGGGCAGGTGAAGTCCGTGAGACCAACTTCTTCGGTGTAGTC
The DNA here is from genome assembly GCA_048500675.1 of Collinsella sp. Taxonomy (GTDB): domain Bacteria; phylum Actinomycetota; class Coriobacteriia; order Coriobacteriales; family Coriobacteriaceae; genus Collinsella. The sequence continues at coordinate 120,723 of DBFSAO010000049.1, forward strand.
GAGGGCAAATCCATATCTTAGACAAGAATTCAGGATTTGCAAGCACATACACGCACCCCACATGAGCTGCGCGGTATACTCATGACATGGAAAGACGCGAACATACATACGGTTATGAGGATGCCATGGGCGTCACGCCGCCGCCCTGGACGGGTCCGGCGGTGGGCCTGATGGACCTTGATGCGTTTTTTGCGAGCGTGGAGATGCTCGATCATCCCGAATGGCGCGGAAAGCCGCTCATCGTGGGCGGAGACGCCGATTCGCGTGGCGTCGTGTCCACGTGTTCGTATGAGGCACGTCGCTTTGGCGTGCACTCTGCCATGGCCTCGGCCGAGGCGCGGCGCTTGTGCCCGCAAGCCATTTGGACGCATGGGCATTTTAATCGCTACCGCGAGGTCAGCGCGCAGGTCATGGCGATTCTCGCCGACGAGACCCCGCGCGTTGAGCGCGTATCCATCGACGAAGCCTTTATCGATATCACACCGGGTCGCTTTGCGCCCGAAGACCCGCTGCTGGTTGCGCGGCGTATAAGCGACCGCGTGGCAGGGCTGGGAGTGACCTGCTCCATTGGCGTGGGCTGCAACAAGACGGTCGCAAAGATCGCAAGCGAGCGGGATAAGCCGTTTGGGCTGACCATCGTGCGCCCCGGAACCGAGCAGCGCTTTTTGGCCGCGCTGCCGGTATCTGCCATGAGCGGCATCGGGCGCTCGGCCGAGGAGCGACTGCGCCGCATGCGCATCTACACCCTCGGCGAGCTATCACGTGCACCGGAATCCACCTTGTCCTCTATTTTTGGCGTCAACGGCGAACGCATGCGCCAGCGTGCGCTGGGACTCGAAATCTCTGAAGTCACGAGTCTCGATGAAGAGCGCGAGGTCAAGTCGGTCAGCAATGAACGCACCTTTGCGAAAGATTTGACTGAGCGTGGGGATATTGAGGCGGCGATTGCGCTGCTGGGCGAGTCAGTGGGACGCCGCCTGCGCCGTCAGGGACTAACGGGCGCCACGGTGACGCTCAAGCTCAAGTATTCGTATGGAAACGGTCGCTCGGCACAGCGCCGGCTGCCTCATCCGACCGACGATGAGAACATCTTCGTGGCGGTTGCACTCGAACTGCTCGACAACATCTGGCAGGAAGGAATGCACGTGCGCTTAGCAGGCATCGGCATGAGCGACTTTGACCATCAGGGCGGCATCCAGACTGACCTGTTCTGCGAAGTCGATGACCGCGGGGCCCAATCCAGCGACCGACGCGACCTCTCCGTCGCCATCGACGCCGTCCGAGACAAATTCGGCGACACCGCCCTATCCTTCGGCCGCCAATCACGCTTCAATAACTAGTCTTTTTTGGACGGGGGGGTTGCTGCCTTCCGCCCGACACGGCATTGGTAGTCAATTTGGGACGGGGCTATTTTAGCTACCCCTATATATCGGTTGAGATTCATTCGGCCTAATTCATTCACCGTCAGCCAAAGGGTAGCTAAAATAGCCCCGTCCCAAATTGACTACCCCGGATGTCCGGTTTGCCCGCCGCAACAAAACTCTGTCCCAAATAGCTACTGATCGAGCTTGACCTTCTGAATCGTGCAGTGACCGATGCCCGTGAGGCGCACGATCTGCTTTATCGAAAAGCCCTCGTTTTTGAGCGTACGGATGTAGTTGTCGCGCACGGCTTTAGGCAAAGCTTTAAGGTGGTGAGGCTCATACGGTTTAAGGAGAGCCTGTGCAAACTCCAGTGCATCTATGTCGCTCACATGAGCGCCGTCACGGAAGCAATATCGATTCGGTTCTCCCGAGGTACTGAAAGCAAAAAATCTCTGAGAATCTCCGAGCAAACCTAGCACACATTCAGTCATACAAATACCCGGGTATCCCATATATTCGCTAAAACTGCTCCAACGATATAGTGAAGCAGTCCCAATCCTGGCTTTCGCAGGATTATCGTGAATATATCTCACACAGTTGAGCAGCTGATCATCGTTAAGAATCGGCACGCTCTTAAATCGATCCTGAAAAACTGGTCCCTTCCGTCCGGTTTTCGCGTTGAAATACATCGCATATGCAGTCGTAACAGAGTGCATGCAATCGCTCAGGTGAACATGTTCATCATCTAGCAACAAGTGAATATGGTTGTCCATAAGGCACCAAGCAATGATATTGACGTCGTATTTTCGGCATTTCGAGGCAAGCAACCGAATCAAATATATCCGATCATCGGCATCCTCAAATATCAGCTGACCACCACAGCCCTTTTGGACGACATGGTAATAGCCGTAAACAGAGATTTCCCGCGCGGTCCGAGTCATACGCATCTCCTCCTCTACAGATAACAAATACGTTACCCGAGTCGGAAAGCTAAATATCACGCAATGAACCGCAACTCGCTTCTATCGGCGAACGGTAGGTAGTAGCTAAAAAGCCCCGTCCCAAATTAGCCACTTTGGGCAAAAAGAAAGCCGGGTAGCTGCGGAAAACCGCAACTGCCCGGCGACATGCGTGAGGGTAGCTAAACCCCGTCTCAAATGAGCTACTAGAGGAGATTGAGGGGGAGCTGGGGGGCGTCTCCCCAGAGTTTCTCGAGGCGGTAGAAGTCGCGGGCTTCGGGAGTGAAGACGTGGACGACAACCGAACCGTAGTCCATGAGCATCCAGGTCTTCTGCTCGCGGCCCTCGATGGAGAACGGGTGCTCGCCGCAAGCCTCGGCGACCTTCTCCTCGATCTCGTCGACGATAGAATCGACCTGGCGGTTATTGGTACCGGTGGCAAGCACAAAGTAGTCGCATACGTCGGAAAGCTCGGTCAGGTCGAGCACCTGAACGTCCTCGCCCTTCTTGTCGTAGGCGGCCTGCGCGGCGGCGCGGGCGACATCCTCGGCGGCGACACCGCTCGCGGACAGCGAGGCGGCAGTGCGGTCGGACGTGGCGGCGAAGCTCTTGTGCTCCACATGTTCAAGAATCTGCTCGTCGGTCATGGTCTCGTCGGCCATGGAATACCTCTTTCTAGACAGCCCGAGCTAGCGCAGCTGGGCGTAATGGTTGTAAATCGTAATAGCCGTGGGATAAAGATAGCGCCCGGACTGGATCACATAGACCAGACCCTGCGCAAAACAGGAGAAGAACAACTCATCGAGCGTCGACTCCCCAACCATCTTGCGCAGCGCATGGGCATAGTCGCCGTGGCGGTTGGGCTCGATGGCATCGGCCACAAAGACCACCATATCGAGCGGCGTCATGTCGCAGGCACCCACGGTGTGACGGTCGACAGCCTGGAAAACGGCCGGCGACAACTCGGGGAAAAGCTGCGGAAGCTCATAGGCGGCAACAGGACCATGCAAAAGCGGCGTCGCGGCGGAAGGAGAGCCGGCAATCTTAATGCCGTAATGCAGAGCGCGCGTAACCAGCTCGTCGTCGGAGAGCACTTTGTCCCAGTCGTGGATCAGACCGGCAGCAGCGGCATCAAAGCGGTCAACGCCGTAGACCTCGGCCAGATGAAGTGCGGTCTCGGCAACACCCAGCGAATGCACATAGCGCTTGCGCTTATCCTTCATGCGAACATCGAGCAGCTCTTGAATGCGCTTGAGCAGCGCGCGCTCATCGCCCTCAAACTGATCCTCTACCGACAACGTAGACCCCCATCACTCAAAATCTTCTTGGCCCAATTCGGCATATAGCCTGCGTTTGCGAATGTAGCCGAGCACGGACTCGCTCGTAAGGTAGCGCACACTCATGCCGCGGGCAACTCGCTTACGAATGTTCGTCGAGCTGATCGCCAGCGCCGGAATCTGAATATAGCGCACGTCGAACGGCAGCCCCGACTCTTTAATTCGGGCACGCGCCGTATCGATATCAAAGCCCGGTCGCGTCGCCGCAATAAAGGTAGCAAGCTCAGCGATTCGTTCGGCATCATGCCAGGTCACGATATCGATAATCGCGTCGGCGCCCGTAATAAAGTAGAGCTTTACCTGCGGCGGGTAAAAGTCGCGAAGGGCATGAAGCGTATCGGCCGTATAGGTTACGCCCGGGCGGTCGATCTCGAACCGGCTCGCCAAAAAGGCCGGGTTCGCGGCGGTGGCGAGGACCGTCATGGCATAACGGTCCTCGGCAGGCGTCACCGGCTTGTCAAGCTTAAAGGCGGGAGACCCTGCCGGCATAAAGAGCACAGCGTCCAAGTCGAGCGACTCGCGCGCCTGCTCGGCAGTCACCAGATGCCCGTAATGGATGGGATCAAAGGTGCCACCCATAATGCCGAGCCTAAACTCCTGCCCGTCCTCTAGAGGAAGCTCGGGCAGACCGATTCCACCGCGCAGCGACATGGCTTACTCGCCCTCCGAGGTCTCGGCATCGCCCGCGGCATCCGCCGCATCGACAACCTCGACGCCTTCATCCGCAGCATCGGCCACGTCAATGACTTCAACGGCAACGTCCTCGCCAGCATCCTCGAGCTCCTCGTACTCCGAGAAGTCCTCAGCGCCCTCAAAGTCAAAGGCGCGCTGGCAAATGCGGACCTCGTCGCCCGCACGGCAACCGGCCTTCTCGAGCGCGTCGTCAACACCCATACGCGCAAACTTATGCTGCAGGTAAATGACGGCTTCCTCGTTTTCCCAGTCGGTCTGGATGACCATGCGCTCGATGGCACGACCGACCACGCGGAAGGCACCGGGCTCTTCCTGGACAATGCGGAACCGCTTCTCACGCTGCAGGCGGCGGCGCTCCCACTCATCGTCGCGCAGGTCGACCGGTTCATCGGAGACCGCCAGCTCGGCGCGGAGCTTGGCCACCTGCTCACCTACGGCAAGCATCAACGTATTGAGACCGGCGCCCGTCACGGCAGACACGGCAAAGAACATATGTCCATCGTCGAGCGCTGCGCGCTTAAGGTCGGCAATCTTGTCGGCCGTACCCGGCGCATCGCACTTGTTGGCGACGACGATCTGCGGACGCTCCGAAAGCTCGGCACCATACTGCTCGAGCTCGCGGTTGATGATTCGATAATCCTCGACCGGATCGCGATCCTCAAAACCACCCGTCATGTCGACGACGTGCATGATCAGGGCCGTACGCTCAATGTGGCGCAGGAACTGATGACCCAGGCCCTTGCCCTCGCTCGCGCCCTCGATAAGACCGGGGACGTCGGCAACGACGTAAGAATATTCGCCGGCACGCACCATGCCGAGGTTCGGCACGAGCGTGGTAAACGGGTAGTCGGCAATCTTGGGGCGGGCGGCACTCATGCGCGCAATGAGCGATGACTTACCCACCGAGGGAAAGCCCACGAGCGCGGCATCGGCCATAAGTTTCATCTCGAGCTCGATCCAGTGCTCCTCGGCCGGCTCGCCTAGCTGGGCAAAGGCCGGAGCGCGGCGCACCGACGTCACAAAGTGCGTGTTGCCCAGACCGCCGGCACCGCCGGGCGCCACGACGACGCGCTCGCCGTCGTGCACAAGGTCGGCAATCTCAAACATCGGGGTCTGTGTCTCGGGGTCGAGCTCGCGCACCACGGTACCCATAGGGACCTTGAGAATCAGGTCCTCGCCGCTCTTACCGTTACGACGGGCACCCTGCCCGTGCGTGCCACGCTCGGCGCGGAAGTGATGCTTAAAGCGGTAATCGATCAGCGAAGACAGCTGAGCATCGGCCTGGATGACGACATTGCCGCCACGACCGCCGTCGCCGCCATCGGGGCCGCCCTTGGGGACAAATGCCTCGCGCCTAAACGACATGCATCCGGCTCCGCCGTCGCCGCCGCAAACGTTAATGCGGCTGATATCGGTGAACTGTGACAACAGAATCGCCTCCTACAAAAAAGAGGGAGACCCTTGAATCCTAAAACTCAAGTGCCTCCCACATATGTGCTCTATGAAGGGTGAATTACGCGTTCGCGAGCGGGCGTACGCTGACCCTGTGCTTGATACCCTTGTGGAACTCAACGGTACCGTCGACCAGCGCGAACAGCGTGTCGTCCTTGCCACGGCCAACGTTCTCACCCGGGTGGATGTGCGTGCCGTGCTGACGGACGAGAATCGTGCCCGTGGTTACCGTCTGGCCGGCATAGCGCTTCGTGCCAAGGCGCTGACCGCGGGAGTCACGGCCATTACGGGAGGAACCGAGTCCTTTTTTGTGTGCCATTGTGTATACCTACTCTTTCGTTACGAGTGTAATCTACTCGGCGACGGGAGCCTCGGCAACAGCCTCGGCCTCTGCCTTGACAGCCTTCTTGGCGCGGGACGTAGCCTGGACCTTCACGATCTTCAGCTTGGTGAGCTGCTGACGGTGACCCTTCAGACGACGATAACGCTTACGCTTGTGGAACTTGAAGACCAGCTGCTTCTCGCCCTTGAACTGCTCAACGATCTGAGCGGTAACCTTGGCCTTGGCCAGCTTGTCGGGATCAGTGACGATCTTCTTACCATCGTTGAGGAAGATAACCGGCAGGGTGACCTTGTCGCCCTCATTGCCCTCGATCTTCTCGACGGTGATGACATCGTCGGTGGCGACCTTGTACTGCTTGCCGCCCGTGTTAACGATTGCGTACATGTTTACTTGCCCTTCATGCATCAGTTAGTGCAACAGCCGAATATAGTAGCAGGCGAAAATACCCCCGTCAACGAGTATGTGGAGCAAATCCACAAGTTCGCACAGGTATGGGGCTGACGAGTCGGCCCTCGTCGTCCTCGCATGCTTGATTCTGACGCTCGACATCGTAGGAGCAGATGGTCACGAGGTCTTGCATACCGGTGGAAACAATAGGCGCATCCACGCCCGGGGTCAAGCCCTGCAACAAAACATCAGCAGCGGAAAGCAAAATTTCCGGACGCATGGAGCCCTCGTTGTCGGCATGGGTGTCGAGCATGAGCACCAAATGGTCCGGGCGCTCCCCCGCCGTGAGCTCATAGCCCACGAGCGTGTGATCCAAATCCAATCGCTTGCTCTTTTTTCCGCGCGCGTAGTCGATGCCATGGTCCGCGCGCAGCGTGTCGATCGCACGACGCACCTCCTCGGCGCTTACGGGCGCCTCGGGATCTAAGTGCAGGTCGATGCGATACGACAGGCGCGTGAGCTGCGCCGTCAACGCCGGCGTGCGCACGTCGATGTACGCCGCCTCAATGGGCGCCAGATCGGCCGGAGACGCCGCAGCCAGGCGCCCAAACGCCTCGTCGAGCGCCACGAACTCGGTCATAAACAGGTCATACCACTCGCAGGTCGACGACGTACCCACCGGTAGCGCCGAAGAGAAGCCCACGCGCATGTGCGGAGAGAAGCCCTGAGTGACGGCATAGGGAAGTCCCGCACGGCGCACGATGCGCTCAATGGTATGGATTACTTCGAGATGGCCCAGGTACTTAAGGCGATCGCGCTTGCCATAGCGAACACGAAGTCTAAAGAGCGAGGGGTTGTCGGTCAGGCGCTCACTCATGCGCGATCACCCATCAATACATTCTTGGCGTGGAGCGTGGGGCAGATCCCGCAGCCGGTGCACGACGTGCGGGTGCAGTCGGGAGTCGTGACGCCCTCGAGCGAGCGACGGTACTCGCGCTCGAGGAAGCCGCGCGTGCAGCCGGGGCTCACGTGCTCCCACGGCAGGCGCCAGTCCAACTCGTAGGGCAGGTGCACGAGCTCATTGAGGTCGATGCCGTTTTTGGCAGCAGCCTCCTTCCAGTTATCGAGCGAGAAATGCTCTACCCAGGCGTCAAAGCGAGAGCCCGAGCGCCAAGCATCGATGATGACGGGCGTCATGTCACGACCGGCGCGGGACAGCGCGGCCTCGATGAGCGAGGTCTCGGCATCGTGGTAATGCACGCGGACGGCACGGTTGCGAACGCTCGTGACAAGCAGCTTCTGGCGACGCTTGACGTCGTCGTAGTCGAGCTGCGGGCACCACTGGAACGGCGTGGCAGCCTTGGGGATAAAGACCGAAACCGAAATGGACACCGAGATCGAGCCGCGACGAGCCTTGGGTACCACGGAACGACCGAGCTCCAGCACGTGATCGGCCAGATTGGCGATGGCCACGATGTCCTCGTCGCGCTCGCCGGGAAGGCCCATCATAAAGTAGAGCTTCATTCGGTTCCAGCCGGCCTCGAAGGCCGCCTTGGCCGCACGGTCCAGGTCCTCCTCGGTCACGTTCTTGTTAATGATGTCGCGCATGCGCTGGCTGCCGGCCTCGGGCGCGAACGTCAGGCCGCCCTTCTTTTCGCCGGCGACCGACTCGGCCATATCCACGCCAAACGAATCCAGGCGCTGCGACGGAATAGACACGCGAATACCCGTATCCTCCAGGCGACGGTTGAGCCTGCCGAGCACGTCGCGAATGCAGGAGTGGTCGGTCGTGGAGAGCGAGGTCAGAGACACCTCGTCATAGCCGGTCTTTTCCAGACCCTGAATCACCGACGAGACGATCTGGTCGGCCGAGCGCTCGCGCACCGGGCGATACGTCATGCCGGCCTGACAAAAACGACAGCCGCGGGCGCAGCCGCGCAGGATCTCGATAGACAGGCGATCGTGAACCAGCTGCGCGTAGGGCACGCATGACTGTGACAGCGGATTCGTGGCGCCGAAATCCTCGACGACGCGCTTGTAGACCACGGTCGGCGCATCCTTGCCCTCACGTGGCACGGTGTAGCCATGCGGCGAGCAGGGCTCGTCATGACGGACCTCATAGAGCGACGGCACGTAGTTGCCGGCAATGGATGCAAGCTGCTCAACAATCTGTACGCGCGGGACTCCTTCATCGCGCAGGCGGCGATGCAGCTGGCAGGTCTCGAGCAGCGACTCCTCGCCCTCGCCGATGAGGATGGCATCGAAGAAGGCCGCGTACGGCTCGGGGTTGTACACCGAGGGACCGCCAGCGATGATGATGGGGTCGTCTTCGCCTCGGTCGGCCGCTAACAGCGGAATGCCAGCGAGGTCGAGTGCCTCGAGGAAGTTCGTCACCGCCATCTCGTGCGGCACATGCAGGCCGACGATATCAAACGAAGCGACGGGCGCAGCACCCTCGAGCGAGAGCAGCGGAATGCCTGCCTCGCGCATGGCGTCGCCCATGTCGGGCCACGGCACATAGCCGCGCTCGCAGGAGATGCCCTCGGCCTGGTTAAGAATGTTGTAGAGGATGGCGATACCCTGGTTGGGCAGACCGACCTCGTATACGTCCGGATAGATCAGACAACAACGGTAATCGGCATCGGCCTTGGAAAGCGTGCCCCACTCGTGATCGATATAGCGGCTCGGTTTCTCGACCTTGGCGAGCAGCGGCTCAATTAAATGAAAACAGTCTTGGTATGCAACGCGCAACGGAAAACCCCTAAGCAGCGAGATCGGATGCGTCTTGGTAGGACGCCATAGGACGGGTAGCGCCCGCGACCGTGGTCACCAGATCGCGAACGCGGGAGAACGTGGCAGTGACCGCCTCGTTGGCACGGCTGTAGTCGACATCGCGCTCGTAGAGCGAAACAAGCGCACGGCCCATGCCGTAGGTGCCCGCGGCAGCAGTGAGCGCCTTGACGGCAAACCCAATATGCGGCGTCTGTTTGACGAGCGCGCGGGTGACCGCGCGGATCACAAGACCGCCGGCAAGCACGCCCACGACCTCGTAGCCGCGCTCAGGCTTAATGCCGCGTCCAAAGACGGCAGCGAGCTCAAAGAGCATGCCCACCTGCGCCAGCGCCATAACGGGATAATCGGCGCCTGGCAAAAACACCAGTGCACCGGTCGCCATATTGGTGAGCGCGCACGAGGTGATGATACGATTGGCCGCCGCGATGCGCATGAAGGCAAAGTTCGCCGCAAAAGCCGTTTCCTTGTCGGTGCGGTCGAGAATCCAGCGGGCAAGCGTCTCGAGCAGATACGTCTTATCGGTTGCCGCTACCACGCCGAGCATGGGCGTGGACTCCTCGATAAACGGCACCTCCACAGCAGACTCGGCAAGCACGCACACGGGCGCGCCGGCGATCACGAGCTCCTGCACGGCACTCTCCAAGCGGTCGGAACCACACGAGAGCACCAGCACCACATCGGTATCGGTCTTTGGAGCAATTCGCTCCTCCCCCAGACGCTCGACGCGCACAATGCCCGAGGTCGTCTGCGGCACAAAGGCGTCACGCACCGTCTCGGCCAGAAAGCGCGAGGCGGACGAATCCAGATAGACCGAGACGCGCACCGGCGTATCGGAATCCTTCTTAACGGACGCGCCCATCTTAAAAGCGCGGGTCAGCTTATCTACGGGAATTTTCATAGCAAACCCCTCCAGCGGTTACGCGGCGCCCGAACGATGCCGCCATATGGATTGTACGATACCCACCGTCAGCAGCTGAATCATCATCGAAGACGAACCGAAGCTAATAAACGGTAGCGGAATACCGGTAATCGGCATCATGCCGATGCACATGCCGATGTTTTCGAAGGTCTGGAACGCCCACATGCCAACGATGCCCACACACGAAAGACGCAAAAACAGCGACTCACACTTAAAGGCGACGCGAATCGTCGAAAAGATCAGCAGCACGTAGAGGCACAGGAGCAAAAAGGAACCACAAAAGCCAAAGGTCTCGGACAGAAAGGCGAAGACGAAGTCGGTGTGGAACTCAGGCAGAAAGCCGCCGGCTGACTGCGTCGCATGGCCCAAACCCTTACCAAAGAAGCCGCCCGAGCCAACGGCGATAAGTGACTGCTGCAGGTTGTAGGCATCGTCCGAATCGGCATTATCGGGGTCGATAAAGACCGTCAGACGGTTCATCTGATACTGCTTGATGAGCACATCGTGGCCGAGCAACGAATCAAAGACCGAATCGAGCGCCAGGACGAGGGCCACCAGGCCCACGAGCAGGGCCAGGGTCGACAGCACCCATTCGCGGCGTGCACCGCTCATACAAATGACGATGGCGCCCGAAACAAGCACGACCAGGCCCGAGCCCAGGTCGCCCATGGCAACGACGGCCAAAAACGGAATGGACAGCATGCCGCAGAGCTTGACGTAGTCGCGAACGGTATCGATGCGACCGTTATACTGCGAGCCAAGCGTAGCAATAAAGAAGATGGTGATGAGCTTGGCAAGCTCAACCGGCTGAAATGTCAAGCCGATACCGGGAATCTTGATCCAGCCCGTCATGCCCAGACCGCCCGTATAGGACAGACCCGGAATCTTGGGCGAGAAGATCACGATCAGGTCGATGACGAGCAACGCCGTCGAGAAATTGGAAATACCGCGCAGGTCGGTACGCCAGACCAGCACCGCCAGCACCGCTCCGATGCCAATTCCCAGCAGATGGCGTGAAAACGAGGCATCGGCCTTAAACTGCGAAGCCGACCAGATAATGATGGCACCGTAGGCGACGAGCGCCACAGTAGCCACGAGCACACCGATATGCACCTTTTGGCGAAACGTGCCGCGCGAGGCCGAAAGTTGCTTGTTGACACGGTCCAGGCTGCTGCGAGAGCCGGTCTTGGTTGAACGGAACAGATCCGCCGGAGAAAAATCCATCGCAACCTCCTATCGAACCGAAGAATCGCCCGAGGCCGAAGAGGTATCGGGCTCGTCATAAATCACGCCGAGCACGTCGCGCACGACATGCATCGCGGTATCTGAGCCGCCGCCGCCCTGCTCCAGGACAGTAGCGATGACATACTTGGGATCATCGGCCGGTGCATAGGCGCAGAACCACGCGTATTCGTCCTCGCCACTTTTCTCGCCCGTGCCCGACTTGCCGTATACCTGCGGCGTCAGGGTGCCAAAGTGCGCCGCCAGGGACGTCGATGCCGTGTAAATCACGTCGTGCATGCCGTTGCGAACTAGAGCCAAATCCGAATCGCTGTTGATCTTGGCCTCCAGGCGCTTCTTCTTGCCCTTGCCATTGTACTTATAGGCATCGCCGTCGCCATCGCGCGACACGGCAGATAAAAACACGTGAGGCACGTACTGTTTACCGCCGTTGGCAAGACCCATATAGGCGCACGCCATCTGCAGGGGCGTCACCAGGATGTCGCCCTGGCCGATAGCAATGTTGGTCATATCGCCGGCATTCCACTTGCGGTCCTCGGCAGATGCGTCGGTGAAGTACGACTCTTTCCACTCGGCATCGGGAATACGGCCCGCGCCCTCACTCGGCAGATCGATACCGCAGGTCTTGCCTAGGCCCCAGCGACGAAAGACCTCCTGCAGGCCCTCGGAATGTTTCTCATCATAAAAGAACGCCTTGCCCATGTCGTAGAAGACGGGGTCGCACGAGTTGGCGATACCCGACTGCAGTGTCATGGTGCCGTGGCCGGAATGCAGCCAGCAGTACTTGCCCCACGACTTGCCCAGACCCGTCCAATAGCCCGTGCAGTTGGTCGTCTGCCCCGACGTGTAGGTTCCAAACTCAAGACCGGCCAGTGCCGAGAGCGGCTTGATGGTCGATGCCGACATGTACTGTCCGCTAATGGCGCGGTTGAGCAGCGGGTGCGAACCCTTGTCATCATTGAGCTCGGTCCACACGTCATTTGAGACGCCGCCGATAAAGACGGACGGATCGAACTTGGGCTCGCTCGCCATGCCCAGGATCTCGCCATTGTTGGGATCGAGACACACCACGGCGCCGTTGCCGGCATTGCTGTAGCCAGTGGTCTTGGCAAGCTCGATAGCGCTCGCCAGTGCCGTCTCACAGGCCTGTTGGATCTTAAGGTCGAGCGTGAGCTTAATGTCGGAGCCGGCCTTCGCGGGAACGGCGCCGGCCTGACCGGTCACGTTGCCCGAGGCATCGACCTTGACGGTCTGCTCGCCACGAATACCCTGCAGCAGGTTTTCGTAGTAGCTCTCAACGCCCGCCTGACCCACGATATCGCCCGACTGGTACGTAATCTTGCCAGCAGAAGCATCATCATCGCCAGAGGTTTTCTTATTCTGGGCCTCGAGCTGCTCGGAGGTAATGGTGCCGGTATAGCCCAAGATATGGCATGCCGTCTCGCCGTATGGATACTGGCGCTCGGTACGCTCGGCAATCTTGACGCCCGGGAACTCGCCGGCGTGTTCCTTGATATAGGCAACCGTGGAGCGACGGACGTCCGTCGCGATGGTATGCAGGCTCTGAGCGCCCTCTGTATTGTCCTGAATATTGCGAAGGACCGCCACATAAGGCATTCCAAGCACGTTGGCAAGATGGCGAACCAGAACCTCATCCTCGGCAAGGTCGCGGTAGGCCACGACAGCAAGTGAGGGACGGTTCTGGACAAGCGCCACGCCATTGCGGTCGAGGACGCGGCCGCGCACAGCGGGTGTGGTAACGGTGCGAGTCTGATTACTATTGGCCTGCTTCTCGTAATAGTCCGACGAGACCATCTGCATGCCCCACAGCTTGACGGCAAGTGCCGCAAACATCGCGCCCACACCCGTGGTGAGGATGGAAAAGCGGCCCTTAAAGGCGGTCGCCGCGGTATTGCCCTCGCCCTCGGTGGCGCGCGGAGCCGTTCCATGCTGTGTATCGTAGGTAAAACGGGAATCGCCTCGACGCATGATGACCAGCGCGACCACGATGGCCACAACCAGCACGATACCGGCGATAATAACCGTCATCTGGGAAGACATCTACGGGCCTCCCCTATTTGAGCTTGCGGGTCTTGGGCTTAAAGCGCATACCCGTCTGGCGTCCGCCACGTGCGGAGAATCCATAGCCGGACTGCGGCACGACGCCGGACATCAAAAACGGAATGGCAACCAGACCCGTCAGGATCGAGGACGGCAGCGCATGGCCGAAGATCGCCACGACAAAGCTCGTCTCCAAACCCATAAACAGCAAGATGATGCTGTAGATAACATTAATGACGAGCGCGAAGGCGCCCACAGTGACGCCGCGCGCACTCGGGGTACCGCCCGTCTGACCGACGGCGCTGTGCACCAGGGCAAAAGAACCCACGGTCAGCAGGAGCGACATAACGCCCACCGGCACGGCAGAGGACAGGTCATAAAACAAGCCGCTGCAAAAACCGCACACGACGGCACGGGTCGGGTCGCCCGAGAACACGCTTAGGCACACCAGGATAATCATGAAGTTGACGCGACCGCCCGCAATGGAGATCTGCGGTGCCAGGCCTGCCTGCAGCAGTACGCATACGATGGCGGCGATTACAAACGTGCGGGAGCTCATCCCCTGCTCGTGTAGATCCATGGACATGCCCCCTATTCGTTCGAGCCGGAATCGGTCGTCTCGGACGTGTCGGAACTGTCATCCGAGCTCTCGTCCTTCGTCTTGGTTGCAGCATCGCGCGACGTTCCCTGCGGCGTGCTGTTGGCCGTGCTCACGTCCTCATCCGAGGCCGACTGTTCGTCGGTCAGCGAGGTAATGACCAGCACTTCCTCGTTGTTCTCGGCCGTGGTCTGAGCGCGCACCACAATGGTGTAGTACACGTCGTTTGCCGATTTCTCAACCGACGAGACGGTGCCGAGCGGTAGACCCTTGGGGAACACACCGCCGATGCCCGAGGTCACGATGATGTCGCCGACTTTAACGTCGGAGTCGACGCTCACATACTCAAGACGCAGCGTGCCGTCAGCCTGACCCTGCAGCATGCCCTGGGCGCGCGTGTCCTGTACCATGGCGGACACACCCGAGTTCTCGTCGCCAATCAGGCGCACGGTGGACGTCTTGGCCGAGACTTCGATGATCTGGCCGATAACACCGGCCGAACTCGTCACAGGCATGTTGATGGTAAGGCCGTCGGCAGAGCCTTTGTCGATGGTTACGGTCGAGGTCCAGGCATCGCCCGAGGCACCAACGATACGAGCAGCGGTCGATTTGAGGTTGTAGGTCGACTGCAGCCCGACCAGCCCCTCCAGACGCTCGGCGGTCTTTTGAGCCTCGGAGAGCTCAGCAACCTTAGAGGTCAGCTCCTCGTTTTGCTTCTTAAGCTCGTCAAGCGTGTCCTGCGACGCCGTAAGGTTAGAGAACACGTTGCCGATCGCATTGAAGGGAGCCGCCACGGCCGAGCCCACAAAACGCACCGGCGAGGTAATCGTCGTTACGCCCGAACGCACGGCATGAATCGGCCCTGCCTCGCCCTCGCGGATGTAAAACGTGAGCAGCAACACCGAAATCAGGCTGAAAACAATCAACGGGCGCATACCCGTTGATTGTCGCTTGGTATTCAGATTTGTGGAGAAACCCGAAGATCGTGCCAAATGGAATCCACCTTTTGGAAATTAAGCATTGGTCTGGACGAAGCCGCCATCAAACGCATTGGCCTCGAGCACGCGGGCACAGCCGTTAACGACGTTATCGAGCGCCGTGGGGCTGACGTTGACCGAAACGCCGGTCTCATCGCGCAGACGCACGTCGAGTCCGCGTAGCAGAGCGCCACCACCGGTCAGCAAAATGCCGTAGTACATAAGGTCAGAGGCAAGATCGGGCGGCGTGGCATCGAGGGCGTCCTTGACGGCCTTGGCCATCTCGTCGAGCGGCTTGTTGAGCGCGCGACGAATCTCCTCGCTCTCGATGCGCACGGTCTTGGGCAGACCGGTGATCACGTCGCGACCGTTGACCTCGACGTCGAGCTCGTCCTTGAGCGGCACAGCGGAGCCGACCTTGATCTTGATGTCCTCTGCCGTACGCTCGCCGATGGCAAGGTTGTAGGCATCACGAACGTGCGTGAGGATGGCCTGATCGAACTCGTCGCCTGCAATACGGATGGACTGCGAGACGACGATGCCGCCCATAGCGATAACGGCAACCTCGGTGGTACCGCCACCGATGTCGATGACCATGGAGCCGGTGGGCTCCTCGACGGGCAGGTCGGCGCCGATAGCGGCAGCCATGGGCTCCTCGATCAGATAGGCCTGGCGAGCGCCAGCCTGGATCGTGGCCTCAAAGACAGCACGCTTCTCGACCGACGTGACGCCGGAGGGAACGCAGACGACAACGCGCGGACGCGGGGTCCACGGATAGCGCTTCTCGGACGCCTTATCGATAAAGTAGCGAAGCATGGCCTCGGTAACATCGAAGTCGGCGATGACGCCGTCCTTCAGGGGACGAACGGCCACGATGTTGCCGGGCGTACGGCCGAGCATGCGCTTTGCCTCGATACCGACCGCCAGGATGCGCTCGTCGTTCTTGTCGATGGCGACAACAGAGGGCTCGCGAATGACGATGCCCTTGCCGCGCACGGAGACAAGCGTATTTGCGGTGCCGAGGTCGATGGCAAGATCGCCCGCATAGCTACCGAAGAACATATCCATCAAAGAAAACAACGCAACTCCTGATGTGTTGGATGATTGCTGGAAAACTACTAGATCATCATACTAGCGCAAGCCCGGCACCTCACTTGCGGTGAAGCGCCGGGCAAAGCTAAATCCCATAAGGTCACTACTGGTTGTCAGCAGCCGAGAAATCCATATCGAGCGAGGAAACGGCCCAGCCGATATGGTTGTCGGAGCGCACGAATTTGACGGTGTACTCCTGCTCGCCGCCCTTGGACAGCGATGCCTTCACCTTAGCGGTCGTCTCGGTCATGGACTGATCCATGCCCTCGACGGACACGGTGGCACCCTGCGGAATCGAGGAGATGATCATCGACTTAGCGTCCTCGGACAGGCTCGATGCCAGGCAAGACTCGGCCTTTGCGGTGTCACCGTCGCCGGCAGCCTGGAACAGATCGGTAACGACAGACTCCTGGGACGGGAAGCCAAAGCCGCGCGTGTAGGCAAAGCCCAGACCGCCCGCGGCGATCAAAATGAGCAGAAGCAGCACGATGAAGACTTTGAGACCCGTGTGGCGATGGCGACGACGGACCTTGGCCTGCTTACGATCCTGACGGTCCTGCTGGACCATCTCGGACTCGGACAGCGTAAAGAAGCCGGTGTCCGAGGGATCGGGCATAAACTGACCGGTCGCGCCCGTAGGATCGAGCGGATCGACGGCAGGAGCGTCCATCGCGGGCGCCGGAGCCGTGGCCATAGCCGTCTGGGCAGACAGCGCGGCAAGCGAATCGTGCACGCGGGCAAGCTCATCGGCCTGCTCGGAGGTGAGCTGGTAGATGCCATCGGCAGTAGCGGCGTTAAAGGCGTCGAGTGCGTCGGAGGGACGGCCGGCGGCAGAAAGCGCCTGACCCATGCCGGCGTTGAGCGCACGCGTGTCGTCGCGGGGGCCGGCAAAGTCGATAGCCGTGCGGTAGGTCTCCACGGCATCCGCCGGACGGCCGAGCTTGATGAAGCAACGACCGAGCTCGCCGAGCGCGGCGGCAGGAGCCGGATTGGCGCCATCGATGGCAGCCTGACGGAAGGCAGTACCCGCGTTGGCATAGTCGCCCGACTGGAACAGCGCGTTACCCAGGCCCAGATAGGCCTTGAACGGCGTGGCATAAGAAGCGTCCTGCGTAGCAGCAGAGAACGCCTGAGCGGCCGTCGTGTAGTCGCCCACGGCGGCGAGCGCCTTGCCGCGGTTGGTGAGCAGCGCGCCGCGCTTGCCATAGGTGCCGTCGTTGAGGGCGGCGGCGTAGGCCTCGGCGGCCTCGGCATACATGCCCAGGTGCATCAAGGCGTTACCACGAAGGTGATCGGCCTCGCCCATAATCTCATCGGGAGTCTTTGCCGCCCCAAGCATCTGGGCTGCAGCGGAAAAATCACCCGCGCGGTAAGCGGCGCGGCCCTGTTGGATCAGCTGGCTATTCAAGGAAATCCCCTTTACTCGTGAACGATCTCGACATGGACGATCTCGTCGCCGGCACGCAGCTGCGAAATCACATCGAGACCCTCGACCGTGGTACCAAAGACGGTGTAACCGGAATCGAGGTTATGCTGGGCGCCCAGGCAGAAGTAGAACTGCGAACCCGCGGAATCGGGGTCCATGGAGCGTGCCATGGCAAGGGCACCGTCGACATGGCTGTTGCGCGGATTGGTGGCAAACTCGCCCTTGATGCAGTAGCCGGGGCCACCGGTACCGGGCATGCCGTCGGGGCCCTCAAGACCGGCAGCAACGTCGGCGCCGGACATGTCGCGGGTATTGGGGTCGCCGCCCTGGATGACAAAACCGGGCACATAGCGATGGAACTTAAGGCCATCATAGAAACCCATCGTGGAAAGCTCGCAGAAGTTCGCGACATGAATGGGAGCGCCCTCGCCGTCAAACTTGACCTTGATGGTACCCTTCGACGTCTCGATAACGGCGCACTCGTCGCCGGCAAGCTGATACTCGGGCGTGTAGAGCTCTTTCTTAAAACCAAACATGTGGTTCCTTCCTCGTGCGTTTAAAGCATATTTGTACGAATTGTAGCAATAAGCATGCGCTTACATCAATTGCGCACGTAGGTTATGCCGACTATGGCGAACTAATTTTGGGAACGCTGCTGCGGCTTCCAGGAGCCCACATTGGCGTCGTACTGGTTCAGCGCGCTGTTGCCGCCCTGTGCGATGGGCGCCAGGATCTCGCTTTGGTGGGAACTCATCGACTCGCCATCGGGAATGGCCAGCGAGATATCCCAGCTCTGGCAGATCACGTCGACACGCTCGTACATCCACTCGGCAAGCTGCTTTAAGTGGGCGATGTCGTCCGCATAGACCGTATCGTCCTGATACTTAAGGTTGTTAAGCTCATCTTGCGTCTTTTTGATCTGGTCGCGCAGGGCGTAGGCACTCTGCGACAGCTCCTGGCGGGTGGACAGCGGCGTTCGGAGATAGCCGTTGTTAAAGGAATCGATGACCTCGCCGATCTGGTCCTCGTCACCGTAGGACACGATGGCCTGATACAGACCGTCGAGCCTGGTATAGAGCTGATCATCGGTGAGCACGGTTTCTTCCTGGACCACCTCGGCAGAATCGTCTTGCTTGGTATCGTCCTCAGTCGCCTCGCCCTTTTGGCGCGTAGGGAAGGTCGTCTGCGCGGCCTGGCCAAACTGGTCATAGAAGTCGGGCATAACACCCATGGGATCGGCCGTCACGAACCAATAGGCACCGCCGCAAACGACGGCAAGAACCGCGATGACGATGAGCGGCTTGGGGATATGACGCTTGTGCTTGTGATAGGCGTCCTCGTCGGGGTGCACCTTGCGCTTGGGTTTTTGAGGATCGTCGTGCAGGGAAACCGGCGTGGGAATATCGACCTTGGGAATACCGAAATCCTTATCGAAAGCCGGCAGCACGCAGGTCTCGTTAGGATCGGCGGCGTCCGAAAGCACCGCAGCGGCAGAGGCCGGCGCATGAGGCACCTCGGTATCGATCTGCTCTTGCGTTAGGCGCGGAAAGCCCGCCGTGCGGCCCGCTGCCAGGTCGGATGCGGCCGCGTCCTCAGAGAGGATACCCGGAGCGGGGCGTCCGCATTTGGGGCACGTACGATCATGCGGAGAAAGACGGGCACCGCAACCCTCACAGAACACGAACTCGGTGTGCTCGGGACCATCGCCCGGACCCACATAGGCGTTGCAATAGGGGCAGAACGAGGCGCCGTCCTCGATAGTCTTAAGGCAATGCGGGCAGATCACGGCATCCTCTTTTCGAAGCAATTCAAACAATCGAGGTTAGAGCATAACATCGCCACGGCCCCACAGGAACAAGGCACCAATTCAACATCGCCAGGGCGCGTAGCTACTTCTTCTTTTTGCTTGGCATCGAGACTTTGATGCCTTGGGCGGACTTCGTCACGCGGGAGCGCTTGGCTCCGGCACTCCTCTTTTTCTTGGGCTGGGCCTGGGCCACGCCCTCGAGCGCGCGGGCCTCGGCCTCGCGAACGGTGCGATCTTCGCGGCGCTGCGCCATGTCGGCGGCGAAGCGCTTGGCAAAACGCTCGGCCGTCGAACCCGTCGAGCTCACCTTGCCGCCACCGCGACCCAGGCGGACGCGCACACCGCGGCCAAAACCAGTTGCGGCATGACGACGACGCGGCTTGAGCGAATCCATCATCGTGGCGAGCTTAAAGAACACCGAGCAGGTAAAGACCACGATGACAGCCAAGATAACCATCTGGCCCATCGACAGGTTGGCAATAGACAGCAGCTCCGGGAATCCGATAACGCCCACCAAGATGCCGGCGACTACAAACACAAAGAGCACCACACGTAAGGGCGTGAGCGGCTGCGAGATCCGCCAGATCAGGCTGACGCTCGCCGCGCACGACGTAAGCAGGCACATCGTAGACAGCGTGAGCTGGCTAAAGCCAAACACGCGCGCCACAAAGATATCAAGCGCCGCAGCCAAAATGACCGCAATCGACGCCGGCAGTGCACGCTTGAGCACGTTGGTCAAAAACGCACCCTTCACGCGAGCATTGTTGGGCTCCAGGCCCAACACAAAGCCCGGCGCGCCGATGCAGAAGAAGTTGATGAGCGTCATCTGGATGGGCTCGAAGGGGTACGGCGGCAGCGCGATGCACAGCGCCGCCAGGCCCATCGAGAACAGCGTCTTGGTCAGGAACAGCGACGCCGAACGCTGCAGGTTGTTGATGGAGCGACGGCCCTCGGCCACCACGGCGGGCATCGAGGCAAAATCATTGTCGACGAGTACGATCTCGGCCACGTTGCGCGCGGCATCGGAGCCGGCCGCCATGGCCACGGAGCAGTCGGCCTCCTTAAGCGCCAGCACGTCGTTGACGCCGTCGCCCGTCATGGCCACGGTGTGCTCGCGGCGCTTGAGCGCCTGCACGAGCTCGCGCTTCTGCTGCGGGGTCACACGACCAAATACATGGTAGCGGTCCACTGCGGCATCGAGCTTGGCCGGCGTATCGAGCGTCGTGGCGTCCACATAAGCGTCCGCCCCCGGCACGCCCACCACGCGCGCGATCGACGACACCGTACGCGGGTCGTCGCCACTGATCACGTTGAGGGTCACGCCCTGCTCGTTAAAGTAGCCGATGGTCTCGGCCGCCGAGGTACGAATCTCGTCGCGGATGGTCACAAAGCCCACGGGCTCGGCCTCGCCCACCATATCGCCATCGAGCGTAAAGCCTTCCACGCGCGCCACCACGAGCACGCGGCAGGTATCGGCAAGCTCGGCGACACGGTTCTCGACCTGCAAAAACACACGCTCCGAAAGCACAAACTGCGCGGCGCCCATCACATAGGAGCCCTGCGCAAACGAAGCGCCACTCCATTTTTTAGACGACGAGAACGGAATGACCGACAGCGGCTCAGACACCTCGACCGGGCGATCGGCGTAATAGTTGAGCAGCGCCTGGCAGGTCTCGTTGGCATCGGCCGAAGTCGCACGTGCCACGTTAGCCAGCGCAAAATCGAGCACCGTGGTATCGACGGGAACAGCCGCCTCGTCCGGGCCGGCGCCTAGGCTCACGCCCTCAACCGGCAGCGGATACGTGCCCTCGACCTCCATGCGGCCCGACGTGATGGTGCCCGTCTTGTCCAGGCACAGCACGTCGACGCGAGCGAGCGTCTCGATGCAGTAGAGCTGCTGTGCCAGCACCTTGCGGCGGGCCAGACGCACCGTGGCGATGGCGAGCACCGAAGAGGTCAGCAGTACCAGGCCTTGGGGGATCATGCCCAGCAGGGCGCCCACCGTGGACAGCAGCGCCGACGAAGGCACATGACCAGCCAACAACTCGGAGAAGCACCACGAAAGCGCGCTATCACCCGGGGTTCCCGCGGCATCCCACAGCTCGCTCACACTCGAGGCAAACAACGCCAAACCGAGCGGGATCATGATGATGCTCGCAAAGCGCACGATGGCGTTAAGCGCGTTCATGATCTCGGAATTGACCTTTTTGACGTACTTGGCCTCGTTATTAATTTTGGCCACGTAGTTGTCGGCGCCGACATGGATCACGCGGGCGCGCAGCAGGCCCGAGTCGATAAAGCTGCCGCTCATGAGCTCGGAACCGGGCTGTTTCTTAATAAGGTCGCTCTCGCCCGTCAGCAGGCTCTCGTTCACGAGCGCCTCGCCCGATACCACCACGGCGTCGGCCGGAATCTGGTCGCCGCGCCCCAGGCGGATGATGTCGTCGAGCACGATCTGGTCCAGGTCGAGCTCCACCTCGGCGCCGTCGCGCACCGCGATGGCCTTCTTGGAGGTCAGCAGTGTGAGCTTATCGACCATCTTCTTGGAACGCATGGACTGGATGACGCCAATAGCGGTATTAAGGAACACCACGAACAGGAACGTCAGATTCTTAAACGAACCGGTCAAAATGACCAGGAACGCCAAGATCACGTTGATCAAATTGAACAACGTGCAGAGGTTCTCGATGATGAGCTCTTTGACCGACTTGGTCTTGAGCTCCATGTTGCGGTTGATCTTACCGGCGGCGATGCGCTCCTCGACCTCGGCGGTCGAGAGTCCGCGCTCGATATCCGTTGCTGCCATACCACGTCCCATCACGTCGCGTCGGTATAAGAAAAACCGCCCGGACCATGCGAGGTTCGGACGGTCTTACGTTCGATGGTGCCCCATGTTGGATTCGAACCAACGGCCTTCTGCTCCGGAGGCAGACGCTCTAATCCCCTGAGCTAATAGGGCGAACGACTGGCATTATACCCAAGTGCGCCACGGGCTATCAAAATAAAAGAAAAAGCTTTGCAATTCCGAGGAAGACGCGGCGCAACGGCCCACTTTAGAAGGCAAAAGCGAGTCAGATAGTATAAACTCTCATGCACCATATATACACGGCTCGCGATGCGGGCCGTTTTTGCAAAAGTTATCCATCGAGGTGAGAGGCACACCATGATTGCAATTTTAAAGCAGAGCGCCAGCGACGAGGCCGTCGGCCATATCGTCAGCTGGATTGAGAAAAAGGGCCTGAAGACCGATGTCTCGCGCGGCGAGAACGAGACGATCATCGGCCTGGTGGGCGATACGACCAAGATCGACCCGTTCCTGCTCGAGTCCATGGATGTCGTCGAGCGCGTGCAGCGCGTCTCCGAGCCGTTCAAGCGCGCAAACCGCAAGTTCCACCCCGGGGACTCCGTCATCGACTGCGGCCACGGCGTCAAGATCGGCGGCGACCAGTTCCAGGTCATCGCCGGCCCGTGCTCCGTCGAGGGCGAGAACCTCATCCGCATCGCCCGCCGCGTGAAGGCCGCCGGTGCCACGATGCTGCGCGGCGGTGCCTACAAGCCCCGCACCTCCCCCTACGCCTACCAGGGCATGGGCCCCGCCGGCCTCGACCTGCTGTGCGAGGCGTCTGCCGAGCTCGACATGCCGATCGTCACCGAGATCATGGATCCACGCGACGTGCAGGTCTTCTTGGACAAGAAGATTGACGTCATGCAGATCGGCGCCCGCAACGCCCAGAACTTCCCCCTGCTCAAGGAGGTCGGCAAGACCCAGACCCCGATTCTGCTCAAGCGCGGTATGTCCGGCACGATCGACGAGCTGCTTATGGCAGCCGAGTACATCATGAGCGAGGGCAACGACAACGTCATCCTGTGCGAGCGCGGCATCCGCACCTTCGAGACCCGCACCCGTAACACCTTCGACCTCAACGCCGTGCCGGTGCTGCACCACCTGTCGCACCTGCCCGTCGTCGCCGACCCCAGCCACGCCACCGGCTACACCCGCTACGTCGAACCCATGGCGCTCGCCGCGACCGCCTGCGGTGCCAACGGCCTGGAGATCGAGGTCCACGACGAGCCGAGCCGCGCCTGGTCCGACGGCGCCCAGGCCCTCACCCCCGATCAGTTCGACGACACCATGCGCCGCATCCGAGCCATCCGCGAGGTTGTCTGCCAAGAGACCATGGAGTAGCCCATGGGTACGGTGAGAAACGCGCGCGTTAACCAGGGCGGCCCCAAGTGCGCCGGCATCGTCGGCCTTGGCCTCATCGGCGGTAGCTTTGCCCGCGGCTATGCACAGGCGGGCGTCCGCGTGCTGGCCTGGGACCCCGATGACGATGTCATGACGGCCGCCAGCATGGGCACTGTCGCCGGAGAGCTCAACGACAAGACACTCGGCGAATGCGACATCATCGTCCTGGCTTGCTACCCCGAGGCATGCATCGAGTGGCTCGAGACGCACGCCCAGGCGCTCGCCGACGCCACCGACACCGACGCCATCATGGGCCCCGTGGTAATCGACACGGTGGGCGTCAAGGGCATCGTGTGCGAACGCGCCTTTGAGCTTGCCCGTGAGCACGGCTTTTACTTTGTGGGCGCACACCCCATGGCGGGCACGCAGTACTCGGGCTACGCACACTCCCGCGCCGACCTGTTCCAGGGCGCGCCACTCGTGCTCGTGCCGCCCGCGGTGGACGATGCGCTCAAACTGGAGCTTTTGGGCCAGGTGCGCGAGATGGTGCGCCCCTTGGGCTTTGGCAAGTTCAGCGTGACCAGCGCCGCCGAGCACGACCGCGTCATCGCCTTCACGAGCCAGCTTGCGCACGTGGTGTCCAACGCCTACGTCAAAAGCCCCACCGCCCAGGTCCACCACGGCTTTTCGGCCGGTAGCTACCGCGATCTCACCCGCGTGGCGCACCTCAACCCGCAAATGTGGTCCGAGCTCATGATCGACGACGCCGACGCGCTTGCCTTCGAGATCGACCATCTGATCGACTCGCTTGGCACCTACAGCCGCGCCCTTAAGGACCGCGACCAGCGCTATCTGGAGAATCTCCTTGCCGAGGGCGACCGCATTAAGCGCGCACTCGACGACGAGGCCTCCCACTAGACCACCTATCACGCCAGGTCGAAAGGACCGAAGCTTATGGCGATTACCATCGATATCGACACTGCACGCCCCTACCGGGTGCATGTTGGCACGTTTTTGCTGGAGCAGGCGGGACCGCTCGTGCGCGCCACTGCCGGCGGCACCAAGGCCGTCATCGTGACGGACACCAACGTGGGCCCGCTCTACCAGATGCCCGTTAAGCAGAGCCTGGAGGCGTCAGGCTACGAAGTGAGCATCTGCACCTTCGAGGCCGGCGAGGCCCATAAGCGCGCCGAAACCTATGTTGCCATTTTGGAGTTTGTGGCCGAACACGAGCTTTCGCGCTCCGATGTGATCGTGGCACTCGGCGGCGGCGTCGTGGGCGACGTGGCGGGCTTTGTGGCCGCCACCTACATGCGCGGCTGCAAGTTTGTGCAGATCCCGACGAGCCTGCTCGCTATGGTGGATTCGTCGGTGGGCGGCAAGACCGCCATCGACCTGGCTGCCGGCAAGAACTTGGCCGGCGCCTTTTGGCAGCCGAGCGTGGTTATCGCCGACGTGGGGTGCCTAGCCACCCTCACGCCCGAGCAGTTCGCCGACGGCTGCGGCGAGGTCATCAAGCACGCCGTGATCGCCGACCCGGAGCTTTTCGCCGAGCTGGAGAAGACCCCGCTCACGCTGGAGCTGCTCAACCGCGATGTGGCCCGCGTAGCGCTCATCATCGCCCGCAATATCGACATCAAGCGCGCCGTGGTCGTTGCCGACGAGCGCGAGACCAACCAGCGCAAGCTCCTCAACTTTGGACACAGCGCCGGACACGCCGTCGAGGCCTGCGAGCACTTTGAGCTCGGACACGGCAACTGCGTGTCGATCGGCATGGGCATCATCACGCGCGCCGCGGCTCTGCACGGCATTTGCGATGCTGCACTGCCCGGTCGTATCGAGGAGCTCTGCGCCCGCCATGGCCTCAAGACCCGCTGCGACCTAGATGCCGATGCCGTTTTTGCCGAGGCGCTCCACGACAAGAAGCGCGCGGGCGACACCATCGACCTGGTGATTCCGCACGGCATCGGCCGCTGCAGCATCGACCGCACGCC
The DNA here is from genome assembly GCA_048500675.1 of Collinsella sp. Taxonomy (GTDB): domain Bacteria; phylum Actinomycetota; class Coriobacteriia; order Coriobacteriales; family Coriobacteriaceae; genus Collinsella. Next base: position 146,353 of record DBFSAO010000049.1, read on the forward strand.
GCTTTCCACTTTCCACGAACTCATTGCCGAGGGCCTCGGCCAGAAGGGAGACGCATTCGCATGCTAGCCCGCATCACCCCGTCCCCGCTTAAGGGCACCGTTCCCGCCATCGCGTCCAAGTCGATGGCGCATCGCCTGATCATCTGCGCCGCGCTTGCCAACGGCGAGACGCACGTTACCTGCAACACCACCTGCGCCGACATCGAGGCTACGGTGCGTTGCCTTACGGCACTGGGCGCTCGCATCGAGACCGTCGAGGATGGCTTCCAGGTCCATCCCACTATGAAGAGTATTGAGTTTGGCCTGCTCAAGGCACTTGCCGGCGGAACGCTTGACTGCGGCGAAAGCGGCTCCACGCTCCGCTTTATGTTGCCCGTCGCCTGCGCGCTGGGCGCAGAAGCAACTTTTGTGGGCCAGGGACGCCTGGGCGCCCGCCCGCTCTCCCCGCTCTCCGATGAGATCATTGCCGCCGGCTGCGACCTGCAGGGTCTGGGCGGTTTTCCGCTCAAGACGAGCGGCCGCATGCGCCCGGGCACCTTTGTGCTGCCGGGCAACGTAAGCTCGCAGTACATCTCGGGCCTGCTGCTGGCAGCCCCGTTGCTCGCCCAGCCCTCCTGCGTGCAGGTGACCGGCCTCATTGAGAGCCGCCCCTACATCAACCTGACGATCCAGGCCATGAAGGCCTTTGGCGTCGAGGTCAACGTCGAGCGTATTCCGGCCAAGGACGGCCAGCCCGAGGTCACGAACTTCCGCGTGAGCAGCGGCTCGTACCGCACGCCCGGCAGCGTAGCCGTCGAGGGCGACTGGTCCAACGCCGCCTTTTGGCTGTGCGCCGGCGCCATCGGCACCGACCCCATCACCGTCGAGGGCGTGTCGCTGAGCTCCGCACAGGGCGACCGCAACGTGCTTGCCGCGCTTTCGCGCTTTGGTGCCCGCATCGTGCGCTCCACCAACGCCGCCACCGTGCAGTCCGACAAGCTCGCCGGCTTTGAGATGAGCGCCCACGACATTCCCGACCTGGTACCCGTTATCTCGGCCGTGGCCTCGCTTGCTCAGGGCCGCACGTTCATCCGTGACTGTGCGCGCCTGCGCATCAAGGAATCTGACCGTCTGGTCACCACCACCCGCGAGCTCTCCGCGCTGGGCGCACAGGTGCGCATCGCCGGTGACGACCTCATCATCAAGGGTGTCGATGCCTTCACCGGCGGCGAGGTCGATTCGCACAACGACCACCGCATCGCCATGATGGCCGCCATCGCTGCGAGCCGTGCCACCGGCGAGGTCGTGATCCACGGCGCCGAGGCCGTCAACAAGTCCTATCCCGATTTCTTCGACCACTACCGCCTGCTGGGCGGCAAGGTCACACTCGAGGAGGAATAGCATGTCCTCGACCTTTGGCAACGTCTTGCACTTAAGCATCTTCGGCCAATCGCACTCCCCCGCTATCGGCTGCTCGCTCGATGGCATCCCGGCGGGCATCGCCGTGGACCAGGAGGAGCTGCAGGCCTTCCTCGACCGTCGCGCCCCCGGACGCGACGAGACCGCGACCAAACGACGCGAGGCTGACGCAGCCCACATCATCGCCGGTGTTGTCGATGGACATACCACCGGCGCGCCCATCGCCGCGATTATCGAGAACACCAACACGCGCTCCAAGGATTACTCCGAGCTGCGCCGCAAACCCCGCCCCGGGCACGCAGATTTCCCTGCGCGCGTGAAGTATCACAACATGCACGACGTCGCCGGCGGCGGACACTTCTCCGGTCGTCTGACGGCTCCCTTGTGCATCGCCGGCGGCATTGCGCTGCAGGCACTTGAGGCCCACGGCATTCAGGTCATGGCGCACGTCGCGCAAATCGGCGGCATCTCCGACCTGCCGATGGACGATATGGTCTATCGCGAGGCCGACCGCAAGGCGATCCTTACGAACGATCTGCCGTGCATTGACGCCGCCGCAGCCGGCCGCATGCGCGAGGAGATCCTAGCCGCGCGCGACGAACTCGACAGCATCGGCGGCATCGTGGAGTGCGGCATTTACGGGCTTCCCGCGGGCATCGGCGACCCCATGTTCGACGGTATCGAGAACCGCATCGCACAGATCGCCTTTGGCATCCCCGCCGTAAAGGGCGTGGAGTTTGGCATGGGCTTTGCCGTCGCCGCCATGCGCGGCAGCGAGAACAACGATCCGTATCGCATCGATGCAGAGTCGGGCGAGATCGAGGTTGAATCCAACAACGCCGGCGGCATCCTGGGCGGTATTTCGACCGGCGCGCCCGTCATGTGGCGCATGGCCGTAAAGCCGACGCCCTCAATTGGCCGCGAGCA
>DBFSAO010000005.1:0-2917 GCA_048500675.1 Collinsella sp.
ACCGGGCCGCGCGGCAAGGAGATATATTGCCAGACCGGAGGGGCGCCGTGGGCGGGAATTCCACTCTTCACAAGTCCTACACAATACATCGCTTCCTATATATGTCATAGAAAGGCTGGTGCAGAAATACTGCACGTATCAGATGATGACCCTTCGGTTAAGAGATATATAAAGATCGGTCACCTGTAAGTGTTTATCTACCCGCGCTTTTAGCAATGTAAACCGCGCTTCAGATAAAAAGAGGGAGCGCCGCGCACAACGCGACACTCCCCTAGCGATTCAAGAGAATCTATTAGGCCTCGAGAGCCTTCTTGGCGATGGTAGCCAGCTCGTTGAAGGACTCGATGTCCTCGTAAGCCATCTGAGCCAGGACCTTGCGGTCGAGCTCGATGCCGGCAACCTTCAGGCCGTGCATGAACTGAGAGTAAGAGATGTCGTTCAGACGAGCAGCAGCGTTGATGCGGGTGATCCAGAGAGAACGGATCTCGCGCTTCTTATTGCGGCGATCACGATACTGATACTGCAGAGAGTGCTGGACCTGCTCTTTAGCATGCTTGTAAGTACGCGAAGCGGCACCGTAGTAACCCTTCGCACGGTGCATAACGGTACGGCGCTTCTTCTTGGCGGCAACAGCGCGCTTAATACGTGCCATGTTCTATCAACTCCTAGACGGTAAAACGAAAAACGGGAACGCGAACTTAGGCGAGACGCGACTTGATGACCTTGCGGTCGGCAGCGGCGATCTCGGTCTCCTGACGGAAGCCACGCTTACGCTTGGTGGACTTCTTGCTCAGGATGTGGCTCTTGAAAGCCTTGGCGCGCATAAGCTTGCCGGTGCCAGTCTTGCGGAAACGCTTCTTGGTGCCGCTGTGGGACTTCATCTTAGGCATGAAATACTCCTTAATCGGTTACAGAACACTAGTTACTTGGTATCGCTTGCCGCTTTATCCTCATCGAAGGCGCCCTTAATCGGGGCGAGCAGCATAAGCATGTTACGGCCTTCCATCTTAGGCTTAGACTCGACCGTAGCGTAAGGCTTGAGATCCTCGGCGAGACGCTCGAGAACGTTAAGGCCCTGCTCCGGGTGAGCCATCTCACGGCCGCGGAACATGATGGTGATCTTAACGCGTGCGCCCTTCTTGAGGAAACGCAGAACGTGGCCCTTCTTGGTCTCGTAGTCGCCAACGTCGATCTTGGGTCGGAACTTCATTTCCTTGACCTCGACCTTGGACTGGTTCTTACGAGCAGCCTTGGCCTTCATGGCCTGCTGGTACTTGAACTTACCGTAGTCCATGACCTTGCAGACCGGCGGCTCCGCGTTGGGAGCGATCTCGACTAGGTCGAGACCCTGATCGTCGGCGACGCGCTGGGCATCGCGGATGGCGAACAGGCCGAGCTGAGAGCCATCGACGCCAATCAAACGGCACGAAGATGCAGTGATCTCGTCGTTGATGCGGGTGTCATCAGACTTAGCTATTTTCCCTACCTCCATTCATAAAAAAATAACCCGGCGCTTCTCAGCAACCAGGTCGTACACATAGAGTTCCTCGATTTGAGGAAGGGAATCTAAGTTGTATGACCAGTCAGCTGCTCATTGGCGCCAAAAGGTGGGAACCCTCGGGTTCCTCTTTAGGGCATTGCGGGAACAACGCCTTGCGTATAATAACACGTACAGCGCGTTATCACATTACGTACACGAAAAAGGGGGCCGCAACCCCCTTGAACGTTCACTTGCATGTATGGTGCCCGACGCGAGACTCGAAGGGCCTTCGCTTCGCGAAGCCCCGGGCTTCGGACGCGTGGCGCGCTCACGCGAGTTCGGCACGAAAAAGGGGGCCGCAACCCCCTTGAACGCTCACTTGCATGTATGGTGCCCGAGGCGAGACTCGAACTCGCACGTTGTTGCCAACGGTGGATTTTGAGTCCACTGCGTCTGCCAATTCCGCCACTCGGGCACGTAATGCGTGAGTTAGTTTATCACAGCTTTCTACCGATTAGTCCGAAAATGGAACTTCGAGCATTTCGATGAGTTCGACTGTGCGGAGCATCTCGCGCTGACGGCATCCGCGACCGTCGACCGAAGCCTCACCCATCTGGTTATCGTAAGGGTCCTCGCGCATGCCGTCGAAAGAGGGCTCAAACTCTGCCTGGAATCGATTGTTGGCCACCATACGCCACGGGTCGAGATTGCCAAAGTAGTGACGGCGGCGCCACTCCTCCCCCATCCTGCGAGCAGAAGATCCAAATGACACGTCGGCGTTGAGCCAACCGGTCTGCGGCGTATAGAACTCTGCCCAGTCGTGCGACCCCACCGAATCGGGCGCAACATACAGGCCGCTCTGCCAACGGGCAGGCACGCCCGCGATACGGCACATGGTGATAAACGTGAGCGCCATAACGCCGCAATCGCCGCGGAGCGAATGCGCGCAGTCATCGGCAATAGATCCCAAAAGCAAGTACGGCGGCTGATAGCGATAGTCGATATGCTGCGTCAGATAATCATAGATAGCACGAGCGCGATCGAGCGGATCCTCGAGTCCGTCAACAACACCGGCCGTCAGCTGCTGCAGATACGGCGTGAATGCAATGTGCGGACGGTCCTCAGAAATATCTTCGGGCAACGGCGCGTCCATACACGGATGCGACGGAAGCGCACCCCCATAAATATCGCGATAAGCGGCATTGATTTGATAGCGATAGGTCACCGAGAATGAGCGATCACTCGAAGAAGACCACGAGGCGGTACGCGCCGAAGCGTTCGCGGGAGCAACAGCACCCTCCGGCGTCATATCGAGAACCTCGATATGAGACTGTTGACGACAGGCGGCGGCAACGGGTAGCCAAGCGCGAACGGTCTCCCCCTCTAGAGCGCCGGGGACAGACAAGGACGCCTTAAGCGTAATAACGCGAGTCAATC
>DBFSAO010000050.1:0-4249 GCA_048500675.1 Collinsella sp.
CGCCGTCGAGCTCGGGCAGCACCGCGATGTCCGGCCAGGCGTAGAGGAACGTCTGGATGGTGACCACGACGATCTCCCTCTTCTGGCGCAGGGCCTCGACGAGCTGGGAGCTCTTTGAGCCGTCCGAGACGGCGTTGCCCCTCTCGTCGCGGCCGATCATGACGACCTGTCCCGTCACCTTGGAGAGCTGGGAGATGGTCTTCTTTATGTTCTGGTCGAGCGACAGCCTGTCGGTGACCACCACGACGCTCGAGAACATCTTCTCGCCGTCCGCGCGGCGGAGCCTCGCGAGGTCGTGCGCAGCCCAGGAGATGGTCTCGGTCTTGCCGGAGCCGGCCGAGTGCTCGATGAGGTAGCGTCGACCCGGCCCGTACTCCCGAGCATCGGCCAAGACCTTTCTCTCGGCGTCGAACTGGTGGTAGCGGGGGAATATCTGCGTCGCCTGTCTGTGCCACCGGCCGCTCGCGTCCTGCCTGTCCTCGACCTCCTCGAAGACGAACCTGTCGAAGATGGACAGCCAGTTGTCGCGCTGGAGGATGGTGTCCCAGAGGTAGTGGGTCCTGTACTCGCCCTCCGGCGCGTCCGGGTTGCCCGCCCCGCCGTCGCGTCCCAGGTTGAACGGGAGGAAGCGGGGCTTCGCCGACTTGCTCGGGAAGGGGCCGAGGTTCGTGCACATCCAGACCTCGTCCTCGGAGACGGCGAAGTGGACGACCGCCCCGCGCTTGTACATGAGTAGCGGAATCTTCCTGCCGCCGTTGGGCTCTATAGGCCTGCGCTCGTCGACGTACTCGTCGATGGCGTCGCGCACGGTCTGGGTGAGCTCGGTCTTGACCTCGCCGGTGGCGACGGGGATGCCGTTGACGAACAGGACGAAGTCGAGAGACTTGCCCCCAGCCGTCTGGTAGTGAACCTGGTGCATGAAACGCAGGATGTTCGCATCGTAGCGCTCCCTCGCCCCGGGCACGCGCTCGTCGTCCGGGTAGCCCGCCATGCACTCAATGGTCTGATAGCCCGCCATTTGGAATCCCTTGCGGAGGGTGAGAACGGTGCCGTTTCTCTCCAGGCTCTTCACGAGCGCGCGGCGCAGCTGGTCCTCCCACCTCGCGCCCTTCTCTCGGCGCATCTTGTCGAGCTTCTCCGGCGCAGTGGCCTCGAGCCAGGCGACGAAGTCGTCGAACACGAGTGCGTCGTTCGGGTCGAACCCCGTATCGTCAGGTGAGAGGGCCCAGCCCGCGCCGCCGAGGGCAGCGACTTTTCGCGAGATGTAGCGCTCGAAGGCGTCCTCCTGGTGAATCTTGCGTCGCCCGCTGTACTCAGCAGCGACCTTGGGCTTGTTCGTGTAATGCGTGTCAACCCGTGCCATGGCTATGCCTCCGAGCAGTCGATCTTGCCTGCGACGGCGTGGTGGATGATGGACCTGCGGTATTCTCCGAGCTTCTCGATGAGCTGCTCCTGGCGGGAGATCGCCTCATCAATGTCGGCGCAGCGTTCATCGAGATAGGAGACGATGCGGCGCTGCTCGGAGAGAGGAGGTCGTGCGATTTTTGAATTGGCCCAATCGAATTGAGTCATGCTCGGCTTGGCGGTATTTGTTGCATAGGGTTTAATGTCTATGCATGTTGCAGCGTAATAAAAGAACTTAAGGTCAAGGTTGCCGCTTTTAATCTTCGCGTCAAATGCCGTGTCAACATTCCAGTATCGCCCCACAACGAGCTGAGGGCAGTCGAGCGTGCCCTTTCGACCAAGGAGGATAACCGGGCCCTCTTTATACTCGCCGCATGTTTTGAAAGGCTCGTTGCCGCTACCCCAAACAGGAATGTCGCCTGAAAGGACTGGATCAGAACCGTGCCCGATTGCAACATCGGCCTTTACCGGAACAATCTCCCAGTCAGCTGGCACCTCGCCGATCCACTCGACACCGCTATCTCTCATCTCGGCATCAGGGTCGAGGCCCTTCGTCACAGCATGCGCGATGAGGGACCTCTTGTACTCCTTGAGCTTCTCGATGACCTCGCGGCGCTTCGCGACGTCCTCGTCGATGGCCGCGCAGCGCTCGTCGAGGTAGGAGACGATTGATTTCTGGACGTCCGTCGGAGGAATGACGACATAGGTCTCGTTGAGAGACGTCTGATTGACACTGAATAGCTTGACGTCGACCAGATCCCTTCTAATCTGTAAGCGCCAAGCATCCGTGGTAAAGAGATACGCGAGGTATTTGCTATTAAAGTCGCGCCTCGGATTCAAGACTACGGTATGGTATCCGCCATAAAGAGCGTGAGAGGAATCGTTTCTAACGTTGTTGCCGCAGCCTTCTAGGTCCTCAGAAGTATCTGCGAAAACAAACCCATTGGAGAGGACGCGAGACGGACTAGTTTCACCGGCGAGGTCATTTGGCACTCGGCGGAGCAAGCTTTCGCGAAGCTCGACTCCAATGTTCTGTTTCGAATGAATCTGCCCATAACTGATGACGGGCTTACCCATCTTTACAAGATCGGCTTTCGTTATGGACAGCCCCTTGCTGAATCTAAACAGCGCCGAGAGCGGCACCATATTCCAGCCCTTAGGCAACCCACCAAACCACTCACTGTTGCCGATTTCCGCCTTCGTCCTCATGCCAGGAACCCCCTCATGAGCGAGCCGAGGCCGTCCTCGAGCTCGAGAATCTCCTTGGCGATGATTTGCGGGTCGCGGGGCCTTTCGTATTCGTAGAAGTACCTGTTGAACGATATGGACGTGCCGACGACGCCGATTTCTCCGTCGCCGAGCGGGTTGGCCGTGAGCCCCGTCTTGTTGTCGAACTTGGGCTCGTCCCTTACCGACCCGTCCACCGCGGCGTCGGGAGCGTAGGGCAGCACCTCGGTCGCCATGTAGTCGTCGATTTCCATGCCGATTGGAACGTTCTCCGTGTCCTTGAGCTCGGGGTCGAACACCTGGTTGCCCTTCGCATCGATTGCGGGGATCGCGGACGGGTCTCGACGTCCGAAGACCTTGACGAGAGCGTCGGCGAGGGCGGCCTTCTGTGGCTTGGGCTTCTCGATCGCTTTGTGAAGCTTCTCGGCCGCAGCCAGGACCTCGCTGTACGTGAGCGAGGCGCCCTCGTTCTTTTCAACCCAGGAGCGAATGGCGGCGCGGCTCGCGTCCGACAGCTTCTCCATAGGCTTGCTGAGGGTAAAGAGGGCATCCAGCCCATCAACCGAGGGCTCAATGACAACGCGCAGCGGGCGCTGCGTGGTCACCTTGCGGTACATGAAGTCCTCGACCGGGACGATGACCGACCTGCCGTGGTCGTGCCCGTCTACGTAGGTGCGCACGATCCACGCGGCCTGGTCCTCGCCGACCTCGTAGCGCTTGTTCCCCTGGCTCTTGCGCAGGGCGGTCTTCTCCTCCGAGGCGTCGATGAGCTGCACGTACCCCTTGCGGTTCTCCGGCTTGTGGTTGTTGAGCACCCAGATGTAGGTTGCGATGCCCGTGCGGTAGAAGATCTCGGTCGGCAGCTTCACGATGCAGTCGACGAGGTCCTCGCTGAACAGCCAGCGGCGGATGCCCGATGGCCCGCTGCCGGCATCCCCGTTGAACAGCGGGGATCCCGAGAGCACGATGGCCGCCTTGCCGCCGCCCTCCTCGGGCGGAGCCATCTTCGCAGCGACATTCTGCATGAAGAGCATGCTGCCGTCGTCGATGTCGGGCTTGCCGGCGCCGAACCTGCCGCCGAAGCCCCGGCCCATCTCCTCGAGGACGGCATCCTTCTCCTTCTTCCACTCTTTGCCGTAAGGTGGGTTGGTGAGCTGGTAGTTGAAGGCGCGGTCCTCGAACTTGTCGTCGTCGAGGGTGTCGCCGAGCATGATTCCCGCCGAGAGGTCGGTCATCTGGTCGAGCACGTCGCCCGAGCCGCCGGCGATGTTGCGCAGCATGAGCGCCGCCTTGCCCATGGCCCAAGTCGCGTCCTCTAGCTCCTGGCCGTAGGGGACGATCTTGGTGGGGCTCTTGAAGTGGCCCCTGTCGTGCCACTCGTCGAGCTGGTCGAGCGCGTCGCAGATGAAGCCGCAGGTGCCGCAGCTGCCGTCGTAGAGGGTGCGGATGTCGCCATCGTCGGCGTTGAGGAGCGTGTCCTCGTTCGCGAACAGGAGCGCCGTGGCGAGCCTCGCCACGTCCTTCGGCGTCATGAAGTCCTCGGCGTCCTGCGAGATCTCCTCGCCGTATCGCTGGATGAGGTGCTCGTAGATGTCGGTCATCATGCGGTCGGAGACCG
>DBFSAO010000051.1:0-28492 GCA_048500675.1 Collinsella sp.
GTTACTTATGAACTACGCGAACATTAAGTATTTCGACATTGCTGATGGGGAAGGCGTTCGTACTTCTCTGTTTGTGAGTGGGTGCCGTCGTGGGTGCAAGAACTGCTTTAACTCTGTCGCGTGGGACTTTGCTGCGGGCGAGCCGTTCGATCGTGCCGTCGAGGACAAGATTATCGAGAGCCTCGATCATCCCTTTATCGATGGCTTGACGATTCTGGGCGGCGAGCCTATGGAGCCCGAGAACCAGGCGGGGCTTGTTGACTTTATCGAACGCGTGCGTGCGGCCTATCCTGCGGGGTCGGGCAAGACCATTTGGTGCTTTACCGGCGACGTGCTCGAGGAGCTTATGCCGGGCGGTCGCCACCATACCGAGGTCACGGACCGTATCCTTGCCTGCCTCGATATGTTGGTGGACGGCCCGTTTGTTCAGGATCTGTACGATATCTCATTGCGCTTTAGGGGCTCGAGTAACCAGCGCGTGATTGATATGAACGCCACGCGCGCCCGTGCTGAGCGCGAGGGCGTTGCGCTTTGTGATGCGGTTGAACTTTGGCGTGATGATCCGGTCTATTCGACCCATACTATGTAGCTTGTGGTCGATGCCGAAGGGCGTGGTACCATAGCGCGAACGTGAAATCGGAAAAGTGAGGCCCAGATGGTCGATCAGGAAAAAGTCGAGGCCGCCATTAAGCTGTTGCTTGAGGGCATAGGCGAGGACCCAACTCGTGAGGGCCTGCTGGAGACCCCGGCGCGCGTTGCCCGTATGTATGGCGAGATCGCCGGCGGTATGGAGCAGAGTGCCGAGGAGCACCTGTCCAAAACCTTTGCCGTCGCTTCGAACGATTTGGTTATCGAGCGCGACATCACGTTTTACTCGCTGTGCGAGCATCATCTGCTGCCGTTTTATGGCAAGGCTGCGATCGGCTATATCCCTAACGGTCGCGTGGCGGGTCTGTCTAAGCTCGCTCGCACGGTTGAAGTCTATGCCCGTCGTCTGCAGCTGCAGGAGCAGCTGTGTGCGCAGGTTGCCGACGCCCTCATGGATTATCTCGCTCCCCGGGGAGCGATTGTGCTCATGGAAGCCGAGCATATGTGTATGACCATGCGCGGCGTGCAAAAGCCTGGCACCAAGACCGTGACGCTCGCTCGCCGCGGCGTCTTTGAGACCGATCCCGCGCTCGAGGAGCGTTTCTTTAGGATGCTGGGACGCTAACTATGAGAGTCGTCAACGACTTTGCATCGAAGACCGATGAGGGGACGTCACGTCGCGGCTTTATGGCTTCGGGCTTGGCTCCCTTTGGTGCCATGCCTCGCATTGATTACATTTGTGCCAACGGGCTGTTCCGGCGGCATCTGGGCAACATTGCGCAGTTGGAATCGGGGCGCATCTTCTGCCGCCACGGTATTGACCATCTGCTCGATGTCTCTCGCATTATGTGGATCAAGAATCTCGAGGAGCAGCTCGAATTTGACCGCGAGGTCATCTACGCCACGGCACTTCTTCACGATATCGGCAAAGATGAACAGTATGAATCGGGTATATCCCATGATGTTGCAAGCGAACGCGTCGCTGATGCGATTCTCGGCGGCATGCCCGATGACGTGGCGTTTGAGCCGGCCGATGCCGCAGCCATTAAGACGGCCATTCTGGGCCATCGAAAGCTGCGCGTGAACAGCCAACCGCTTGAGCGTCTGCTCTATGCAGCCGACAAAGCGTCGCGCGCCTGCTTTGCATGCCCCGCGCGCAATGCTTGCAACTGGAGCGATGATAAAAAGAACCTGTCGATTCGCGTGTAGTTAGTTTGCGCGGTCGGGGTTCTAAACGAAGGAGACGATCGCGATGAGCAACAAGAAACTGCCCGAGAATGCAACCAAGACTGAAGGCGCCGAGCTCGCCCGCCGTGGAAGGGGCGAAATATCCACCGCAACGGCGGTGCCCCACGTGAGCTATGACGACCTTCGCCATGCCGACCGCATCACCGTTGAAGGTCTTGAGGTTTTTGCTAACCATGGCGTGTATCCCGAAGAGAACGCGCTGGGCCAGAAGTTCATCGTGTCCTTGGTACTCTATGCCGACCTGCGTGCAGCGGGGGAGCACGATAACCTGGACGCCTCGATTGACTATGGCTCGGTGTGCCACGATGTCGATGGCTATCTGCGCGAGCATACGTTTAAGCTCATCGAGGCTGCAGCTGAGGGTGTGGCCTCGATGCTGCTGCGTCGTTACCCCTTGCTGCTTGGCGTGCGCGTTAAGCTCGATAAGCCTTGGGCGCCCGTCGGTCTTCCCCTGGCAAGCTGCGGTGTCGAGATCGAGCGCGTGCGCTAACCGGTTCTAATATGTCTCTATGGGTGGCTGCTTGAGCCGCTGGGACAGTGCTCTATTGTTGGGGCAGTACGTGTCGAGCAGGGCGTGAAACCGCTGATTGTGGCTTGGCTCGAGCAAGTGGACGAGCTCGTGGGCGACAACCATGTCAAGGCACTCGACGGGGTAGGCGGCAAGTTCTCGTGCGATGCGAATGGCGCCGGTTTTGGGCGTGCATGATCCCCAGCGCGTTTTCATGCTGCGCACGGAAACGCGGGAAACGGCGACACCCATTGCGATTTCGTATGCGTGCACCATATCCCGCAGCGCCGATGTGACTTCGGACGTATAGAGCTGGTCAATATGGGCTTGGATCTCACTGGGCGTTAAGCCGTCGAGGGGCGCGTTCCACTTGGCCTGCGGACGTTCGTCTGGCTCGTCGGTACCCATAAAGCTTGCGAACGTGGCTTGTTTGGGCCGCGGTGCGGGTGACTTAAAGTTGTGATCGAGCGCATCTTGTACCGTGATGGGCTTGCCCCAAAGTGCAATGATGGACGAGGGGCTGAGCGGCTCTCGCGCCGTCGCCTGACGTTGCTCGCGCTGGGCAAGCCGGCTGATAATCCAGGCGCTGTTGCGCTTCACAAACGCTTCGATACGCTCGCGGCTGGCGCCGAGCGGTGCGCTGGCGTGGACCTCACCGCTCGATGTGACGCGCAGGTTGAAGTTTTTGACGCGCTTTTTGGTAACGACGACGGGGATGGGAGTCCCATCCGGTTGGGGTAGGAAAAGCGTAAATTGCTGCGTCAAAAGTGGTCCTTCAGATTGGGGACGGGCCGGCATGTCGACCGTTCGGCATGCCGGCCCGCTCAGGGGATGTGAAATTAATAACGCTCAAAGAAGGCAAGGGCATTATCGCTGCAGAGCTTCTGCATCACGGTCTTGCCAAAGTGCTTGGAGAGCATGTTCTGGAACTCGGGCATCTTGCTGGCATCGGAGAGGAAGGCGGGCACCGTGGCACCGTCCCAGTCGCCGCCGAGCGCGATGACGTCCTCGCCGCCCAGGTCGAGCCAGTGCTCGATATGTGCCGCCAGCTGGTCGAAGGTGACGTCTGCGGCTGTCTTGTCGGTTGCGTCGTTGGAAAGGAACTCGCTGCAGTAGTTGAGGCCGACGATGCCACCCATGTCGCGAATGGTGCGGAACTGGTCGTCGGTGAGGTTGCGCTTAACGCCGCAAACTGCACGAGAGTTGGAGTGGCTGGCGACGAAGGGACGTGTGGCGTGGGCGACAACCTCGTCAAAGCACTCATCGTTGAGGTGGGAGACGTCAAGCACCATGCCGGCGTGCTCCATCTGCGTAAGTGCCTCGATGCCGGCGGCGGTGAGGCCGGCGTGGGTATCGTGTCCGCTCGCGAGCGGTCCCTGCGCATTCCAGCTGAGCGATGACATGAGTACGCCCAAGCTCTTGAGCACCTCGATCAGCGCGGGGTCCTCGGCAAAGAACGTGGCGTTTTCGATGGTGTGGATGCAGGCGACCTTGCCGTCTTTGAGCGCGGGGCGAATGTCTGCCGCGCTGCGTACGTTGACCATGCGGTCGTGGTTGAGCATTGCCTGGCCGCTCATATGCGCCATGATTTGCGCCTGGAAGCGCGCGGCGTGGGCGGTGGGGATCTCGTCGGGGACAAACGTAGCGAAGCACTGTGCCCACGGCGTGTTGCCGATCTTTGCGAGCGAGATGGCGCAGGCGTTACCCTTGATGAGGTCGAAATCTTGCGGATGCGTTTCGTCGCCGGGGAAATAACCGTCGGTGCCGGCGGTAAAGCGCAGGTCGAGATCGAGCGTGGCCCAGCCGATTCGGTCGGCGGTGTCGCAGTGTAGGTCAAATACGGGATATGCCATGGTTCCTCCGGTTGCAGCGTTTCTTTGCAAACTGTCTTCAAATTGTATGACTAGGGTATAGTTAGCGCCATATGTTCATGGTGGCCCGTGTTGTGCGCCGCCCTTATCACGGAGGTTTCCATGTCCAACCAGGGCAAGAAGGTCAAGACTCATTATCGCGGCACGCTCGACGACGGCACGCAGTTCGATAGCTCCTACGATCGCGGCGAGCCGCTGGAGTTCACCTGCGGCGCCGGCCAGATGATCAAGGGCTTCGACGCCGCTGTTGTCGACATGCAGGTGGGTGAGAAGAAGACCGTGCACATTCCTGCTGCCGATGCCTACGGCGAGCACAATCCCGAGATGGTTCTGACCTTCCCGGCCGAACAGGTTCCCAACATCGAGCAGATCGAGAAGGGCATGAAGCTCTTCCTGTCCACGCCGAGCGGTATGCCCGTCCCCGCCGTGGTCATCGATGTAACGCCCGAGGCCGTGACGCTCGACGCCAACCACGAGCTGGCCGGTAAGGACCTCAACTTTGATATCGAGCTCGTCGAGGTCGAGGGTTAGAGTATGCCTGAACGCTTGGTTTCGACGACATGCTTGGGAAATCTCAACGATCCGTCCTATGAACTCCTGCTTCGCCGGAAGTTGGGCGGCGTCTTTGAAGTTGACGAGCTACTGCTCGATTGGGACCAGGCTGATGCATACGCGTTTGTGGGCGTGACGGAGCTGGGGCGCACGGTCGATGTTCGGCTGGATACTGCCGACGGCGGTCGTCTTGCCGACGGCGACGTGCTCGCCATCGACCGTTCGGGCATGGTGCCCGTGGCGGTTGTCGTGCGCTTGCGCAGCGCCGAGGTTTATTTGGTCGAAGTTGACCGCATGGACCCGATTGCGCTCGCGCATTCGTGCTGGGAGATCGGCAACATGCATGCGCCGCTCTTCCGGGGCGACTCGGACGAGCATACTGTGCGCATGTATACGCCGGTGCAGCCTGTTTTGGGCCGCATGCTCCGGGGTGTCGAGGGTGTTCGGCTCTCGCTGGTTACCCGTGAACTCGATGCGGACCGGCGCTTTGCGTCGAGTGCGGCGGAGGTCGTCGTGAGCATGGCTCCCGACTTTACCATCGTAAAAAAGGCGCGCGGCTAAGCGCGCGTATGCGCAAGACGGGCTTTGAGGGGCGACCGATCAAGGTCCGTCTTGCTGTTGATATGAGGCTTTGGGGGAAGCATATGGGTCTTGAGGGAATCAAACTGATTGCATGCGATTTGGACGGCACGTTGCTGCATCCGGGGGAGCGCGAGCTGCGTTCCGAGGCCTTTGAGCTTATCGATGAGCTGCATCGTCGTGGTATCGTGTTTATGCCGGCGAGTGGCCGTCAATATGCGAGCTTGCGCTACCTGTTTGCCCCGGTGGCCGATGAGCTCGCCTATGTATGCGAAAACGGAACCCTGGTGATGAGCGAGGGGCGTGCCGTCGTCAAGCGTTCCATGGAGCGTAGCCTTGCTATGGTTATCGCGAATACCGTGGTTGCGTATCCCCATACCGACATGACCCTTTCGTGTGAGGGGCACATCTACACTATGAGCGGCAACGATGCGTTCGTCGACCATTTGCGCTATGTGGTCCACTGCGATGTGGCGGTGGTCGACCGTCCCGAGGACATCGACGAGGATGTCATTAAGATTGGCTTCCAGACGCCCGAGGTGGATTATCCGGCGGCCCGGGAGTATTTCGAGCGCCTCTTTGGCGACCGTGTCAATGTGATGACGTCAGGAACCGCATGGACGGACCTTATCGGTTTCGGTTCGGGCAAGGGCTCCGCGCTTGCCGATTACGGTCGTGTCCTGGGGATTTCGCCCGATGAGATGATGGCATTTGGCGACAATGAGAACGATCGCGACATGCTCAACGTCGTGGGCCATCCCTATCTGATGGAGAGCTGCAACCCCACCATGCGCGGTATCAACGATCGCGTCCGTTACGTGCACACGGTCGAAGAAGAACTGCGCCGCCTGCTCGCCGAGTAGGTTTTCGGGACATGCCTAGAAATGTACTGTTTGCTGTAACGGATGGGAAAGTAGATTTGCAGGCATGCCCCAAAGGCTACCGGCAGTCGGGGCAGAGTCCCTCAAAGATGGTGTAGTGCGAGCTGACGCTCCATCCGATTTGTTCGGATGCCCTGGCGTCGAGCTGGGCATCGAAGGGGAGCGGCACGTCGATGACGCGGCTGCACGAGGTGCAGATGATATGTGCGTGCGGCTCGATGGTGCGATCGAAGCGGCTGCCGCCCGGCGTCTTAATAGAGAGAATCTCGCCGGCGTCGGCTAAGAGATTGAGGTTGCGGTAGACCGTGCCGCGGCTGATCTTGTCATCCTGTTCGCGTACGACATTGTAGATTTCGTCGGCGGTGGGATGGTTATAGATTTGGCGCACAGCGTCAAGAACCAGCTTTCGCTGCCTGGTATTCCTTCTTTGCACCGCCATGCGCCTCGCCTCTTTTCTGTAAACGGCATGAAGCAAATGATACCTTATTTAGAACACAATACTAATAGCGAGGGCTAAAACTATCCTCGTTGGCAAGCGGGGTGCGAGCTTGGGCGTCTACAAGGCGAAAACGTGTCCCCATGCGCTCATAGGAGGCATGAAGCGCCTCGAGCAGAGACACGATGTTTGCCGGCGTGCCCTGTAGCTCCATCTCAACCGAGCCGTCTTCCATATTGCGCACCCAGCCGGTGAGGGAGCGCGCCTGTGCGAGGTTGGTGTTGGTGAAGCGGAAACCGACGCCCTGGACTTGCCCCTCCCACCGCAGGAAATAGCGCTGCGGGGCGTCTTGAGTGGCCTCGTCGCTTGCGAGCACGGTGAGCCTGCGGCGCAGCTCGAGCTCGACGCCAGAGAGCTTTTGGGGTTCGCGGCTGCCGCCGGCGACGCTGGAGAAGAACGTATCGAAGAAGCTCATCGCTAGGCCTGCTTGTCTGCGTCGGCCGGGAAGGTAATGCCGGCCTGCTGGCGTACGGCATCCATGATGCGCAGTGAGACGAGCGTGACATCGCGGTAGTGTCCGAGCTCGTGGCGTCCCGCCGGGGTCTCCCAAATCTCTTCCTTAACGTTATCGATACCGCCGATGGCGGTGATAAAGTCTGTGAGTTCGTATTCCATGGTGTTGCTCGATTTGGGAAGGTCGAGCACGCGGCCGTTGTCGCCCTGTTCGCGCGGTACCTCGGTCGCCGAGCCGCGTACGACGTCGCCGCGATAGTCGATGCGGACGTTGCGGGGCGTGGACAGATGGTCGATCTGGATAGTGCCACGCTCGCCTTCAATCTGCGAGGGCAGCAGGTCATTCGTAATTTTGGAGTGCGCAAGCTCGACGGAGATACGGCCACCGCCGTAGCTGGCGAGGATGGAACCGCAACCGTCGATGGGGCCATGCGTGAGCTGTCGCGTGGCGGGGTCGAGCAGAGTAGCCATGCTCGTAAGGCCGGAGGGCATGCCGAAAATCTCGACCATGGGCTCGACGGTGTAGACGCCGATGTCCATGAGGGAACCCGATGCCATATTGCAGTCAAAGATATTGGTGGCGCGCCCCGCGAGAACCTCGTTGTAGCGCGAAGAATACTTGCCAAAGCGCAACGATGCACGACGAATGGGCGCAATCTCGCCCAGGGCGTCCTCGACGGCGTGGAAAGCGGGGTCATGGAGCGGGCGCATGGCCTCGAGGGCTACGACGCCCGCCGCCTCGGCTGCGCGAAAGACCTCGAGCGCCTGCGCCTCGGTGGCACAAAAGGGCTTTTCGACGATAACGTGCTTGCCGCCGGCGATACAGGCGAGCGCCTGCTCGTAGTGGAGCGCATTGGGGCTGCCGATGTAGACAGCGTCGACGTCGGCAGCGGACGCAAGCTCGTCAAGCGCGGTGAAGTAACGCTCGCCGCCGTGCTTAGTGGTGAAGGCGGCGCCGCGATCTGCATCGCGCGAGAGCGTGCCCACAAACGCGGCTTGGTCGTTGGCGTTGACGACCTGGATAAAGTCGTCGGTAATCATGGATGTGCCGATGGTCGCTATACGCAGCATATATCCCCCTCGTGCCGTTCGGTTTACAGGATGAGTGTAGCGCGAGGGGGCAGGAAATAGCGTGCGAAAACGCCGTTACAGGTCGCTCTCGTTAAAGCCGGTGTCGATATCGAGGTTGCTGCCGTCGGCCGCCGTGGTGGCAAGCTCGTCGCAGCGCTCATTGAGCTCATGGCCGGCGTGGCCCTTAACCCAGATGAACTCCACCTTGTGCTTGCTCTTTGCGGTGAGTAGGCGCTCCCACAGATCGCGGTTCTTAACGGGCTGCTTGTTGGCGGTCTTCCAGCCGCGTTTTTTCCAGCCGTCGATCCAGTGCTTGTTGAAGGCGTTAACAACGTACTGCGAATCGGAATGGACTTCGACATCGCAGGGGCGGTTGAGCGCCTCGAGCGCCACGATGACGGCCATGAGTTCCATGCGGTTGTTGGTGGTCTTAGCGTAGCCGCGCGAAAGCTCGGAGGTGAAGGTCTTGCCGGCGGGGTTGGTGTATGTGAGCACGGCACCGTAGCCACCGCGTCCCGGATTTGATCGGGCCGAGCCGTCGGTATAGATGATGACCTTCACATGGTTCCTTTCGTTGGGTACGTTTCGTGTGAGTGACCATTGTAGCGCCATGCCCGCCGGGGGCTAGCAATCTACGATTTCTACCCCGTCTTCCGACAGTTAGTTGGCATGGATGATGCGGTTGAGCTCGTCGAGGTATTGCTGCAAGAGGGGAGAGGGCTTGCGCTCGTCGTGCATGATATAGCCTACGCGCATCGTTGGGGCGTCTGCTAACGGGATCGATGCCATACCCCATTGCATTTCATTGGAGAGGACGCCGGTCGACAGGGTGTAACCGTTCGACGTGATAAGTAAGTTAGTAAGTGTTCCGCGGTCCGAGATTCGTATGTTGCGGTCGCAAGGGATATAGCTAAAAGGTTCCTCGGCGTAATAGAAGGAGTTTGAGGTTCCCTGCTCAAAGCTGTAGCGCGTATAGGGCGTGAGGTCGGCAAGGGACAGCTGGGGGCGGCGTGCGAGTGGGTGGCGCTCGCTAACGAAGACGTGGACCGTCGCGTCGAATAGGGGATGGAAGCTTGCACGGGCATCGGCGAAGGCCTTCTGCAGAACGCGGGCGTTAAAGTCATCCAGATACAGAATGCCGATATCGCTGCGAAACGCACGGACGTCATCGATGATCTGCGATGTGGTGGTCTCGCGCATGATGAACTCGAACTTGCTGTCGCGGCAGCGCTCGACCACGTTGACAAAGGCCTCGACCGAAAAGGCGTAGTGCTGGGCGGAAATGGCGAGGCGGGCTTGCGGGGTGCCGCCGTCCTCGTAGCGTGCCTCGAGCATGTCGGCCTGCTCTACGACCTGGCGCGCATAGCCCAAAAGCTCGGTGCCGTCGTTGGTGAGCGTGACGCCGCGGCTGGAGCGCGTAAAGATCTCCAGATGGAGCTCCTGTTCTAGGCTTTTGACGGCGTTTGAGATGTTGGACTGAGCGGTATAGAGGCGCTGAGCTGCGGCGTTGATCGATCCGGACTCTGCCACGGCGATCAAAAAGCGAAGCTGCTGGAGGGTCATTGGTGCCCGTCCTTTCGATAGCTATCTAAAAAACCGATAACAGGTTAGCGCTTTTAAGTGATTGACCCGGGGAGACGATGCCCGTACTATTCAAAACACACAAAGGCGGTAGGTAATTAAGCCGACCACGGAACCGGGATGTCAAAAGGAGGACCGCATATGAACTGCTTGCTAAGACGAATGCCGGGCTCCTGTTTGCGCCCGTCGGCGTGATCAGGAGGCAGCGACTTACTTCTCTTACTCTTATTACTTTTTGTTCAATCATGGAGATCATCATGAGCCAGTTTATCAACAACCCCGAGCACACCTTTGGTTTCGATACCCTGCAGCTTCACGTTGGCCAGGAGAGCGCCGATCCCGCATCCGATTCCCGCGCCGTGCCTATCTACCAGACCACGAGCTATGTGTTCCGCAACTCCCAGCACGCCGCCGACCGCTTTGGTCTTGCCGACGCCGGTAACATCTACGGCCGTCTGACCAACTCCACCCAGGGCGTCTTTGAGGACCGTATTGCCGCACTCGAGGGCGGCGTGGCCGGCCTCGCCGTCGCCTCTGGTGCCGCCGCCATCACCTATACCCTGCAGGCGCTCGCTCAGGCCGGCGACCATGTGGTGGCCCAGAAGACCATCTACGGCGGCTCCTACAACCTGCTGGAGCACACGCTCTCCCAGTTTGGTATCGAGACCACCTTCGTCGATGCCCACAATCTGGACGAGGTCGAGGGTGCCATCAAGGACAACACCACAGTCATCTATCTCGAGACACTCGGTAACCCCAACTCCGATATTCCCAACATCGACGCTATCTCCGAGGTCGCCAAGAAGCATGGCCTGCCGGTCGTTGTCGATAACACCTTCGGCACCCCGTACCTGTTCCGCCCGCTGGAGCACGGCGCCAACATCGTCGTTCACTCCGCAACTAAGTTCATTGGCGGCCACGGCACCTCGCTGGGCGGCGTGATTGTCGATGGCGGCAACTTTGACTGGAAGGCGAGCGGCAAGTATGCGCAGATCGCCGAGCCCAACCCCTCCTACCATGGCGTCTCGTTTGCCGAGGCTGCCGGCCCTGCCGCCTTCGCGACCTATGTCCGCGCCATCCTGCTGCGTGACGAGGGCGCTTGCATTAGCCCGTTCAACGCCTGGATTCTGCTCCAGGGCACCGAGACCCTGTCGCTGCGCGTCGACCGCCATGTCGAGAACACCAAGAAGGTCGTTGAGTTCCTGACCGGTGACAGCCATGTTGCCAAGGTGAACCACCCGAGCCTGCCCGAGCACCCCGACCATGAGCTCTACAAGCAGTATTTCCCCAACGGCGGTGCCTCGATCTTCACCTTCGAGATCAAGGGCGGTCAGGAGGCTGCATGGAAGTTCATCGACCACTTGCAGGTGTTCTCGCTGCTCGCCAACGTGGCCGACGTCAAGTCGCTCGTCGTGCACCCGGCTACCACCACACACTCCCAGCTCTCTGCCGAGGAGCTCGCCGAGCAGAACATCACGCCTTCCACGATCCGTCTTTCCATCGGTACCGAGAACGCCGAGGATATCATTTGGGATCTGAAGCAGGCTTTCGCCGCGCTGGACGAGTAAGGCGACTTGTGCAAGGACCCCTTGCGACTCGATAGGTATAACTGCATAAAATGCCTGCTCAAGGCGCCTGTGCGAACGATGGTTGCACAGGCGCCTTTTTTGCATAGGAAGGGCGCTGTTACAGGGTTTTTGGCATGCTTTATGCAATCGAGATGTGGAAAACTCCTGTTGAGAGGATGTGAGTTTTACGCAATTGACGTGCGCCTTTTGAGTAAAACCGCAGGTCGCGATTTGCTCGGGGTACTATGCAGCGCGATCGAATCACACGCAGCCCAAACGCAGCAAAAACACACTACGGAGGTTTCCAGCTACATGAGGATCGATTCACGAAAACCGAAAGCCGCCGCCCTTTCCGCCGCTCTGACCGTGGCACTTTTGGCGGGCGTCGGCGCAACTGATGCCCACGCGGCAACACTATCCGATACGGTCGGATCTACGCCGTCCGAGGCGACGCTGGTGCAGCCCGTCGACTACCGCGGTGACGGTTATGGCTCTATGCAGGAGTGGAACGCCTCGATGGGGGCGAAGCGCGATTCCCTGGAGATGCGCGCTCAGATCATTATGAATATGTATGGCGACTATGCTACCGATGACGAGCGCGCTGTGTTGCAGGGCTGCATCGACGGCGCGAGTAGCCTGTTGACGATGGGGGAGGTCGACGCCAAGTCGACCGAGCTCGACGAGCTTCGCTCTACGCTAGAGGATGCCAAGCGCGAGGCGCTCGAGGCTGCCGCAGCCGAAGCCGAGGCCGCTGAGGCCGTTCAGGCTTCGTATTACAACGCCGGCTCCGGCTCGTCTTACGCGTCTGCTGCGTATTACGCGAACGGCTCGGGCCTGACGCGCTCGAGCGGCGTCAATAACTATAACGGCCGCCGCGAGACTTATTACAGCAGCAACGTGTTGTATCACCACCGCACGGGCGAATGGACGCAGGACGCCGAGGGCTTTTGGCGCGATTCCGATGGCTACTACGTCGTTGCCGCGGGCGATAAGGCCCAGGGCTCCACGTTTACCGGATCCAAGGGCGAGTGCAAGGTCTATGACTCCGGCTGCGCAGCCGGAACCACCGACTACTATACCGGTTGGTAATCTGCCATAAGCCGATAGGACATGACGGGCGGGCGTCTTTACCGAGCCTTTGGGCAACGTAAGGGCGCCCGTTTTTTGTGCGTGCTTGAGTTAACAGAGCGCTTACCGTGGCAGTACGCCGCGCATATGGGCGCGGGGCACACTAAGTCACGAGAAACAAAGTCTTTCTCGTGGAGGAAGTGGTCTTGTGAACGCTCGAGATATCGCCGTTGCCGCCGTTGCATTGACGCTTGGTTGCCTTGGTCCTACGGCCGCGCTCGTCGCGGGTATGCAGGGGTCTTGTGGGGCTGCCTCTATCGTGGTCGGTGCGTTGATCGCGGCTGCGCTGCTGGGAAGTGCGGGTGTAGTTCTTTGCCGCGATGGCGAGGACGAGGTGCCTGAGTCGCAACGCTAACTGTTGTGAGGTTGCCGCCGGTCATAGACGAAGATGAAAGCCGCCGCAGGGGAAAGGTTCCCTTGCGGCGGCTTTGCTGTTGAGTCTGTTGACGTGGTGAGCCGGGCGCTACCAGCTTGCCTCGATATCGCGGATGCGCCGATAGAGCCACTCGTTTTGCGGTGCCTGGATATCGTGCTTGGCCGCCAGACGGCAGATGGTGCCCGCGAACTCCTCAACTTCGGTTTTTCGTTGTGCGATGCGGTCCTGCGCCATCGAGGGCATACCGGCGGGGTCGATTCCCTCGATGAGGTGCACCATCTGCGTCAGGTCTGCCTCGGTCAGCTCAACGCCCTCGGCGTTGGCGACCGCAAGCGTCTCGCGCATGGCGGAAACAAAGCAGCGACGCTGCTCGGAGCCCGGCTCCGTGGCGCTTCCGTAGGTCCCGCCGTAGGCCATACAGGTCTGGTTGATGCCGTCGTTGAGCATGAGTTTGGCCCACATGCGGTGCGCAATGTCGCTCTCGACGGTATGGGCGATGCCGCAGCGTGTGTAGAGCTCGTCGATGGCGGCGACGGTCGCGGGGTTGGTGCCGGCTGCCGCACCAAAGCGGATTTCGCCAGTGTTGGTAAAGGTGAGCGCGCCGTCGAGGAATACGGCGTCCATGCCCTGGCAGATACCCAGGACGGTGTGCTTCCAGCCAAAGCGCTCGGCAATCTTCTGCTCGCTTGTAATGCCGTTACACAGCGAGGCGATGAGCGTGTTGGGTCCCACGACGCGCTCCATAGTCTTGAGTGCCACATCGAGTCCAGTCGTCTTGACTGTAAGGATGGCCAGATCGGCGGGCGTTACCTCGCTGGCGCGGACGGACTTGAGCACACAGGGCTCGCCGTTGACGGTGAGCGCATCGCCCGCGTGACGCTCAAAACGTGCGTCATCCATAACGTATTCGACGGCGTCGCTGCCGAGCGCCCTGGCGATCATGCTGCCGTAGAGCAGGCCGACGCCGCCCTTGCCGATAAAGGCGACCTTGTTGATCTGCATGCGAATCATCTCCCCATATAAAAGGCGCCCGCGTAAGGGGCGCCTGATGGATTGTATGCCGCCGGGGCGTTTGGTAAGCGCGTGGGGCTGCTGTTATGAAAAAGAAACTATTGCACTGTGCGCTTATGCCGCGGGACAGATCGCAAAAACGCGCGCAGGGTATCCGACGCCATCGCGGGCCTTGGGGAGGGCGCAGAAGATGACGGCGCCTGTGGCGGGAAGCTCGTCCAGATGGTCCATGACCTCGATCTGATAGCGGTCGACCGAGAGGATGTATTGCTCGCCGGGGTAGGGATAGGCGTCCTCGCGCGTGGTCACACTCGCCGGGTCGGTGTCTGCCGGCTCGTGGCCGATAGCGCCGATGTTGCGCTCTTCAACAAGCCACTTGATGGCGTCGAGGTTCCAACCGGGGTAGTGGGGCTGACCGTCCTCGTCCTTGTTCTCGAGGTCGGCCAGCTTGGACCAATCGGAGCGGAAGGCGACAAAGGCATCCTCGGGAATACGGCCGTGCTCGTCCTCCCAGGCTTTAAGGTCCTCGACGGTCAGGATAAAGTCGGGGTTTGCGGCGCACTCCTCGTGCTTGTCAATCACGCAGAGCGGATGCATAAACTCGATGGGCTCGATCTCGCCAAGAGAACGCCCGTCGACATGGAAGTGGCGCGGCGCGTCGACGTGGGTGCCGTACTGCGAAGCGACCGAATACTGAAAGCAGCGCATGGGCGCGAGCATGTCCTCGGGCGTGTCGGGCAGATAATCGAAAAGCTTGGTGGACTCGAACGGCTTAAAGCCAAACCAGTGCGGGGTATCGCACGAGAGCGTGTGGGTGAGGTCGACCCAGCGATAATCGGTGCTTTTGAGCTGGGAAGCGAGGTTCCAAAGGTCGAGCGCGGGCATGGTTGGCTCCTTTCATCGGGCTTTTTGCTGATGTTAAAGCGGTGCCGTGACGGCTCGATTTCCGCTGCGTTACGATACGTTCTCAATTGCGATTCCAAGTTGTTTCGGCGGCGTGACCGTTGTGTTTCGCGTGACCGGGACACCGATGGCGAAGGGAGGGGCCGTGCAATATCGCGTTGACCCCAAAAGCGGCAACCGTATCTCGGCGTTGGGGCTGGGGTGCATGAGGTTTCCCGGTGCGCCGGGGCGCCCCGATGCAAAGACGGCCGATGCCATCATTTCGCGTGCGGTGGAGCAGGGGATTAACTACCTGGACACGGCCTATCTCTATCCCGGCAACGAAGCTTGCGTGGGCGCTTCGCTTGAGCGCCTGGGTCTGCGCGACCAGGTTTTACTCGCGACCAAGCTGCCGCACGCTTCGTGCAAATGCGCGGAGGATTTCGACCGCTTCTTTGACGAACAGCTGCGCCGCCTGCGGACCGACCATATCGACTATTACCTCATGCACAACATCACCTCGCCCGCGCAATGGGAGCGTGTGGTTGCGTTGGGTATCGAGGACTGGATCGCGCGCCAAAAGGCTGCGGGGCGTATTCGCCAGATAGGCTTTTCGTACCACGGCAGTGCGGCGGACTTTCTTACGATGCTCGATGCGTATGACTGGGACTTCTGCCAAATTCAGTACAACTATGCCGGTGAACGCTATCAGGCGGGAACGGCGGGGCTTATGGCAGCTGCGGGGCGCGGGCTCGCGGTGTTTGTGATGGAGCCGCTTTTGGGCGGGCGCTTGGCGGGCAAGCTGCCGCCGCGGGCCCGCGCCGTGCTCGATAGCGCGAGCGATCCGCATCTGAAGACGCCGGCTGCTTGGGGGCTTTCGTGGGTGTGGAATCATCCGCAGGTAACCATGCTGCTTTCGGGCATGACCGATACCGCGCAGGTGGACGAGAACGCGGCGCTGGCCGATCGTGCGCTGCCGGATTCGATGACGATGGAGCAGCTCGATACCATCGCGCGCGTATTGGAAGAGTTTGAGAAATCGAACCGTGTGCCCTGCACGGGGTGCGGCTACTGCATGCCGTGCCCCAAGGGCATCAACATCCCCGGATGCTTTGCCGCCTACAACGCGAGCTATGCGCACAGCTGGTTTACGGGGCTGTCGCAGTACTTTACGGCGAGCGCTGTTCGCACCAGCGAGCCTAAGCTCGTGAGCAATTGCATCAAGTGCGGCAAATGCGCGCGTCACTGCCCGCAACATATCGATATCCCCGAGCGTCTCGATGATGTGCGCCGCCGCTTCCAACCTGGCCCCGTGACGGCCGCACTTAAAGCCTTCGGCAAAACGCGCTCCTGATGCCCCTTTTATAACTTGCGGTGGAATAGTTCCTGTTTGCGGCAGAATAGGGCTTAAACAGGAACTATTCCACCGCAACTGAAGGGGGCTGTCGTGGGCTATCGGGATTCATGTGATGATTTGCGCGAGATTCGTTGGGCCGTTTTAGGCGCTGGGCGCATTTCGCATCGATTTGCATCGTCACTCAAGGAGGTCGCCGGGGCGCGGCTTATGGCCGCCGCCGGTCGCACCCCTTCGCACGTCGAGGAGTTCTGCCGAGCGTTTTCGATTGATGCCGCGCACGGTTACGCCTCGGCCGACGATGACGGGCGCGCAGCTTATGACGCGTTGATCGCCGATCCCGATGTCGACGCCATTTATTTGGCACTTCCGCATGGCATGCATGCGCATTGGGTCTGTCGGGCGTTGCGCGCGGGAAAGGCCGTGCTGTGCGAAAAGCCCGCCGTTTTGAATGAAGAGGAGGCCCATGCGATTGCCTCCGTTTCCCGTGAGTGCGGCGTGCCATTTATGGAGGCGATGAAAAATCGGTTTTGCCCGATGCGCGCTCGCGTGAAGGGTTTGCTTGCGTCGGACGAGCTCGGCCGTATCGTCTCGATCGAGAGCGTGCAAAAACTCGATTATGGTGAGCCCCCTTCGAGCTATCTTCTCGATCCGTTGCAGGGCGGCTGCCTATATGACATGGGCTGCTATGCAGTCGGTTGGTTTGAGGATTTGCTCGCGGGCGCTTGCGAGGTTTCGTCCCGTGAAGTTCGCTGGCGTGACGTATCGGGCGGCCGCGTCGATTGGGCCGACGAGATCCGTATGAGCGTCGGCGGTATACCCATTCATATGGTGTGCGACGGCAAAGCGGCATATGAAAGCCGCTTAACGATTGCCTGTGAGCGAGGCTCGTTGGAAATCGAGCGTCTCCATCGCCCCGAGCTCGCCCATGTGAAGTATTCCGACGGTCGAACGCTAGAAATAAATGCCCCGTTTGAGATCGATGATTTCTTCGGCGAAATCCAGCATGCGACGCAGCTCATTCAGGCGGGGAAACTCGAGAGTCCCGTCATGCCCCTTGCCGCCACGCAGCGCTGTGCACACATCATCGATGCGATTCGCTTGAAACTTTAGGGCGTGGGGGCATGGCGCCAGCGCCTGGAATGCCTTGGAGGCCTTTGCCCCTGATGCCCCTTTTATAACTTGCGGTGGAATACGGTCTGTTTGCGCCAAAATAAGGCACCAATAGACCGTATTTCACCGCAACTGATGAGGGGGAGTTGGAGATGCTGACGATCGGGTGTCATCTTTCGACGACGAAGGGCTATCGGGCAATGGGGGAGACGGCGTTGTCCATTGGCGCCAATACCTTTGCATTCTTTACGCGCAACCCGCGCGGTGGCAAGGCAAAAGACCTTGACATGGATGACGTGGCGGCTCTGCGCGAGCTTATGACGCAAAACGACTTTGGACCGCTGGTGGCGCATGCCCCTTATACCTATAACCCCTGCTCCGCTAAGGAGCGAGCGCGCGAGTTTGCCCTGGAGGCCATGGCCGAGGATCTGCAGCGCATGGAAGCGCTGCCCGGCAACTACTACAACTTCCATCCCGGTGCGCATGTGGGGCAGGGCTCCGACGCCGGCATTCAGATGATCGTCGACACCCTGTGCCAGGTGATGTTTGAGGGCCAGCAGACGACGGTGCTGCTCGAGACCATGGCCGGCAAGGGCACCGAGGTGGGCCGCAGCTTTGAGGAGCTGGCGTGCATTATCAAGGGCGTTGCCGCCAAGTGCCCAGAGCTGTCCGATAAGCTGGGCGTTTGTTTGGACACCTGCCATGTGAGCGATGCCGGCTACGACATCATCCATGATCTGGACGGCGTACTCGACGAGTTCGACCGCGTGGTGGGTATCGATCGCTTGCATGCCGTACACATCAACGATTCGAAGAACCCTTGTGGCGCCCATAAAGATCGTCACGAGTGCATCGGCAAGGGATACCTTGGCAGCGAGGAATTTGGTGGCGGTATGCAGGCTATGCAGAATATTGTATCGAATGGCCACTTGCGTTCGCTGCCGTTTATTTTGGAGACTCCGAACGAACTTGCAGGTTATGCAGCTGAAATTAGACTATTAAGGTCATTGCAGCAGTAATGACTGTCACAAAGTAGAGTATTCCATTCACGTTATGGGTTTGTTTCAATCAGTTTTCTCATTGCAGATTCGTAATTCCGGGTGCATAATAGCCAACAGTTTTTGCAGACCTCTGAATCAAACGAGGTCACCGGAAGGAGACTGATTATGAAGCTGAAGAAGCTTGGCGCATTTGCCGCCACGGGTGCTATGGCACTCGCCCTTGCTCTGACGGGCTGCGGTTCGTCCAACGCCACCTCTGGTTCTGATGCCGGTTCCAGCAGCTCTGACGACGCTAAGGTCGAGAAGGTCGACGGCTCCAAGGAGTACGCGCTCGTCAAGGACGGCACGCTGACCGTCGGCACCTCTGCCGAGTACGCGCCGTTTGAGTACAAGGATGACAACGGCGACTACCAGGGCTTTGACCTTGAGCTCATCAAGGCTATCGGTGACAAGCTGGGTCTGGATGTCGAGTACGTCAACAATGACTTTGACACGCTGGTTCCGGGCGTCGCTTCGGGCGCCAAGTATGACGTTTCCATCGCGGCTATCACCGACACGCCCGAGCGTGAGAAGGAAGTCACTTTCTCTGATTCCTACTACATGGACGATCAGGCTATCGTGACCAAGGTCGATAACACCGACATCACGGCCGACAACTACAGCGAGAAGCTCAACAACGCCGACGCTACCATCATCGTCCAGTCTGGCTCGACCGCCGAGGCCTTTGCCCAGGAGAACTTCCCCAAGGCCAAGATCGTCCCCTACAAGGACGCCGCCGAGTGCTTCAGCGCCCTGCAGTCCGATAAGGGCGACGCCGTAGTCACCAACCGCTCCGTTGCGAGCCAGCTGACCGCCGAGCAGTTCAACACCTGCCAGACCATCAAGCAGATCAGCACCGGCGAGGAGTACGCCATCGCCATCAACCAGGGCAACACCAAGCTCAAGGACGACATCAACCAGGCTATCAAGGACCTGACCGACGACGGTACCGTCGACGCCCTCATGGCTAAGTACAATATCAAGTAAAATAACTACTTGATTGCGCGCGGGCCCTTTCCGTTTTGGCGGAAAGGGCCTTTGCGCTTCTCTTGACGGAGAGCGTTTCCGTCTCGTTTTGCCGGCAACTTCTACGATAGGAGCCACCTTGTCTCGACTGAACAAAGGGGCCGCGGAGCAGCGTTTTCCACTGCCCTCGATGCTCCAAAAGCTGGCCTGTGCCCTGGCTGTGGCGCTCGCCCTGGTATGCGCGGGGGCCTGCGTGCCCACGACCGCCCAGGCGCTTGAGACCGCAAAGATTACCGCCCGACCCAATACCGGTTCGGGTAGCGATGTGGTCGGCGGCACCGAGACGCGCATCACTTGGGAAGTTCAGGCCGATGCCGACGAGGAGCTGAGCGGTCTTTCTTTGACGTTTGTCGACGGTACGACGTTTGGTACCGATGACACTCGATTGACGATGCTCTCGGGCGAGGACCTCATGGATCGTACGCCCATGAAGCCCACGTGCAAGGCTGACGGCCAGACGCTCAAGATTGACTTTGGTGAGACGGCGCCTGCCGGCGGCTATTTCCGCGTCGAGGTTTACGGCGTGACCTTCCCCGTCGAGGGCGGCGATGAGGCCTTTAGCGGCACCTGCACTTTGGCCGATGGCTCGACCAGGAAGATCTCCAAGATTCCTTCCGTCGAGATTAAGGGCGTGACGGCATTCGATAACTTCCTGGCCGACCTTAAGGAGCAGCCGTGGGTCGAGGCGTGGAACTCCAATATGTTCCTGCGCCTGTTCCTGAACCCGGTCATTTTGGTCCAGAGCCTGCCGATCGTCTTCAAGGGCTTCCTCATGTCGCTTTCGATCGTGCTTGTGGCGTTTCCGCTGGCAATTCCCTTCGGTTTCGCCCTGTCGCTCATGCGCATCTCCAAGTCGCGCATCCTGCGCTGCCTCGCCGGCATCTACGTGAATATCATTCGCGGTACGCCGGCGTTCCTGCAGATCTATATCGCGTTCTTCGGTCTGCCGTTGGCCGGCGTCAAGGTTGATGACTACGTGCTCGGCGTTATCGTCATGGCCATGAACTCGTCTGCGTACCTATGCGAGATCTTCCGTGCCGGTATTCAATCGATCCCCAAGGGCCAAAACGAGGCTGCGCGTTCGCTGGGCATGAACGCGTTCCAGACGCTGCTCTATGTCATGATTCCGCAGACGTTCCGTAATGTTTTGCCTACGCTGACCAGCGAGTTTATCTTGCTTTACAAGGATACGTCGCTGCTTGCCGCCGTGGGTGTGGTCGAGATCGTCATGAACGCCCGTACCATCGTGGCCACGACGGGCTCCATTACACCGTACGTGGTTGCCGCCCTGTTCTATCTGGTCATCACCCTGCCGCTCGCTCGCTTGGTGAGCGGTCTTGAGGCGAGGCTTTTGGGCACGACCGAGACCAAGAAGAAGCGTCCCGCCAAGAGCGCCGGACAGGTTGTCGCGACGCCCGCCGATCACATCGCCGGTCTGTAAGGAGGTCCTATCATGAGCGAAACCAATAACTCGAACGAGGTCGTCGTCAGCATCAAGAACCTCCAGAAGGCCTTTGGCGATAACGTGGTCCTGCGCGATATCGATCTGGATGTGCACAAGGGCGAGGTCGTCGTAGTTCTGGGTCCTTCGGGCTCGGGCAAGTCGACGATGCTTCGCTGCATCAATCGTCTGGAGAATCCCACGAGCGGCTCGATTATCGTTGAGGGCGTGGATGTGTGCGCCAAGGGTGTCGACCTCAACAAAGTGCGCACGCACCTGGGCATGGTGTTTCAGCAGTTCAACCTGTTCCCGCACCTGTCGGTCAAAAAGAACGTCATGCTTGCGCAGCAAAAGGTGCTCAAGCGCAGCAAGGAAGAGGCCGAGAAGATTGCCATCGAGGAGCTGACCAAGGTCGGCCTGGCCGAGCGCATCGACTTTATGCCGAGTCAGCTTTCGGGCGGCCAGCAGCAGCGCGTCGCCTGCGCTCGTGCAATGATGGCGCGCCCTTCGGTGATCTTCGCGGACGAGCCGACCGGCAATCTGGATTCGCGTTCCAGCCGGGAGGTTCTCGGGTTCCTCCGTGATTCCGTACGTGATTACGGCCAGTCTATCGTAATGGTCACGCATGATCCGCGTGCCGCCTCCTTCGCCGACCGCGTACTGGTGCTGGCGGATGGTGAGATTACCCGCGACATGAGCCACCCCACCTATGCCGATATTCTCGAAGTGTTCGCGGACGATGACGAGGCCGAAACCACGACTTCGACGGAAGGCGCCCAGTCATGATCCGTATCGGTTTGCGTGATGCGAGAAGCCATTTCAGCCGTTTCATCATGTCGATCGTGGCCATCGCGCTCGGCGTAAGCTTCGTAGTCGGCTCGTTCTGCTTCCGCGAGATGCTCAACAACCAGGTCTCGCAGATGATGGCCACCAACGCCGACCATGATGTGTACGTACGAGGCGCCAAACAGACCAAGAGCAGTTCGACACTGCTCGCATCGGGTTCGTCGATAGCAAGCTACAACGCCATCGACGTGGACCTTGCCGACGATATCGCCAAGGTGAAGGGCGTCACATCGGCACGCGTGGCCTACTCACTCACCGGCGTGGTGCTGGTCGACAAACACGGCGACGCCGTGACCACTATGGGCTCGCCCTCGATGGCACTCGGCATCAGCGCTTCGACTCCGTGGCGCTCCGCCAAGTTCACTTCCGGCACGTACCCGAAAGGCGCAGATGAAATCGCCCTGCATTCCTTCGCAGCGGAGCGATCCGGTCTCAAAGTGGGAGACAAGACGAAGATCGTCTACTCCGATGGCCCGCATGACGTGACGGTCAGCGGTATCTTCTCGACCTCCGCAAGCCAGGCGGGCGCCATCATCATCGGCGTCGATCCAAGCGTAGCCAAGGAACAATCCGACAAACAATCGGACGATGCCGACAAAACCGCGCAAATCTGCGTCTACGGCAGTACGACCACTCCGTTGAACGCATCCGAGCAACAGCAGCTGGCGGACCGCATCAACAAGGCGCTGCCCAAGAATTCCAAGGCACACGCCGTCACCGGAGACGAATATCGCGACGATACCACCAAGGCCACACAGGATTCACTCGGCTTCATCCAGCCGCTGATCCTCATCTTCGCCGTCATCGCGCTGTTCGTCGGCTCGTTCATCATCGCGAACACCTTCTCGATGATCGTACGTGAGTCAATGCGCGGATATGCGCTGCTACGATCCATCGGCGCCTCACCCGCACAGGTCTTCTCCACGGTGATCGTGCAGGCCGTGGTGCTCGGTCTGGTCGGTTCGGGCACAGGCATCGCGCTTGGTTGGGGCATGGTACGACTGATCGTCATGGGACTGGCGAATATGGGACTGCCATTGACCGGAGCCACCGATCCGTCCATCTCCGACATGGTAATCGGCCTGATCGTGGGTGTGTTGGTCACGTTGATCGGCGCGGCATTGCCGGCACGCAATGCCGCGCTTGCCCCGCCCATCCAAGCGATGAACGAGACGGTGAATCCGGAAAAACCGGTACGCATGCGAGGCATCGTCGGCACGATTATGGTGGTGCTCGGTTTCGCCAGCTGGGCGTTCGCCTGCGCCATGGCCGTCGCGGACGGCAACGGGCCGACGCCATGGGACGTGGTAAACCATATCGCCATCGGCTGGCCGCTCGGCGTCGGCGCGGCATTGGCCGTGGTCGGTGTCATCATGGCCGGACCGGCCTTCGTCTCTCCCGCCGGCAACCTATTGGGATGGTTGCCGTCGAAGATCTTCACCGTCACCGGCCGGCTCGCGACGCGCAACATCTCCCGTTCCAAGAGACGCACGTCGAATACCGCCGCCGCATTGTTCGTAGGCGTCGCAATCGTCAGCTGCCTCGGCGTGGTGGCCTCGTCGGCGAAGGCTTCGGTCAATTCCTTGGTGGACAACGGTTTCAAAGCGGATTTCGCCGTGATCTCCGCGTCCTTCGGACGGTTGCCTGATCAGGCCATATCCGACATCAAGAACACCGACGGCGTCAAGACGGTCACCACGAACCGTCTCATGCTCGGCGTCAAGTATGACGGCCGATCCATCGGTAGCGTGACATTCGCCACGCAAACGCACTTGTTCACCGACGTGTTCGCCGCGGAAACCACCGAGGGCGACGCCGTCAAGGCGATGAAGAAGGGTGAACTGCTGGTCGGCAAAGACGTGGCCGAAGACCGTGGCTGGCATGTGGGAGACCGGGTCAAGGTATCCGCCGAGAATACGGTGGTCGACCAAGAGGCCACCGAACAGGCCCAAGCCGATTATCAGGCCCAGGTTCAGGCACATGTGCAGGAGTTGCAGAACGAAGCGCAGCAGATGGCCGCATCCGGCGATGTGGCGGGAGCGCAGGCCAAGGCGGACGAGATCCAACGGTATACCGCCGACGCGCAGAACGTCGATCCGCAAACCTTGATCAAGACGAAGAAGGAGACCACGGAAAAGACGATCAGAATCGGTGCGATCGTGTCGAACTCCGTGTATCGCGACAATGTGATGTTCAACGATGACGTCGCCGAGCAGATCGGCAACAAGCAGACCATGTTCCCCATGTCTCTGTACGTCAATGCCAAGTCCGGCACCGATACCGCTGCGGTGAAGCGGAACATCAAGAACGCCGTGAAGAAGTACTACACGATTTCGGTGTTCGATCATGACGAATACAAGTCGACGATGAGCACGATGATCGACCAGGTGCTCATGATCCTGTACGCACTGCTGGCATTGTCGATTATCATCGCAATCTTCGGCATCGTGAATACGTTGGCGTTGAGCGTATCGGAACGTACCAAGGAGATCGGCCTGCTACGGGCCATCGGCACGTCACGCGGACAGGTGCGCGGCATGCTCGGCATCGAAGCCGCCATCATCTCCGTATTCGGCACGGTGATGGGCTTGGCGGTCGGCGTCTCGGCCGGTGTGGTGATCCGCGCCGTCTACGCCTCCAAGGGATTGGAGACGCTTGCGGTTCCGTGGACGCAGTTGCTGATCTTCCTCGTGCTGTCGATCGTAGTCGGTCTGATCTCCAGTATCTCGCCGGCCTCCCGCGCACTCAGGCAACCCGTTCTCGACGCCGTGGCCAGCGAATAGGTCTAGACTGTCGATAAACGGTGCAACGAAGGGGACAATATGCCGATTCCACATGAGATTCCTGCCGGCGCACGCATTGTGGTGCGCACGTACGAAGGCGTGGATCCAGCCGACCAACGCATGAAGTTCCGCGATTTTGTCGGCCATGTGCGCTCTTGGGACGGACGGACGCTGGAGCTGATGCGGGACGCGGCCGCCAATGGCTCACGTCCCGCACATCGTGTCAGCATTCCCGCCGATGCAATCGTCACGATCAAACCGATTCCCGAACGTTCCATGACCCGATCGCAATCGTGACGTTCGCTGTGTGCGCTTCCTCGGCGAGCCTCACACAGCGGAACGGATTTGGACGTCAACCGCGTGATCATCCGTGAACCGGATGATGTGTTCTCCCCTGCGGGCGGATTCCAGCAGCATCTGCTGCCAGCCTTCCGCAGGGATCGCAAGCGAAACCGTCTCGCATCGTTCCATGAAATCAGGCTGCCGTATGGCCATCTTGTAATCACGGAACGGTTGACCTTGCTCGAAGAAACGTGCCATCTCCTTGGCGTCGCTCTCCTGGGTGGCGGCGGTCTGCAACGCACCGGCGCCTTGGGGCTGAACACCATGCAATACGTTGGCCATCAGCGTCAGACGATTGGCCATATTACGCAGCAATAGCTCCACATTGGCCGCATCCTCCTCCACCATGGCACGTGTGCGGTCCGGATCGGTCAATGCCACGCGGGTCATGTCACGCCAGGATCCCGCAGCGAGCGCGGCCGCGACATTACGATTTGGATCGACCACGAGTTCGTTGACCATGGCCGTGGCGATGACGTGCGGCATATGCGAGATCAGCGCGGCGCAACGGTCATGCGTGGCATCGTCAAGTACGATCAGGCGATTGGCGCAGGCATCGGTGATCATCGTCGCGACGGCCAGGAACCGCCGGTATTCAGTGCGTTCGTCCACGGTGATGGCCCATAGCGCGTCATCGTATAAAGCGGGATCCGAGGATTCCCAACCGGACAGTTCATTGCCGGCCATCGGATGCGCGCCGACGTAGCAGTTCTCCAGTCCGACGGCCTTCACCTGATCGCGCACCATACCTTTGACGCTGCCGACGTCGGTGAGCGTCGTCACGTTCTGGTCGATCAGCGGCTTCAAAGCGGAGAGAATCTGCGGCATGGCCTTGAGTGGATTGCACAGTACCAGTACATCGGGCCTGCCATCGGCCAGAGCGGCCAATGTCGGCATGCAGGTGATGCCGTCCGCTTCGGCGGTCGCATACGGACGATCATTGTGATTCCAAGCCGTCACCTCGCAACCTGCGTTGACGAGCCTGCGTGCCAGAGAGCCTCCGATCAGGCCCAATCCCACGATTGCGATACGCTGCTTCACCACATCAGCTCCCTTCTTACCATACCGTCGTTCTGCCAATCCTCAGGCAGATGCCTATCGTCAAGACGCACTCCACCCTGCGGCAGCATCCAGCTGGCCACCGGCGGGCTCGGCCGTTCCCTACGAGGATAGACGGCCAAGGTCTTGGCCCAGTCTCCGTGCTCGGCGATTTCCACGAGCGCGTCACGGAACCGCCGTTCCCATGGGGCCGCGTCGAACGTGGCGATGAAGCTGTAGGTGCCATCATGTCCTTTGATCGGACGCGAGATGAAGCTGGTCATATTGAGTCCTGCATCGCGGAACACATCCAGCAGATCGGCGAGTACGCCCGGGCCGGTAACCAGCGGGATGAGCGTCAATACCGATTCATAGTCCACATCGTCCTGGGTTTTCGGCTGTTCCAGCAGATCGGCGACTTCCTCACGTCGGGCCAGCACAAGAAACTCGGTGCGTGCGCCCTGATAGTCCTGTACCGCACTGCCGACGCGTTTGATGTCATACAGATCGCCACAGATGCTCGGTCCGAATGCGACCTCACCCGGCCTGAGGTCACGACAGGCGGCTGCGTTGGATGATGCCGTCACCGCGTCAAGATGATGCTCGGCGATGAATTTTCTGCATTGCGCAAGGCCATGCGAGTGGGCCGTGGCGACGTAGGCATCCTCCAGTCCGGTGTCAGGCAGCGTATAGGCGTCAAACTCGACGTTGACGCCGACACGGGCGAAGCCGACCAGATCCTGCGCGTCGATCAGGGCGTCAAGGTTCGGCACGACATACCCCTCGACGTTGTTCTCCCATGCGATGACGCCCCAACCTTCGCCGTTCTGCGCGGCCTGCATAATCTGCGGCACATCATCGCAGGCAATGAGATCGAATCCTTCGGGCACGACCGGCCGCAACAATCCGGCCGCACTGACCGCCGCCTGATGCGTGAATGTGCCTTGGGGCCCGAGATAGAACAACTTCCGTGCATTCATATCTTCCCGTTCCTCCTTCATGCTTCCTTGCACCTTACCGTAGTGGTGGCCCGTAGCGCAGCCCCTATTCCATCGGCTGGGCGTCCGTATCGGTCCGAGGTTGCACGACGAACCAGCGCTTTGGCAGGAGCAACATGATGCATGGGATCAGCACGATGCCATACAGCCAGAAGTAGCCGGCATGGTCGCTGAAGAACGGCATATTCGCGTCACTGCCGAAACCGACCGGAATCAAAGCGTCGCCGCCCGGACCGTATCCCGCCATGACCGTCCATACCACCAGTGACGAGCTGATGAGATGCAGGGCAAGCCCGACGACGCCGTCGCGTGAGCGGGCGCACCAGGTGGAAAGGATTACGATGAGAAAGGCCAGTGCCAGGCCATATGGGATGTTCATCGATGCTCCCATACGATGTGCCATCGTGCCAACGGCACCGATTGCCGCGCCGGAAAGCACGTCGATGAGAAGCCTCACCGGCATCGGTTGCCGATACGACCATGGCAGCAGCCTGCGATCGTTGTCTTGAGTCATGCTCACCACTATTCTCCTCGTTCCTTATGATTTCATCACACCGTGTGCCGCCCGCTCGCCGGAAAAGGAAAAAGGAGAGATGCACGCACATGCGCATCTCTCCTCTGCTCGATCAGCGACTACTTGCCCTGCTGATTGTTCTGACGACGCTGCTTGGCGCGCCACTTGTACCAGTCCTCACGGCTGAGGATGATCTTGCGGATTCGGATGGACTCCGGGGTGACCTCCACGCACTCATCCTCGTTGGCGAAGTCCAGGGACTCCTCAAGGCTCATCTTGATCGGCGGGGTCAGGGTCTCCAGCACGTCGGCGGTAGCGGAACGCATGTTGGTCATGTGCTTGGCCAGCGTGATGTTCACATCCAGCTCATCCGGCTTATTGTTCACGCCGACGACCTGGCCCTCGTACACCGGGGACTGCGGCTCGACGAAGAAGTTGCCGCGAGCCTGCAGGCGCTGCATGGCGTATGGGGTGGCGACGCCCTTACGGTCACAGACCATGGAACCGTTCTGACGGGTTACGATCTGGCCGGCCCACGGGGCGTAGCCTGCGGAGATGGAGGCTGCGATGCCGGTGCCGCGCGTGGCGGACAGCAGTGCGGTACGGAAACCGATCAGGCCACGGGAGGGAACGGTGAACTGCAAACGCACCCAGCCGGTGCCGTGGTTGGTCATGTTGTCCATACGGCCCTTGCGATCGGCCATGAGCTGGGTGACGGTGCCCATGTACTCTTCCGGTACGTCGATGGTGGTGTTTTCCATCGGCTCGTTGATCACGCCGTCAACGGTCTTGGTGACCACCTGCGGACGGCCGACGGTCAGCTCGTAGCCTTCGCGGCGCATCTGCTCGGCGAGCACTGCCAAGGCGAGTTCGCCGCGGCCCTGGACCTCCCAGGCGTCCGGACGCTCGGTCGGCAACACCTTGATGGACACGTTGCCGATGAGTTCACGGTCCAGGCGGTCCTTGATCATACGGGCGGTGAGCTTGTGATCCTTGCCTTCGGTGCCGGCCAACGGCGAATCGTTGATGCCGAAGGTCATGGAGATGGCCGGATCGTCGACGTGGATGAGCGGCAGCGGACGCGGGTCGCTCGGATCGACGATGGTCTCGCCGATCATGATGTCGTTCACGCCGGCCACTGCGACGATGTCACCGGGGCCTGCGGAATCGACGGGGGTGCGCTCCAGGCCCTGCGTGCGCAGCA
>DBFSAO010000052.1:0-7364 GCA_048500675.1 Collinsella sp.
CCGCCGGACTTGTAGCTGGCGGCCACGCGATCGGAAAGGTCGTTGCGCTTCTTCTTGAGCTCGGCCTTCTTTTCATCGATCTGGGCCTGCGTGTCGTCAATCTTGCCCTGGACATTCTCGATGTCGTTGAGGGTCTGGGCATTCTTGTTGGCCAGCGCCGCATACTCATTTGCGATGCTGTCGAGCTGGGCCTGAACCTCGTCGAGTTGGGCCTGGGCGGCATTCAATTTATCGGTGGTTTCTTTGGAAGCCTCCGCCGCATGGGCGCGAGTGGGCAGGCCAAAAAGAACTGCCGCAGAAGCGGCACCGAACAGGGCCTTAAGGGCAGTGCGGCGCGAGAGCTCCTGGGAAAGGATGGAATCGCTGTTTGGTGACATATGTACTCCGTTACATGCTTATTTATATGTCGCTCAACTCATACATATTAGCGTACATATGGCGCGTCCCAACGATTTCCACGAACGGCAGGAAACTACAAGGTCGGCGGCTCGTAAGCAATTGTCAAATTTGAGGTAACAATTGAGCAAGCTCTTATATGAGTACGTTAACATAATCCTCTGCTTTTCCTACAGTGCACCATTTGGGCGTCCCCGCCTGCGCTATACTCCCCTCTAGAAGTGTTCCTGATTCGATAGGAGACTACATGTCCAAAGCACTCGACCCCAAAGACACCTGCGTCCTCGTTACCGGTGGCGCCGGCTTTATCGGCTCGCACACCGTCGTTCAGCTGCTCGAGGGTGGCTACCAGGTCGTCATCGTCGATGATCTCTCCAACTCCAGCGCCGTCGCCGTCGACCGCGTCAAGACCATCGTGGGCGACGAGGCCGCCAAGAACCTCACCTTCTACGAGGCCAACGTGCTCGACCGCGATGCGATGAACAAGATCTTCGATACCCATCAGATCGACCGTGTCATCCACTTTGCCGGCTTTAAGGCCGTCGGCGAGTCGGTGAGCAAGCCCGTCGAGTACTACCACAACAACATCGAGAACACCCTGGTGCTCATCGACGTCATGCGCAACCATGGCTGCAAGTCCATCATCTTCTCGAGCTCCTCGACCGTCTACGGCGACCCGGACAACCCGCCCGTCACCGAGGAGGATCCTAAGAAGCCCGCGACCAACCCCTATGGTTGGACCAAGTGGATGATCGAGCAGATCCTTATGGACGTCCACACTGCCGACCCCGAGTGGGACGTCGTGCTGCTCCGTTACTTCAACCCCATCGGCGCTCATCCGTCGGGCCTGATCGGCGAGGACCCCAAGGGCATCCCCAACAACCTGGTGCCCTATGTCGCCCAGGTCGCCGTGGGCAAGCTCGAGGCCGTTCAGGTCTTTGGCAACGACTACCCCACCCCCGACGGCACCGGCGTGCGCGACTACATCCACGTGTGCGATCTGGCATCTGGTCACGTTGCCGCCCTTAACTGGATGAACGGCAAGACCGGCGTCGAGATCTTTAACTTGGGCACCGGCACCGGCACCTCGGTACTCGAGGTCGTCGCCGCCTTCTCCAAGGCTTGTGGCAAGGAGTTGCCCTACGTAATCCGCGAGCGCCGCGCCGGCGACATCGCTGCCAACTGGTGCGATGCTTCCAAGGCCGAGCGCATGATGGGCTGGAAGGCCCAGTACGACATCGCGGACATGTGCCGCGATAGCTGGAACTGGCAGAGCCACAACCCCAACGGCTTCGCCGACGCCGAGTAGCAAAAACCTACATACCGCTCTTGCCCCGATCTCACGTTGTGAGGTCGGGGCTTTTTCATGGCATGTAACCATTCGCCGAAAATCGACCAACTTTTTTATCTTGCCTGTACATGTTTAAACAACATGTTTTACAATAGGCGTACCGAATCAGAACATCGGAGGCGGACTGCACACCCATCGGCAGGCCGACCCCACAACAAGAAGGTTGGTGAGCGCATTCATGGAGCGTGCAAGCGGCGTCCTCATGCCCGTCTCATCTCTGCCCGGACCATACGGAATCGGCGGCTTTGGCTGGAATGCCTACGACTTCGTCGATTTTCTCGCCTCGTGCAAACAACATTACTGGCAGATTCTGCCCCTTACGACGACCAGCTATGGCGATTCGCCCTATCAGTCGTTCTCGGCCCGCGCAGGCAACCCCAACTTTATCGACTTTGCCGAGCTTATCGAGGCAGGGTATCTGGAGCAGCGCGATATCGATGGCGTGTATCTGGGATCCGACCCCAGCAATGTCGACTACGGTGCTATCTTTGACGGCCGCCGTCAGATTCTCGACCGCGCCGCTGAGCGCTTTGCTGCCGACAAGCCGGCCGATTTCGATGACTTTATCCAGGCCAACGAGGACTGGCTCATCCCCTACTGTGAGTTCATGACCGTCAAAGAGGAGTGCGGTCTCAAGGCGTTTTGGGAGTGGCCCGCGGAGCTCCGCACCCGCGGCGAGGCTTCCGCCAAGGTCTGCGCCGACCATCCGGCGCATATGCTCTACCACCAGATGACGCAGTACTTTTTCGATCGCCAGTGGAGCCGCCTCAAGGCCTATGCCAACGAGCGCGACATTCTCATCATCGGCGACCTGCCCATCTATGTCTCGCGTGACTCCGTCGAGATGTGGGCGACACCTGAGCTCTTTAAGATCGACGCCGCCGGCAATCCGGTGAGCGTCGCCGGCACGCCGCCCGACCAGTTCTCGGCCACCGGCCAGTACTGGGGCAACCCCATCTACGACTGGGACGCCATGGAGTCCGACGGCTTCTCCTGGTGGGAGGGCCGCATTCGCGCCGCCCTCGACATGTACGACGTCATCCGCCTGGATCACTTCCGCGGCTTCGAGGCCTATTGGGAGGTGCCGTTCTCCTCACCCGATTCGTCCTACGGTTCGTG
Organism: Collinsella sp.; assembly: GCA_048500675.1. Taxonomy (GTDB): domain Bacteria; phylum Actinomycetota; class Coriobacteriia; order Coriobacteriales; family Coriobacteriaceae; genus Collinsella. Next base: position 2,867 of record DBFSAO010000052.1, read on the forward strand.
GACGCAGGGTCCCGGCCTCAAGTTCTTCAAGACGCTCGAGGAAAAGCTCGGCACGCTGCCCATCATCGCGGAGGACCTGGGCTTCCTCACCCCCGGCGTCATCGACATGCGCGACAACTCGGGCTTCCCCGGCATGAAGATCCTGCAGTTTGCCTTTGAGGGCACCAACTCGTACTACCTGCCGCATAACTACATCGCCAACACCGTCGCCTATGTGGGCACCCACGACAACGAGACGGCGCGCGGTTGGTTTGAGGGAACGGCCACCCCGCGTCAGCGTGAGCAGGCAGCCCTGTACACCCATCAGCAGGCCGGCGAACCCATGGCAGATGCACTCAATCGCACCATCGCCGCCAGCGTGAGCGACACGTGCATCTACACCATGCAGGATCTGCTCAACTTGGGCAACGAGGCGCGCATCAACACCCCTGCCACGCTGGGCGGCAACTGGACCTGGCGCATGCTCGACGGCGCCATCACCCGCGAGCTCGAGCACAAACTCACCGACTGGACCGAGACCTACTTCCGCATTCCGTCGGAAGCCGAAATCGAGCTTCCTCAATAGGAGCTACCGCGCCCGACCCCTCCCCACCGTGCGGACGCGCTTGCTTTTCCCGCGTGAGGCCACCCCAATCCCCTCGCGCGGGCTTCTTATGAATTGCAGACATGAAACAACCCATCACAGGAGAAACCATGCCCCAAATTAACCTCATGGAACTCGCCGAGCAGTCTTTTGGCACCTCGCTCGAGCAACTCGATGACCGCCGCATTTACAAACTGCTGGTCAAGCTCGTGCAGGAGCGCTCTGCCGCCTGCCCGCTCAACAACGGCAAGAAAAAGCTCTATTACATTTCCGCCGAATTTTTGATCGGCAAGCTGCTCATCAACAACATGATCGACCTCGGCATCTACGACGAGGTTAAGGACCAGCTCACCGCCGCAGGCCACGACCTCAACAAGATCGAGGAGTTCGAGGTCGAGCCGTCGCTCGGCAACGGTGGCTTGGGCCGCCTGGCCGCGTGCTTCCTGGATTCCATCGCCACGCTGGGCTTGACCGGCGATGGCGTGGGCCTCAACTATCACTACGGTCTGTTCCGTCAGCGCTTTGTCGACAACCAGCAGAAGGCCGTCCCCGACGAGTGGCTCGGTGAGCAGGACATCCTAGTCGACGATGACCGCTCCTACACCGTCGAGTTCGGCGATTTTGCCGTTACCTCCAAGCTCGTCAACATCGACGTGCCCGGTTACGGCCAGCCCACCAAGAACCGCCTGCGCCTGTTCGACCTGGCGAGCGTCGATGACGGCCTGGTCCCCGGCAGCTCCATCGACTTCGACAAGACCGAGATCGCCAAGAACCTCACCTTGTTCCTCTACCCCGACGATTCCGACGAGCAGGGCCGTCTGCTTCGCATCTACCAGGAATACTTCATGGTGAGCAACGCCGCCCAGCTCCTGATCGACGAGGCCATCGAGCGCGGCAGCAACCTGCACGATCTGGCCGACTACGCCGTGGTCCAAATTAACGACACGCACCCCACCATGGTCATCCCCGAGCTCGTTCGCTTGCTCACCACCGAGCATGGCATCGAGTTTGATGAGGCCGTGACCATCGTACGCTCCATGGTCGCCTACACTAACCACACGATTCTTGCCGAGGCGCTCGAGAAGTGGCCGCTCGCCAGCCTGCAGAAGGTCTCCCCTGCCATCGCCGACATTATCGTCAAGCTCGATGAGATCGCGAAGGCCGAGCACGATGACCCGCGCGTCGCCATCATCGATGAGCACGACACCGTCCACATGGCCCACATGGACATCCACTTTGGCTTCTCCATCAACGGCGTAGCCGCCCTCCACACCAAGATCCTGGAGGACACCGAGCTTCATCCGTTCTACGAGATCTATCCCGAGAAGTTCTCCAACAAGACCAACGGCATCACCTTCCGCCGCTGGATCCATGGGGCCAACCCCGCGCTCGCCAGCCTGCTCGACGATGTGATCGGCACCGACTGGCGCAGCACCGGCGATCTGAGCAAACTCGCCAAGTTCGCCGACGACAAGGATGTTCTTGAGCGCCTGGCCGCCACCAAGACCGAGGCCAAGGCCATCATGCGCCAGTTCATGGCGCTCGAGCAAGGCGTGACTATCCCGTCCAACGCCATCATCGATGTTCAGGTCAAGCGTATCCACGAGTACAAGCGCCAGCAGATGCTCGCGCTCTACATCATCTGGAAGTACCTCGATATCAAGAACGGCAACAGACCTAAGCACCCCGTCACCATCATCTTTGGCGGCAAGGCGGCGCCTGCCTACACTATCGCGCAGGACATCATCCATCTGATCCTGACGCTGTCGCAGTGGATTGCAAACGACCCCGACGTGGCTCCCTACCTGCAGGTTGTCATGATCGAGAACTACAACGTCACTGCCGCCGAGCGCGTGATCCCCGCCGCTGACATCTCCGAGCAGATCAGCCTGGCCTCCAAGGAGGCGAGCGGCACCTCCGACATGAAGTTCATGCTCAACGGCGCCCTAACCCTGTGCACGCTCGACGGTGCCAACGTGGAGATTGCCGAGCTCGTGGGCGACGAGAACATCTATACCTTTGGTGCCTCGTCCAAACAGGTCGAGCAGCTCTACGCCGACGGCACCTACAACGCCGGTGCGCTCTACCGCAAGCCCGGAATTAAACTGCTGGTGGACTTCATCACCAACCCGGCCTTTATGGCAACCGGCAACGCCGAGCGCCTGCAGCGCCTGCACGACGACATCAAGGGCAAGGACTGGTTTATGGCCCTGCTCGACATCGAGGAGTACATCCAGACCAAGGAGCGCGTGCTGGCCGACTACGAGGACCAGGACAGCTGGATGCGCAAGGCGCTGATCAACATCGCCAACGCCGGCACCTTCTCGTCCGACCGCACGATCTCCCAGTACAACGACGAGATCTGGCACCTGAGCTAGTTCGCTTCCCTTACCCATCCTCTTGAGAAACGGAGTCGTGGCAACACGGCTCCGTTTTTTGTGCCCGCACGTTACCCTGTGATCCGACTCGGCCAAACAATCTCGATCCGTAGCAATTACTCAACCAAAACGGTCCCAGCTGTTACAGATTGAGACATACCGGCCCCTCCCCTTGGGTTTATCTCAATCTGTAACATCTAGCAGGTGAAATTCGCCTTTGGTGTTACAGATTTAGATGAAATGGTTAGCTCAGCGGAACCGTCTCGATCTGTAACATCTAACGTCCGAAATCGGCCCTATCCGTTACAGATCGAGACAAACGACCGGTCAGACAGTCCCAACACAAAGAAAGGCTCCCCTCTCGCCCAGTGGACGGGAGGGGAGCCTTATATGTGACCGCGGCAAAAGGATGGCAAAGCCGCAGTCGCCCAAAGGAAGGGCCTGGTTGCACCGGGCCTAGATAAGGTTCTTGCCAGAGACCTTATCGAAGAGGTGGGTCGCGTTCTTCTCAAACTTGAACCAGATGGGGTCGCCCGCCTTGAGCGCGCCCTTGGCCTCGAGGTCGACGACGGGAATGATCAGGACAAACTGGCCGTCGGGAGCAGTCACGTGGACATGCTCGGTCGAGCCCATGAGCTCGGTCACCTCGACGGTGCCCTGGAGCGCACCCTCCTCGTCCTTGTCGGCAAGCAGGATCTGCTCGGGACGCACGCCGGCCGTGATCTCCTTCACGTCGCCGCCGTCCCAGTTGAGAGCAAGCTGAGCGCAGGTCTCGGGGGCGAGCGCCACGTTCATATCCTCGGTCTTGACGGTAAAGCCGTTGCCCGAGCGCACCAGCTGGGCATCGAAGAAGTTCATCTGCGGCACGCCGATGAAGCCGGCGACGAAGATGTTCGCGGGATGGTTGAAGACCTCCTGCGGCGTGGCGATCTGCTGGACAACGCCGTCCTTCATGACCACGATACGGTCACCGAGGGTCATAGCCTCGGTCTGGTCGTGAGTAACATAAATGAACGTGCCCTTGATCTCGTGGCGCAGCTTAATGAGCTCGGCACGCATCTGGTTACGAAGCTTGGCATCCAGGTTGGACAGTGGCTCGTCCATCAGGAAGACCTTGGGGTCACGCACGATGGCGCGGCCGATAGCGACACGCTGGCGCTGGCCGCCCGAAAGCGCCTTGGGCTTACGGTCGAGGTACTCGGTAATGCCCAGAATCTCGGCAGCAGAGCGAACTTTGCGGTCGATCTCGTCCTTGGGGACCTTCTTGAGCTCGAGCGTAAACGCCATGTTCTCGTACACCGTCATATTGGGGTACAGAGCATAGCTCTGGAACACCATGGCGATGTCGCGGTCCTTGGGCGCCACGTCGTTGACGCGCTTGCCGTCGATGAGCACGTCGCCCGAGGTAATGTCCTCCAGGCCGGCGACCATGCGCATCGTCGTGGACTTACCGCAGCCAGAGGGGCCAACGAGGACGACGAACTCCTGGTCGTGAACGGTGAGGTTGAAGTCCTCTACAGCGAGCACACCGTCCTCG
>DBFSAO010000053.1:0-3460 GCA_048500675.1 Collinsella sp.
CGAGTTTCCCGATCGTACCGTTACGCTTGCGCGCTAAAAATCTTCAATTAACCCCCTCACTTTCACCGACTACTAGAGCCGCTCACCAAACCAACATGCGCTCTGGGCAAATAGGTTGAACGTTTCGTGCGAGAATGCCCCTCAGTAAACAAACTTTCACCAGAGCGTAAGGGGCTGGCATACACATGCAGACGGTCTACCGGGTATACGAGGGAGCGCGCGAGCCGCATCGGCTCGCCGTTGAGCGTACGGCCGAGGTGCTCGGCTGTGGCGGCTTGGCGCTGATCCCGACCGAGACGGTCTACGGTGTCGCCGTAGCGGTTAACGCCTTCTCGGACGCCGTGCCCCAAGATACAAGCGAATTCCCATCGTGGCCGCGCGATCCGCAGGCTGCCGTCAACGGCGCCGCAGTCCCTGCGCTCGGCACCGGGTACCGTCGCATCTTTACCCTCAAACAGCGCGAGCTTACCCAAACGGTCGCCTGGCTGGTCGATGATGCCGAGGCCCTCGACCGCTACGGCGTGGATATTCCGGAAGAGGCCCGCGCGCTTGCCCGAAGATGCTGGCCGGGCGCCCTGACTATCGTGATTAAGGCAGCCCCCTGTGTGCCGACCTTTATGCGCGCCGCCGACGACACGGTGGCCCTTCGCGCATCGGCCTCGCCCGTGGTGCAGGCGCTCATCCGCGCCTGCGGCAGTCCCCTTGCCTGCACGAGCGCCAATACACATGGGGCGCCCTCGCCGGCAAGCTTTGCCACCGTCGAGGGTCGTATCCTGGAGGGGGTCGATGTTGCCATCGACGCCGGTGAGACCCCGTGTCGCGACGCCTCGACCATCGTGTCGTTCCAGCACGGCGGGCTCCAGATCCTGCGCCGAGGCGCACTTCCCGCATCAGAGATCGAGCGGGTCCTGTCCGACCCGATGCAATAGAAAGGTGTAAGCGATGTCGTTGAATCTGGGCAGCCTGGGCATGGAAAATGCCTCGTTTAACTTTGGCGGTTCCTACATCATGGCGCTCGACTGCGGCACCACCTCGGTACTTGCGACCATCGTCGACGAGTACGGCTGCATCGTCGCGCAGGCACGTCGCAGCGTCAAAACGAGTTTTCCGCGTCCCGGCTGGGTGGAACAAGACCCCACGGCGGTCCTTGCCAGCCAGATCGCCGTCATGATGGAAGTCCAGTTTAAGAGCGGTATCCACTCCGACCGCATTGCCGCCATCGGCATCTCCAACCAGCGCGAGACCACGGTGGTCTGGGACCGCGTGAGCGGCCAGCCCATCTATAACGCCATCGTATGGCAGTGCCGTCGTACCGCGCCGGCAATCGACGCGTTGGTTGAACAGGGTTGCGAGGAGCTGGTGCGCTCCCGCACGGGACTCACACTCGACCCGTATTTCTCGGCCTCCAAGGTGCAGTGGATTCTCGACAACGTCGACGGCGCACGCGAGAGCGCGGCGGCGGGCGACCTCATGTTTGGCACCATCGATACCTGGCTCATCTACAACCTCACCGGCGGCCAGGTCTTTGCCACCGACTACACCAATGCCAGCCGCACGGCACTCTTTAATATCCATACGCTCGATTGGGACGACGACCTGCTGGCGCTCTTTGATGTTCCACGTTCCATGATGCCCGAGGTTCGCTGGAGCTCGGGCGACTACGGCCGCGTCGCGAGCGACATCATGACCAACATGCCGCCCATTATGGGTGTGGCGGGCGACCAGCAGGCGTCGCTGTTCGGTCACTGCTGCTTCCATCCCGGCCAGACCAAAAACACCTATGGCACGGGCTGCTTTATGCTCATGAACACCGGCGACGAGATCGTCGAATCCAAGAATGGCTTGGTCTCCACCATCGGTATCGCTGCGGATGGCAAAGTCAGCTATGCGCTCGAGGGCTCTATTTTTGCCGCCGGCTCAACGATGAACTGGCTGCGCGACAACATGGGCGTTATCTCCAACGTATCCGAATCGGCACAGCTCGCCTCCTCGATCAGCGATAACGAGGGATGCTACTTTGTCCCCGCTTTCGCGGGCTTGGGGGCACCTTGGTGGGACCCGCATGCCCGCGGTATCGTGTGCGGTCTGACCGGCGCCTCGAGCCGTGCGACCATCGTACGTGCCGCCTGCGAATCCATGGCATATCAGAGCTACGACGTGCTGCGCGCCATGGAGCAGGACGTGGGACTTTCGATTGAGCGCCTGTCCGTCGATGGCGGTGCCTCGCGCAACGAGTTCATCATGCAATTCCAGGCCGATCTGCTGGATATCCCCGTGCTGCAGTGCGAGACGGTGGAGACCACGGCGATCGGTGCCGCGTACTTGGCGGGCCTTGCCGTCGGCTATTGGGAAGACCTGGAGGAGCTGGAGCAAAATGCCCAGATCGTTAGGACCTTCCTTCCCCACATGTCCGCCGAGCGCCGCGAGCAAAACCTTGCGGGCTGGCGTGATGCAGTCAGGCGCTCGCTCAACACCGCTCAGTAGGGTTGCGACGAGCTGCTCGATACAACAAACCGTTAAACTTATGCACGGCGCGCGGCAACAACATCGCCATGCGCCTTGTCAGCAAGGCCATCTTCCGGCCGCAACGAAAGGGGCAATCAACCCATGACCGTCACCTACGATACGTCCCGTGTGACCCTTGTCGATCACCCGCTCGTCCAGCATAAGCTGTCGATCCTGCGCGACAAAAACACCGGCACCAACCAGTTCCGCCAGCTCGTGCGCGAACTCGCACTTTTTGACGGCTACGAGGCCATGCGCGACCTGCCCATGGAAGACGTCGAAGTCGAGACCCCCATCACCACCGCAACGTTTAAGCAGCTCGCCGGCAAAAAGCTCGCCATCGTTCCCATTCTGCGTGCGGGCCTTGGCATGGTCGATGGCATCCTCGACTTGGTACCCTCCGCTCGCGTGGGCCACATCGGTATGGAGCGCGACGAGGTTACCCACGAGCCGCATGAGTATTACTGCAAGATGCCCAAGGATATCGACCAGCGCATCTGCCTGGTCGTCGACCCCATGCTCGCCACGGGCGGTTCGGCCGAGATGGCCATCAGCTACCTGCGCGAGCGCGGTGTCAAGGACATCCGCATGCTGTGCATCGTCGCGGCCCCCGAGGGCCTCAAGTCGCTGACTGAGAAGGACCCCGATGTGCATATCTATACCTGCGCCATCGACGACCATCTCAACGAAGCTGCCTACATCGTTCCCGGCCTGGGCGACGCCGGCGACCGCATCTACGGCACGCTGTAATCTCTGGGCCATACCGGCTAACGTCGAAAATACGAAGAAATGGTGCGCGCGGGCGAGCAAAAGACGACCGCGCGCACTCCTGTTAACGGACGTTTTGCCCTGCAGGGTTCGAGAAAAACGTATTACCGTACCTGCGGCATAAAGAAGGTCTTAAGAAAACGAACAGGTGCGTATTAACCGATGCTTTTTCGGTTGTACTTTAGCG
>DBFSAO010000054.1:0-7410 GCA_048500675.1 Collinsella sp.
CCGCCCAGACTGTGCGCGATGGCATGCACATATCCGACATAGGAGCGGGTAAACGCAACGCCCGCCTTATACGCCGCCGAAAGCATATTGCGACGAGCGCGCATGTCGTCACCATGCTCATAGGCCTCGAGCAAATTGTCGTGGATAAGCTGCACCGCCTGTCGCGCCATCTTACGCGTATAGGGCGTGGTGCTTCGCCCGATAAAGGCCTCAACGGCATGCGTCAGGGCGTCCATGCCCGTCTGCCCCGTAATGGAAGCGGGCAAGCCGCACGTAAACTCGGGGTCGTGGACTGCAAAACGCGGGATGAGCACAAAGTCGTTAATGGGGTATTTGTAGTGCGTCTCGTCATCGGTAATTACCGCCGCAAGCGTGACTTCGCTTCCCGTACCGGCGGTAGTGGGAACGGCGATGAGCAGCGGCAGGCGACGATGAATCCGCAGCAGGCCGCGCATCTTGTTGATGGGCTTGTTTGGCTGCGCAATGCGTGCGCCCACGCCCTTGGCACAGTCCATGGCCGAGCCACCGCCAAAGCCGATAATGGCCTGGCAGGCGCTCTCTCGATACAGGGACGCCGCTTCTTCCACGTTTGAAACCGTGGGGTTTGCACGCGTTTCGGCATAGACCGTAACGCCAATCCCCCTGGATGCGAGCGCCGTCTCGAGCGGTGCCGTGAGCCCCAGACGGGCAATGCCGGGATCCGTCACGATAAGGACCTTCTGGATCGAGCGCTTTTGAAGCACCGCGGGCACATCCTCGGCATGCTCTAAAATGCGCGGCTCGGTATAGGGCAGGATCGGCAATGCAATGCGAAAAACCGTCTGATATGTTCGGCACCAGGCACGACGGGCTAGATGCATAAAGGAAACTCCTTCATTTGTTGATAGGTCAACATTTGCTCGCCCGATTGTACTCAGCGGCGGTCAAAGACGGCCTGCCAATCGTTAATCAATCAACATCTTCATATCTCGAAATTGTTTTATTAAAAATCATTCCTAATAGGCTTCACATTTGGTTGCATTTATGGATAATAGAACTCGTCAAGACGCACGTCCGGAGAGGGCCCTTACGGGACCGGACGAGCGCACAATCGCCATCGATCGAAAGGATCGAATCATGAAGTTTGTTTGCCCCGTTTGCGGTTATGTGGAAGAGTTCGACGGCGACCAACTGCCCGAGGACTTCAAGTGCCCCCAGTGCGGCGTTCCCGGTTCTCGTTTCCTGAAGCAGGAGGAGGGTCAGCTCGAGTGGGCTGCCGAGCACGTCGTGGGCGTCGCCAAGATGGAGGGCGTCTCCGAGGACATCGTTGCCGACCTGCGCGCCAACTTTGAGGGCGAGTGCTCCGAGGTCGGTATGTACCTGGCCATGGCTCGCGTCGCTCATCGCGAGGGCTATCCCGAGATCGGCCTGTACTGGGAGAAGGCTGCCCACGAGGAGGCCGAGCATGCCGCCAAGTTCGCCGAGCTCCTGGGCGAGGTCGTGACCGACTCCACCAAGAAGAACCTCGAGATGCGCGTTGAGGCCGAGAACGGCGCCACCGCCGGCAAGACCGATCTTGCCAAGCGTGCCAAGGCCGCCGGCCTCGATGCCATCCACGACACCGTGCACGAGATGGCTCGCGACGAAGCTCGCCACGGCAAGGCTTTCGCCGGCCTGCTTAAGCGCTACTTTGGCTAAGCCAACCGCTTGAGACATAACCTCTAGCTCGATGAGGCCCGGACCGTATTGGTTCGGGCCTTTTTCGTGCCTCACGAACTTGTTAACGCCCTGAAATAGGACCGCCTTCGGCATCGGCTTCTCGTCAAAAACTAAGTGAGTAGACTTTTTGGAACTTGCCGAGCAGACCATCCATATCACTTTATAAAGCCGCAGGTAAATGACTTGTTGCAAAACGGCCTGGTCGCCAAAGTGCCAAAAGTCTACTCACTTAGAACCGCAGCCGTCCACGATTGAGCCGTTTTGTGTCTAACGGGCATCTTTCCGTCGATTACTCCCAATTTTGTCCAGTCAACGAATAGTTCAGACCGGAGTAATGTCTCAGCCCTTTGCTCATCCGAGCTTTTATCACGATATTCAGCATCGAGCATCCTGCATACGGCCTTAACGATCGCGCGGAATCTATCCTCATCCGATATCTGTCTGTGTGTAAGGAGAAGCACATCGTAGCCCATGGCCTGAAGGGCCGTCATGCGGTCAGCGTCACGCAAGCCATCCCCTGCGCGTCCGTGCGAGGCCTTTCCCTGACATTCAATGGCCACCTGTCGCCTACCGTCCGGCGAAGAAAGAAGTAGGTCGATATATACACGGGACTTTCCCACAATCGCTCGAGCACTTGTGCTTAACGTCACTTCGACATTGAGCTCTATGCCGCAAAACCCTTCGCCTCCCAGGGCTCGCGGCAGTCCAAGCAACAAAAACGCCTCGACCTCAAAAGGCGACGCGGCACCCAATGGAACGAGTTGCGATACCGCCATAAATCTATTGCCGTAACGCATCCCGCAAACATCTGAACAAAAACGGTCAAGGTCTCCGCCCAAAACCAAAGCGTCTCGACGCCATAAATTTGAGGCGATGCCGTCCTCGGACGGGCAGCGCACCCAACCGAACGTTGTCGAAATCGCGCCCGAATCAATTGCACGCGAAAGCTCCGCCTCAAGTGCCGCCGGCAGGGCACACACCGCAAACAAGCCACACATCTCCGCCAATACCAAAAGAAGCTGAAGATCCGTCAGATGCCGCGACATGATGAATGTCGTCAGTAGAGGAGATGTAACCAAAAACCCATGCTCCGTTTCCAGCACGGATTCCCTGGGGAGCTCACCAAGAAACAGCCGCTGCCTGATACTGGCAGGACAAGTCCGCTTGTTTCTCGTCCGGACCAATGTATACAACGGAAAGCCGAGCACAACCGCAGCCGTCGGGTTACGGGCAAGGTCATATCGCTGCCGGTCTTCTTCCGGCCGTGGAAGCGGCGGACACAAAGCACGAACCTGAGGGGGCAAACGCCAGTACCTAAAAGCCGATATGTCACAAACTAGATCCTTCATAGGCACAGGAAAACACGAATTTCAACCCAGTCAGTCACGCATTGGCGCGAACGCACCAAAAATGGCGCCGAACGGACTGCCAAGTTTTCAACAGCCCTCCCCAACTGGCCAAAAGCTTGCCGAGAGCTGGACGAAGCCCTGTTGAAAACCCCATTTTTTTCTCATGTAGAAGCTTTGCGCGGCAAGTGAGTAGACTTTTTTGAACATCCCAAGCAGGCCGGTCATCCTGCTTTTCAAAACCGCAGGTAGATAGCTTGTTACAAAACTGCCTGGTCGCCAAAGTGCTAAAAGTCTACTCACTTAGGTTGCAGAGTGCCCCCCATTAGCTGTAATTCCAAGGTTGTTAGTACTTTTGGACTCAGGTCGTCATACTGAACAAGAATTTGAGTTGAGTTTTCAGGGACAGATGCGCCATCGGCACACCAAAAACAGTCACCGATATCGATAAAAGGGATGCTCGAGCGCGTGAGGGCCCGTACAAAAGTGCTTCTGCCCGTTCCACGCTCCGCAACCACGATACAGTAAAGGCCCGCGTCTGCATGCTCGATCGAGACCTCTCCTGCCGGAAATACCTTCCGCACAAGCGCCATCAGGCCATCACGCGCCTCGCGAGCACGAACGCGCACGCGGTTCACATGTCGCTCGTAATCACCCGATTCCAGCAAACGCGCCAAAGCGACCTGATCAACAGAGCTCACCGACGAGGCGTAGAAACCAAGGTTGCGCCTAAACCGCTCCATTAACTCATCGGGCAACACCATGTACGCTAGACGCAACGCCGATGACAGGCTCTTCGAAAACGTGTTGGTGTAAATAACCGACTGGGCGGCATCGATCGATGCGAGCGCAGGAATCGGCTTGCCAGCAAGGCGAAACTCACAATCAAAGTCATCTTCGATGAGATACCGACCTGGTCGCTCGGCGGCCCAGCTCAGAAGCGCATAGCGACGCGCAATGCTCGTCACAAGGCCGGTCGGATACTGATGGGACGGCATCAGGTGAAGGACATCGGTCCCGCTTTTCTGCAGAGTGCTCAAGTCCACGCCCTCATCATCCAACGGGATATGTCGAACTTGGCAGCCCATAGCCTGATAGATACGCGTCAGACGCAAATAGCCCGGATCCTCAACCGCATACACCTTGTCCGCGCCAAGCAACTGAACCAACATGGTATCGAGCAGCTGGGCGCCCGCACCGATAACGATGTTGTTGGGGTCGACATTCATACCCCTTGTCCCGTGCAGATGGTGAGCAATTGCGCGTCGCAGCCGAGCAGTGCCCTGCGCCGGTGCGGGCGAAAAGATTTCGCGCTCGTCTTCGGATGCCAGCGTCGCCCGTAGCGCGCTTTGCCAAAGCCGCGCCGCCTCCAAAGCAGAAGGAGAAAGCGCATCGAATCGCTCGACCTGTCCGTTGACATCATGCACGCTGGGGCCCACAGAGACGACATCTCGGTCGATGCCCTCCGCAGCCGAAGCCAAAACCGGTGCATCCGGAAGCTCGCAAGCGTAGTAGCCACGACGCGGCATTGAGCAAATATAGCCCTCAGCGAGTAACTGGCTATATGCATTCTCGATGGTAATGACACTGATTCCCAGATGACGGGCAAAGGCGCGCTTAGACGGAAGATGCTCCCCCGCCACAATACGTCCAGCAACAATATCATCTCGGATTTGCTGGTAAACATACTCATAGAGCGATGCTTCGCCGCGTTTTTCCAAATTGTAGTCAAGCATGAGCCTATCACCTGACCTTATTAAGTCATTCAATCTGGTATTAGTCTGACCTTGTAATTATCTCGAAAACTGAGTATTTTGTCATACCCAGCTCCCCGATAGGATGTTCCGTCAAACAATGCACATGCCAACCAAGGGAGCAACCATGGTAGAACAGACCAGCAAGGCCGATCGCGTCAAACTCAACCGCGAGCTCGCGCAGATGCTCAAGGGCGGCGTCATCATGGACGTCACCACTCCCGAGCAGGCACGCATCGCCGAGGAGGCAGGCGCCTGCGCCGTCATGGCTCTCGAGCGCATCCCGGCCGACATCCGTGCCGCAGGCGGCGTCTCGCGTATGAGCGATCCCAAGATGATCAAGGGCATCCAAGAGGCCGTCTCCATCCCCGTCATGGCCAAGTGCCGCATCGGTCACATTGTCGAGGCGCAGATCCTGCAGGCCATCGAGATCGATTACATCGACGAGTCCGAGGTTCTCTCCCCCGCCGATGACGTTTATCACATCGACAAGACCCAGTTTGACGTGCCGTTTGTCTGCGGCGCCCGCGATCTGGGCGAGGCGTTGCGCCGTGTTGCCGAGGGCGCCACGATGATTCGCACCAAGGGCGAGCCGGGCACGGGCGACGTCGTCCAAGCCGTGCGCCACATGCGCAAGATCCAAAAGCAGATCCGTGACGTTGTCGCTCTGCGCGATGATGAGCTCTTTGAGGCAGCCAAACAGCTGCAGGTTCCGGTCGAACTGGTCCGCGAGGTCCATGCCACGGGCAAGCTTCCCGTCGTGAACTTTGCCGCCGGCGGCGTAGCGACCCCCGCCGACGCCGCGTTGATGATGCAGCTGGGTGCCGAGGGCGTCTTTGTCGGCTCGGGTATCTTTAAGAGCGGCGACCCCGCTAAGCGCGCCGCCGCCATCGTCAAGGCCGTGGCAAACTTCACCGATGCCAAACTCATCGCCGGGCTTTCGGAGGACCTGGGCGAGGCCATGGTGGGCATCAACGCCGACGAGATCGAGATCATCATGGAGGAGCGCGGGCGCTAGTCCAGCAGAAAGGATCGCACATGAGCGATTATGCAGACCAAACGGTCGCCGTGCTGGCGGTCCAAGGCGCTTTTGCCGAGCACGAGGCAAGACTATCTGAGCTGGGCGCGCACTGTATTGAGCTGAGGCAGGCGGCCGATTTGCAGCAGAACTTTGACCGCCTGGTCCTCCCCGGCGGCGAGTCCACCGTTCAAGGGAAGCTGCTTGATGAGTTGGGCATGCTCGAGGAGCTTCGTGCCCGCATCTCTGAAGGCATACCCGTCCTGGGCACCTGTGCCGGCCTAATTCTGCTGGCTCACGACCTTGCCGCCCATGACGATAAGGGCACGCCGCGTTTGGCAACCATGGATGTACTTGTCGAGCGCAATGCCTACGGCAGGCAGCTCGGCAGCTTTCGAACCAAGGGGCAGCTAGCCGGCATCGACGGTGAAGTGCCACTGACGTTTATCCGCGCGCCCCGCATCGTCGAGGTCCACGGCGACGCCAAGGCCTTAGCGAAAGTCGACGGCCGTATCGTCGCCGCCCGTCAGGGCAGCCAGCTCGGCGTAACCTTCCACCCCGAACTCGACGAAGACACCCGCCTCCACGAACTGTTCCTACAAATGTAGACAGAGTAGAAACGAGTGTGGATTTTCGGGCACATAACAAATGAGAGTGGATAATCTCCCACTTTGAACTTGAATGCAGGCTCAAACCGGGAGATTATCCACTCTCCTGCTATGTAGTCGTTGGGGACGTTGTTGAAAGTCTAGTCAAACAATAACGTCCCCAACGACTAGTCATTTAAGAACGTCCCCAATGACTAATCTCTTGACAAACGCGGAAACGCCGCTGGTTGAGCATAAGCCAGCGAAAACGCCCCTAAGCGAGCAAGGTGACGTGAAAGAGGAGGGAAGCATACTTCGTACGCGACCGACGATTGAACGTCAGATTGCCGCTTAGGGGCGTTTGCAGCGTCGAGCCGTTACGCGGTTTGGTAAAACCGCGTAACTTACATCACCATAGCGTAGCGCGATCCCACGTAGTACTGCTTACCCATCAGGACCGGCTCGCCATTGGGGCCGATAAAGCCGGCACGCAGGTTGAGCAGTGGATCGTGCGGAGCAATGCCCAACTCGGCCGCCTGCTCGGTATTGGCACGAACGGCCTCGACCGTGCGGTAACCAACCGAGACAATCGGCGTTCCGCCAACACGCTCGACCTCGGCAAAAATCGACTTGTCCTCAAGATCGGCCGTCAACAGCTCACGGTAGGCGTCAAACGGCACAAAGATGTTCTCCTCAAAAATGGTCTCGCCGTCGGCCGTACGCACGCGCTTGATGTGCAGCAGCAGCGCGTCCTTCTGCAGACCAAAGAATTCCATCTCGTTTTGACGCGCCGGCACAATCTGGCGATCGACCACATGCGCGCCCGCCTTCATGTCATTATCGGCACACAGCGCGGTAAACGTCTGCAGCGTCGAAGCGTGGAACTGGCGGTTGATGTGCGGCGTGGAGACAAAGGTGCCACGGCCCTGCTGCTTAACCAGGTAGCCATCGGAGCACAGCTCCTCGACGGCGCGGCGCACCGTAATGCGGCTCACGTCGTACTGCTC
>DBFSAO010000055.1:0-5493 GCA_048500675.1 Collinsella sp.
AGGGGTTCGATCCCCCTCGTCTCCACCCGAGCATTGAATGAGGCTCCAACGCAAGTTGGGGCCTTTTTTCATATAGGAACACAAGGTCAAAGGCGGCACCATGATCCTCCTGGTCGACAAGATCGAAAAAAGCTTCGGCGCACGCGTCCTCTTTAGCGGCGCGTCCTTCCAGATCAACCCCGGCGAGCGCTTCGCACTCGTGGGACCCAACGGCGCCGGCAAAACCACCATGCTCAAAATCATCATGGGCATCGACAGTCCTGACGCCGGCCAGGTCCAGTACGCCAAGGACTGCCAGGTGGGCTACCTAGAGCAGGAAACCAACCTAGAGCAAAAGAACACCACCATCCTTGCCGAGGTCATGGCGGCCGCCAAGGAAATCCGCCGCATGGGAGAGCGCGCCAACGAGCTGCAGGCTCAGATCACCGAGCTCTCCGAGCAGGGCAAGGACGTCGATGCGCTCCTCAACGAGTACGGCCAGGTCCAGGACCGCTTTGAGCATCTGGGCGGCTACGAGCTCGAGAGCAACGCCCGCAAGATCCTGTCCGGCCTGGGCTTTAAGGTCACCGACTTTGAGCGCCCTTGCTCCGAGTTCTCGGGCGGCTGGCAGATGCGTATCGCGCTCGCCAAGCTCTTCCTGCGCCACCCCGACCTGCTGCTGCTGGACGAGCCCACCAACCACTTGGACCTCGAAAGCGTCCAGTGGCTGCGCGGCTTTATCGCCAACTACGACGGCGCCGTCCTCATCGTCAGCCACGACCGCGCCTTCATGGACGCCTGCGTCGACCACGTCGCCGCGCTCGAAAACCGTCGCGTGACCACCTACACCGGCAACTACAGCAGCTACCTCAAGCAGCGCGAGGACAACCTGGAGCAGATGCGCACCAAGCGTGCTGCCCAGGAGCGCGATATCGCTCACATGCAGGTCTTCGTCGACAAGTTCCGCTACAAGCCCACCAAGGCAGCCCAGGCCCAGGAGCGCATCCGCAAGATCGAGCAGATCAAAAAGGAGCTCGTCATCCTGCCCGAGGGCCACAAGCACATCGACTTTAAGTTCCCCGATCCGCCGCGCTCCAGCGACATGGTTGTGGGCCTGGAGGGCGTGTCTAAGTCCTACGGCAACAAGCACATCTACAGTGATATTGACCTCAAACTCTACCGCGGCGAGCATGTGGCGCTCGTCGGCCCTAACGGCGCCGGCAAGTCCACCCTCATGAAAATCATCGCCGGCTTGGAGCCGCCCACTACAGGCACCCGTGACCTGGGCACCAACGTGGGTGTGGCCTACTATGCCCAGCACGCGCTCGAAGGCATGACCGAGTCCAACACCGTCCTGCAAGAAATCGACACCGTCACGCCCAAGTGGACCGTTCCGCAGCAGCGCAGCCTGCTGGGCGCCTTCCTGTTTAGCGATAACGACGCAATCGAAAAGCAGGTCCGCGTCCTCTCCGGCGGCGAAAAAGCGCGTCTGGCCCTGGCCAAGATGCTCGTGGCGCCCGAGGCGCTCCTGTGCCTGGACGAGCCCACCAACCACCTGGACATCGACTCGGTGGATATGCTCGAGAACGCCCTGCAAAACTTCCCCGGCACCATCGTGCTTATCAGCCACGACGAGCACCTAGTGCGCGCCGTTGCCAACCGCGTCATCGACATCCGCGACGGCAAGGTCACGGTCTACGACGGCGACTACGACTACTACCTCTACAAGCGCGAGGACCTCGCAGCCCGCG
The DNA here is from genome assembly GCA_048500675.1 of Collinsella sp. Taxonomy (GTDB): domain Bacteria; phylum Actinomycetota; class Coriobacteriia; order Coriobacteriales; family Coriobacteriaceae; genus Collinsella. The sequence continues at coordinate 1,731 of DBFSAO010000055.1, forward strand.
CCGCCGCCGAGGCGGCAGGGGAGAGCGCGCCTGTCGCGGCCAAGTCCACTAAAGCCAGCGCCGCCCAGGCCGACACCCCCGCCGCGGCGCCTAAGCCTGCCGAGGGCAAAAAGACCAAGGAGCAAAAGCGCGCCGAGGCCCAGGCCCGCGCCGCGCTCAACAAAAAGCTCAAGGGCGTGCGCAACCAGCTCAAGAAAATCGAGACAGAGCTGGACAAAAAGCGTGCCCGCTATGACGAGCTTATGGAATTGATGGCAAGCGAAGAGCTTTATGCCGATCAGGACAAGTTCAACGCCGCGCTGGGGGAATATAACGGCCTTAAGCAAGAGCTGCCCAAGCTCGAGGACGAATGGCTGGAGCTTTCCACCCAGATCGAAGAGGAGACCGCGCGTGAACTCTCGTAAAGCCACCGCCGTGGCGATGAGCATCATAGCCATCGCTTGTCGCATCTGCGGCATCTTTATGAGCGCGATGACCGTGCTGCTGTGCTTCAGCGGCCTCACCGCCAAGCTGCAGATCGTGGGCTTTGTCGTTGAGCTTTCGCGCGCCCTGCCGAGCGCCATCGCCGGCTACGGCGTTATCACCTCGCCCTTTGGCGGTGTCTTCCGCTTGGATTACGCCATCGTCGCCGTCATCCTGTTTGTGGCCGACTACCTGCTCACGCGCGCCTCGCGTCGCGTCCGCTAGGGGAGCGCCATGTCCAGCAGCTACCTCATGAACCTGCTCGCCAGCGCTGTCGCCGTCATCGTGGGCATCGTCATCCACGAGAGTGCACACGCCGCCGCGGCCTGGGCGCTCGGCGACAAGACGGCGCGTTCACGCGGCCGCGTTTCGCTCAACCCGCTCAACCATATCGACCCGTTTGGCACCGTCCTCCTGCCGCTGCTGATGCTCGCGGCCGGCGGCCCGGTGTTCGCCTTTGCCAAACCCGTGCCCGTCTACCTCAACAACCTCAAGCAACCCAAGCGGGACGAAGTCCTGGTGAGCGCAGCCGGCCCCGCATCGAACATCGCACTGGCATGCCTCGCCGCAGCCCTCATGCACGCAGCGTACGGCAATCTCTACGCCAGCATGTCCTTTGCCGTGGCGTCGCAGATCATGAACTTCGGCGCCACCTTTATCGTGGTCAACCTGTCGCTCGCGTTCTTTAACCTCATCCCGATCCCGCCGCTCGACGGCTCGTCAATCATCGTGCCCTTCCTCAAAGGCAAAGCCCTCGCCAACTACTACCGTCTGCAGCAATACGCTATGCCGATCCTTATCATCGTGCTGTATCTGCTGCCCATGTGGACCGGCATCGACGTGATCGGCCGCTATTTCGACGTTACCGTGTATCCGCTGGCTGAGCGGCTGCTCGACTTCGCAATCGCCGGCATCTAGGGTAAACTTACAGGTCGACCGCGCATAACGGTCGCAACATGCACCCAAACCGCGCCGCGAAGGCGCCGTCAAAGGAGGTCGAAGATGTCGTATCGTGTGTCGACGCAGGTCTACAGCGGACCGTTCGACCTGCTGCTGCAGCTGGTAACCCGCCAAAAAGTTGATATCTGCGCCATCTCGATCAGCGAGGTGGCCGAGCAGTACCTTGCCGAGGTCGAGCGCATCGAGGCGCTGGACCTGGACGTGGCGAGCGACTTTTTGCTGGTCGCGGCAACCCTTCTGGACATCAAGGCCGCCTCGCTGGTGCCCCAGGAAGCCCCGCGCAAGACAGACGACGATGACGAGGATGACGATGACCTCGAGGAGCTCAGCGCACTCGACGGCGACGCCCTGCGCGAGGTCCTGATTCAGCGCCTGATCGCCTATAAGCAGTTTAAGGGCGCGGCGGCAGCCCTTGGCGCGCGCATGCAGGCCGAGAGCCGCATGCATCCGCGCGTGGCCGGCCCCGACCCCGAGTTCCTAGGCCTTATGCCCGACTACCTGGCCGGCATCACCCTGCGCGGCCTGGCCGTCATCTGCGCCGACCTGGACGGCAAGCGCCAGACCTTCCTACTGGAGGCCGAGCACGTGGCACCGCATCGTGTGCCGCTCGACCTGACAGTGGCCTCGGTCGATCGCTTTACTATGGCGCACCAAACCTGCACCTTCCGAGAACTGTTGGACGGCGACGCCACCACCGAGCAGCTCGTTGTCACCTTCCTGGCCATGCTGGAGCTCGCCAAGCGCGGATCGCTTACGCTAAGCCAGGACGAGATCTTTGGAACCATTCAAATCAACCGCGTCGAGGGCGCCGAGGCATACGTGCCCGGCGAGGGCCCCGAGCTCACCGAATAGGAGCGACCAACCATGTCAACCCTTTCCACGCTAGAGGCAAACAGCCTCAAAGGCGCCCTCGAGGCGCTGCTGCTGGTGTCGAGCGACCCCGTGAGCGCACCCGCGCTGGCAGGTGCGCTGGATATCGCCCCGGGCGAGTGCGCGTCGCTTTTGGCCGAGCTCAAGGTTGAGTACGAGGAGGCCAACCGCGGCTTTCAGCTGCGCGAGGTCGCTGGTGGCTGGCGCCTGTTTACACACCCCGCCTACCACGACGTGGTCGAGGCCTACGTGCTGAGCTGGGACACGCAAAAACTGTCGCAGGCAGCGCTCGAGACTCTGGCCGTCATCGCCTACCACCAGCCCGTCACGCGCGAGGTAGTCAAGGGCATCCGCGGCGTCAACTCCGACGGCGTCATTGCGTCGCTCGTGGACAAGGGCCTGGTGCGCGAGCTCGGCCGCGACCCCGAGCGCGGTCAGGCCATCATCTACGGCACGACCAACGCCTTCTTGGAAAAGTTCGGCCTGCGCTCCACTCGCGACCTGCCCGATCTAGAGCAGTTTGCCCCTGACGAACAATCGCGCCAGTTTATCCGCGAGCGCCTGAGCGGCCGCAGCATTCAGTCCACGCTCGAGGAGCAGGCCGAGGACCTGGACGAAGAGCGCGAACTGATCGATACCGATGTTGAGGACACCGATGGCGAGGAGCTGCTGGCCGCCGGTGACACCTCGGAGGACATGCATGACGAGGACTAACGAAGCAGAGGAGACGCGCATCGCAAGCGCCACGGGCGCCACAATGCCCGCGGGCGACGCCCAGCCCGTCTACCCGCACACCATGCGTTTGCAGCGCTTTTTGGCGCGCGCGGGTGTGGCGAGCCGCCGCGGCTCGGAGGACCTGATGACTGCCGGACGCGTGACCGTCAACGGCCAGGTCGCGACCGAGCTGGGCACCAAGGTCGATGTCGACCGCGACCATATCGAGGTCGATGGCATGCCCGTCAAGCTCAACCAGGGCGCCGTGTACCTGATGCTCTATAAGCCGTCCGGCTACCTCACCACCATGAGCGATCCGCAGGAGCGCCCCTGCGTGGCCGACCTGGTCCCGCGCGACCGCTTTCCGGGGCTCTTCCCGGTGGGTCGCCTGGACCGCGACACCACGGGCCTCTTGCTCTTTACCACCGACGGCGACCTTTCGCAGGATCTGCTGCACCCCAGCAAGCATGTCTACAAGACCTATCAGGCACTGGTAGACGGCCCCCTGACCGATCGCGATTTGGAACCGCTGCGTCGCGGCATCGAGCTCGACGACGGCCTGTGCCAGCCGGCGATCTGCCGCGTCATCAGCGCGCGCGAGGCCGAGGCCGTGGCTCCGCAAGGCGTAAAGCCCGGCACCACTGCCGTGGAGGTCATCATCCGCGAGGGGCGCAAGAACCAGGTCAAGCGCATGCTGAGCAAGATCCACCATCCGGTGATCCGCCTGCATCGCTGTAACTTTGCCGGCCTGGAGCTC
>DBFSAO010000056.1:0-6592 GCA_048500675.1 Collinsella sp.
ACTACCTGGCGAACTCCTAATCGCGCTGGCTTGTTCCAGTACGATTGAGCTCATTTCTTTGGAGGCCGATATGTCCGAAAAGAGTGCCCTGTTCATGGCGCGCACGACGCGCTTCCACGAGTTTGCCCGCAGCTTGACGACCACCCTGGGTGTCGAGGTGAGCCTGGCAACCCCCGATTCGCCGACTGCGGCGCACGACTTTGACCTGCTGATCCTCGATTCCGACGGCATTCGCAGCGACCGCATCGATCAGATTGCCAAGTGGCTTGACGATCGCGGCGGCGTCCCCATGCTGGTGATCGTCGACGATGAGGCCCTTGGCACCCTGCGCCTGCCGAATCACGCGCATGCCGACTTTGTGTGCCCCACGGCGACGCCCAACGAGCTCAAGGCTCGCGCGCAGCGCTTGATGGGCGAGGAGGAGACCGTTACCGCCGACGATGTGCTCAACATCGATAACCTTGAGATCAACCTGGCTACCTACCAGGTGACGCTCGATGGCGAGCCCATCGACCTGACGCTGATGGAGTACTCGCTGCTGAGCTTTTTGGCGACGCACCCCAACCGCGCCTACAGCCGCGAGGTGCTGCTGCACCGCGTATGGGGCTTTGAGTACTGCGGCGGCACGCGCACCGTCGACGTGCACATTCGACGCATCCGCTCCAAGGTGGGCCCGCAGATCGCGGCGCACATCACCACCGTCCGCGGCGTGGGCTATCTGTTTAAGGACTAGATTTCCACCACAAAGGGGACAGGCACCTTTGTGGTGGTTTTGACGCAGGTACGGGTTCCTTTTGGGCCTGCAGCAGAACTTAAGCCTTCCTAAAAGATTGCGTTCTCGTACACGTTCGCCCGCATATTGGGGTACAACTCAACGTGAACAATGATGGCCCGCCACATGTTTGGCGGGCCTTTGGTTATTTGACGAAAGGATCGCAGCCATGAGCGAGAACGATTCCCAGCGTCCTCAGGATGTGGGCAACGCTGGCGAGACCCAGCAGCAGCCGCGTGTGCAGGTGGAGTCGACGCCTGCCGGCAGTAACATTCCCTACGTGCAGGCTTACGATACACAGACCGGCCAGCCGCTGGGCGGTCAGCAGGTTGTAAACAAGCACACGGTGGTCAAGACCAAGACCAAAAAGCTGCCGATCTTTATTACGGCACTCGCCGGCTGTGCCTGCGGAGCCCTGCTGGTCATTGCGCTCATTATGAGCGGCACGCTCAATATTGGCGGCGGAAAGAATGCCGTGACGGCGGGTGCTTCGGGTTCTTCGACGCAAAAGATCACGATTGACTCCGAGGACACCACGCTGGCCGAGGCCGTCTCTGCCAAGGCGTTGCCCTCCGTCGTTTCCATCACCGCCACTTCGAGCGGCAGCCAGAATGGCTCGCTTTCGCAGTCTGCTGATGAGTCGGACGGCTCGGGCAGCGTCGGTTCGGGCGTGGTGCTCGATACCGAGGGCCACATCCTCACCAACAACCACGTGGTCGATGGTTACGACCAGTACGTGGTGACCATGGACGACGGCACCACCTACGAGGCCGAGTTCGTGGGCAACGATGCTTCGAGCGATCTGGCCGTCATCAAGCTCAAGGATGCAGACGCCTCCAAGCTCACGCCGATTGAGATCGGTGATTCCTCCAAGCTCAACGTGGGCGAGTGGGTCATGGCAATCGGTTCGCCGTTCGGTAACGAACAGTCTGTCTCTACGGGCATTGTGTCGGCGCTGTATCGCTCCACGGCCATGAGCTCTACCAGCGGTAACACCATCTATGCCAACATGATTCAGACCGATGCCGCCATCAACCCAGGCAACTCCGGCGGCGCGCTCGTCAACGACAATGGCGAGCTCGTGGGTATCAACTCGCTCATCGAGAGCTACTCGGGCTCCAGCTCGGGCGTGGGTTTTGCCATTCCGGTCAACTATGCCAAGAACATTGCCGACCAGATCATCGACGGCAAGACGCCGGTGCATCCGTACATGGGCGCTACGCTTTCGAGCGTCAACGCGCTCAACGCCCGTACCAACAAGCTGAGCACCGATAGCGGCGCGTATGTGGCGAGCGTCGTTGAGGATGGCCCTGCTGCCAAGGCTGGCATCCAAGAGGGCGATGTCATTACCAAGCTGGACGACGACGAGATCACGAGCGCCGATGGCCTGATCATTGCGCTGCGCAGCCACGAGGTGGGCGAGAAAGTCGAAATCACGCTCATGCGCGGCAAGGAAGAGAAGAAGGTCACGGTTGAGCTGGGCTCCGATGAGGAGCTGCAGAACCAGCAGCAGGACGACAGTTCGACCGACACCGGCAACGGCGGTATTACCGACGAGCAGCTGCGCCAGTACCTGGAGGAGCTGCTAGGCCAGCAGGGCCAGGGCCAGGGCTACGGCCAGGGTTTCTAACGAGCTGTATCGCACATACCGATGCCAGGGGGGCTGTCCCGCCAACGCTGGGCAGCCCCTCTTTTCGTACCGATCCCTTGGGGACGGAGGAAAACGGATCACTTGGGGCTGGCAAGAGGGCTGGTTCGTAATGGTCTGGACAGTTAGTTCAGATACGTATAAATCTGGGGCAGCTTGGGATGCGTTTTGAGCAATTGCTGATTGGGATGGGGCTCGAATGGGTGTTTGGAAGGGAGAGTGGGACGTTTACATGGTCTCGAGGAGCCCAAATTAGTTGAAACAGGGGTGTTCGTGCCTGATTCAGCTCTAGGATTTATACGCATCTGAACTAACTGTCCACCCCAGTCTGGCGGCTGCCGATTCGGTGCGGTTCGAGACCGCTATTCGGCCTCATTGCGACCGGTGGTACTCTAGTATCCGTTTGAAATCGAGCGAAGGAGTGCCGCTATGGAGCAATCGAGCCTGTTTGGTGACGGCGTGGACATCGATACCGAAACGCCCGCGAGCGCGGATGCCACCGCACCGGTCGACGCCCGTGCCCAGGCGGCAGCGCGTGCGGCCGAGCTGCGCCACGAGCTCGACTACCACGCCTATCGCTACTACATGCTCGACGCACCCGAGATCACGGACGCCGCCTTCGACAAAATGCTCGTTGAGCTGCAGGAAATCGAGGCGGCCTATCCCGATCTGGTGACGCCCGACAGCTATACCCAGCGCGTGGGCGGCTACGTGAGCGAGCAGTTTACGCCGGTCACGCACATGGCACGCATGTATTCCATGGACGATGCCATGGATCTGGACGAACTCGACGCATGGCTCCAGCGCACCGAGGATGCGCTCGGCGCCGGCAGCGTCACCTATACCTGTGAGCTTAAGATTGACGGCCTGGGCGTGGCCCTTACCTACCAAAACGGCACCTTCGTACGTGCGGCCACACGTGGCGATGGCACAACGGGCGAGGACGTGTCGCTCAATGTCCGCACCATCAAGGATGTGCCCATGCACCTGTCCGAGCCGGCGCTCGCCCACATGGGTGCCGACCGCGAGCGTACCATCGAAGTACGCGGCGAGGTCTATATGCCCAAGGGCAGCTTTGTTCGCCTGAACGACGAGGCCGATGCCGAGGGTCGCGACCCCTTCGCTAACCCGCGCAACGCTGCCGCCGGTAGCCTGCGTCAGAAGGATCCCAAGGTCACGGCGCGCCGCGACCTCGCCACCTTTATCTATGCCATCGCCGATACCGACCCGCTGCACGTCCACAGCCAGCGCGAGTTCCTCGATTGGCTGCGCAGCGCCGGCTTTAGCGTCAACCCCAACGTGGCACGCTGCGCCACGCCGGCCGAGGTTCACGAGTTCTGTGCCCAGGCGCTCGAGCATCGCGGTGATCTGGATTATGACATCGACGGCGTAGTCGTAAAGGTTGACAGCTTCCAGCAGCAACTCGACCTGGGCTTTACTGCCCGCGCACCGCGCTGGGCCATTGCCTTTAAGTTCCCGCCCGAGGAAAAGCAGACCGTCCTGCGCGAAATCCGCATCCAGGTGGGCCGCACCGGTGTGCTCACGCCGGTCGCCGAGTTCGACCCAGTGACGGTTGCCGGCTCCACCATCGCGCGCGCCACGCTGCACAATATCGACGAGATCCGTCGCAAAAACGTGCGCGAGGGCGACACCATCATCGTGCACAAGGCGGGTGACGTGATCCCCGAGGTCGTGGGGCCGGTGCTCGACAAGCGCCCGGCCGATTCGGTCGACTGGCACATGCCCGAGGTCTGCCCCGTGTGCGGCAGCCCCGTGGTCCACGAGGACGGCGAGGTTGCCTACCGCTGCGTGTCCATCGACTGCCCCGCGCAGCTCAAGGAGCGCCTGCTCCATTGGGTGAGTCGCGGCTGCATGGACGTCGACGGCCTGGGCGACGAGATCGTCGACAAGATGATTGCCGCCGGCCTGATCCACGATGTCGCGGACTTCTACCAGCTCACGGTCGACGACATCGCAGGCCTGGACACGGGGCGCACCTATGCCAGCTCCAACAGCAAAAAGGGCGTCAAGAAGGGCGACCCCATTCCGGTAGGCCTCAAGACGGCCGAGAAAATCATCGCCGAGCTCAACAAGTCCAAGAGCCAGCCGCTCGGTCGCGTGCTGTTTGCCCTGGGCATCCGCCATGTGGGCAAGAGTGTGGGCGAGGTCATCGCCGAGCGATTCCTGTCGATTGACAAGCTCATCTTGGCGAGCGAAGAGGACATTGCCGAGTGCGAGGGCATTGGTCCCAAAATTGCGGCGAGCGTCAAGCAGTTCCTGGCCGTGCCCGAGAACCTTGCCGTGCTGGAGCGGCTGCGCCAAGCGGGCCTTTCGCTCGAGGTCGACTTGGGCGCCGCGCACGCGCAGGCCGCAGCCGACGCTGGCGTGGCGGGCGAGCTCGCCGACGCTCAACCGCTCGCGGGCCTGACCTTCGTGCTCACCGGCACGCTCGTCAACCGCACGCGCGACGAGGCGGGCGCGGCGCTCAAGGTGCTCGGCGCCAAGGTTTCGGGCAGCGTGTCAAAGAAGACAAGCTATCTGGTCGCCGGCCCCAAAGCGGGTTCCAAGCTCACCAAGGCTGAGCAGCTGGGCGTACCCGTACTGGACGAGGATGCACTCGAGCAGATCTTGGCGACTGGTGAGGTGCCCCAGGCTTAGTGCGTCGATGACCAAATTAGAAAACCTCCCGGAAAGGTTGATACTTTCCGGGAGGTTTTTATTTGGGCGTGGTGGCGGGCAGCATGATCTGCGTCATGTAGGTTGCTGAGGGTGACCCTGCGGAGCGGTGTCGTTCCGGAGCGATAGAAGATTCATTCAAAGCAAAGGGGCCCCGCAGTGAGGTCTCACAACGGGGCTGCCCCATTGTGATGAGTTTTATACACTTTAACATTAATATTAACGTGTATACTTAGCAGTGAAGATATATGTTGAGAGGAGCAGTTATGGTTAGCGTCGCGTTTTCGGAACTGCGCCAAAACCTTACGCAGGTGGCCGAAAAGGTTGCCAATGAGGGCGAGGAGGTTGTGGTCTTCAAGCGGAGCAAGCCGTTGTTCAAGATCGTGCCGCTCGACTATGAAGGTCCAGTTACGGTGGAATATGACGCTGCCCAGGAGCGTGGGGGCGCAAAACCGACGTGCGGCACGGGCAAGCCCAAGCGCGACGTGGGTACGATGTGGCATCCCAAGATCACCTGGAAGGAGATCCGTGAGATGCTCGCGGAGAATGAGGACTACCAGGAGTATCTCGATATCGTGGCTAACATGCCAAAGGGAACGCCGCTCGATACGATGACGGTTGAAGATGAAAAGCGCATCGCGAGGGAGCGCTACCTATGAGGGCATTTCTCGATACCAATTTTTTGCTCGATTGCGTGCTTCCGGGTCGGCCGGAGCATGGGGCGGCGCAAACCATCAAGGGGCTTGTTGACGTGGGGCTTATCGAGGGGGTTGTTTCGGCCTGCTCTCTCAAGGACGCGTATTACATTCTCACTAAACAGGCCGGCGAGGCGCGCGCCCGCGAGGTAGTGCGCGACTGCCTTAAGAGCTACTCGGCAGAGCCTCTCGACCAAGAAGCTTGTTTTACCTCCGCCTATTCCGATGAGCCGGACTTCGAGGACGGCTGTATCCGTGCGATGGCCGAGCGTGCCGGCGTGGACTTTATCATCACGCGCGATCGCGCCGCTTTTGTGCGCTCGACCATCAAGACCTTCTCGCCCGCAGAGTTCATCCGTGTGTTTCCGATCCCGGAGGAGTAAAACCGCCACACCGGGGACTGCCCACGGCGTGATAGTCCTCCTGTAGCCGACGCTCGTTAGTTGAGCCGCACCTCATAGCTTTCCGAGAGGTTCTTAATCGAGCACAGTAACCGGCACCGTGATCTGCGTCACGTAGGTCGCCGGGTCGTCGCTGATGATGTCGTCGATGAGGGCAATCTCGCGTGAGGGACCGGCGGGTGTCAGGCCGTGCTCGCGCATATAGCCGAGCAACTGCTTATAGCGCGGGTCCGCTTGCCCGTGCGTGCCGCGAAAGCTCATGGTCAGGCAGCGCGCGGCAGGTCGCGTCTCAACATCGCCCAAGTACTCATCGGTGTCATCGAGCAGCAGAAAGACCTCGTCGTAACCATCAAAATCACCGGTGGCAAGGCGTTCGGCGCTGATCCCGACGCCCAGGTTG
>DBFSAO010000057.1:0-3169 GCA_048500675.1 Collinsella sp.
CTTGGGCAGGGCGATAACGTTGAGGCCCTCTTCGCGCAGGCGGTTGGCGGTCTTGGTGGAGCCGTTGCCGCCCAGCATAAACAGGCAGTCGAGCTGCAGCTTATGATAGGTGTGGACCATCGCCGGCACCTTCTCGACGCCGTCGGCCTCGGGGGTATCCAGGCGCTTGAACGGCGTGCGGCTCGTGCCTAGGATGGTGCCGCCGCGGGTGAGGATGCCGCTAAAATCGGCGGGCGTCATGACGCGGAACCTGCTGTAGATAAGGCCCTGGTAGCCGTCCTCAAAACCATAGATCTCGATAGGTTCTTCGCTATTGGTTATAAGCGTTTTGACGATGCCGCGCATGGTGGCATTGAGCGCCTGGCAGTCGCCGCCACTGGTAAGAAGACCGATTCTAAGCATGATGAATCCTTCCGGGCAAGTTATAACATGCGCATAAGTTTACCCCCGCACACTGTTGATACGGGGGTAAAACGTGTTAGCCCAAGCGTATAGAAATGTAAACAACGTCGGGTGAGCGTAAGGTCGACGGGCTTGGCTCCTTACAGTGCGAAGGCATCGACGTCGCCCCAGTGGCGGCGCAGCGTGATGGCGGCGGCGGGTTCGGTATTGTCAAAGACGACCGACCATTGCGTATTACTGGTGATGTCTTCCGGATTGGGCTCTTGTGCTGCGGCGCGCAGGGCTTCCCAGACAATCGTTTCGTCCTGGGCACCGACATGGGCGTCAAGGACATCGGCGATTGCGACGGCGCGCTCTTTACCATGACCCAGCTCACCATTCTTTTGGTCGGGCAGTACTTCGTCGCCATAGCAGGCGTAGAAGTTCGTAACCTGGCGTACAGGAGTCGCTTTGAAAGCGCGGTCCGGATCGCGCGGATCCCACTCTACTACGCGCGCGTCACCGGCGGCGTCGTTGATAAAGAAGTGGTAATCGCGTCCTGCCATGGCGTGCATGTCGTAGGCGGAAAGCAGGTCGACAGCTTCTTGCGTGGTGGCGGCACGTTCGAGCACCAGACGGATGGCGAGCGAGGTGTTGATGATGGGGCGTTGCGTGTCCTGGTCACAGGGCTTGGAATCCAGGGTGAGTACGGCAATGGACACGCCGCATTCGTTAACACCGTCGAGCTGGGCAAACGGGCCCATGAGTGCGGCGGCGCGTCCGGCGACGGAGTCAAGCGGAGTGTTATCGCCCAGGTTGTTGAGGGCGGCAAATCCGATGGAGGCATAGCCGCCGCGTGGGTGATTGCGCACCAGCAGCGCCGAGGTGTCATCCTTAAAGTCGTAATTGCGACCGGTGCGCACGCGGCCTTCGGCATCTACGGCGACAAAAGCGCTGCAGGCAAACTGGGGCGCCTGGACATGTGCCGGCACACCGGGCAGCACCTGCGCCACTACGGCATCGATGTAGGTCTGGTCGTCGCGCACGCCAGCGGCGATGATGCGATCAAGATCGTAGTCGTAGGCGATGTCGATTGCATACAGGTCATAGCCATCCGCGTAGCCGGTCAAGCGTTTGAGCGATGCGGCGGACTTGATTTGCTTGTGATAAACGATGCCGGTGGCAGCGGCAAGGCCGACGGCGACTCCCGAGACACCGCAGGCGATGACAATGTTGCGTGGCTTCATGACGGCTCCTCTCGTCCTGTTAGCGCAATTGTCGCAAAAGGAGCGCGGGCATGATGGCTCAACTTGGTGAGCGGCGCGGAATTAAGCACGGAATGAAGAGTGCGGCGCTGGCGTGGCGGGGTATGCTGGAGGGGACCATCAACCCAGCGAAAGGGGAGAGCATGACGGATCAGGAAACGCCCGAGCGCGCGCATGTGACGGCCGACGATATCGAGGCCGCCAACGATCTTATCGACTTTATCGAGGCGTGCCCCAGCATGTTCCATACGGCGGCGACCATTATGGCCGAGCTCGACGAGGCGGGCTTTACCTATCTGCCCGAGAACGCGGCATGGGACATCGAGCCGGGCGGACGTTATTACACGCAGCGCAACACCTCGAGCGTTGTTGCCTTTAAGGTGGGCGAGGACCTGGCCGCGACGTGGGGCGAGGATGGCGTTGCCGGTGACTATCATTTTCAGCTCACGGCGTCGCACAGCGATTCGCCGACGTTTAAGGTCAAGGCTGTGCCCGAACTCGACGGCGCGGGCGAGACGCTGCGCCTGAACACCGAGGCCTACGGCGGCATGATCGACTACACCTGGTTCGATCGCCCGCTGGCGCTCGCGGGCCGCGTACTGGTGCGCGAGGGCGACCGTATTGAGAGCCGCCTGCTTGCCACCGAGCGCGAGGTCGCTATCATTCCGAGCCTTGCTATCCATATGAACCGCGGCGTTAACGAGGGATTTGCTCCCAACCGAGCCGTTGACCTGTGCCCGCTCATCAGCGCCGGTGATCTTAAGCAGGGAGATTTTGATGCCCTGATTGCCGATGAGCTGGACGTCGAGCCCGATCAGATTTTGGGCCGCGATCTGTTCCTGGTCAATCGTCAGGATGCACGCATTTGGGGCTGGGCCGACGAGTTTATCTCGACGCCCAAGCTCGACGACCTGGCCTGCGCCTACACCTCGCTGCAGGCATTTTTGGATGCCGAGAATGCGCACGACGTCTCGGTCTTCTGCTGCTTTGATAACGAGGAGGTTGGCTCCGAGACCAAGCAGGGCGCCATGTCGACGTTCTTGGCCGACGCGCTGCGCCGCATCAACGGATCGTTGGGCTTTGACGACGAGTCGTACCATCGCGCCCTTGCCGCATCGATGCTCGTGAGCTGCGATAATGCGCATGCCGTGCACCCCAACCACGCCGAGAAGTGCGATGCCCGCAACCAGGTGGTGCTCAACGGCGGCATCGTCATCAAGGAAGCCGCCAACCAGCACTACTGCACCGATGCCTTTAGCCGCGCGGTGTTCCAGGCCATCTGCGATGACGCCGATGTGCCCACGCAGGCCTTCGCCAACAAGAGCGACATGGCCGGCGGCTCCACGCTCGGCAATCTGTCCAACATGCAGGCGAGCATGCACGCCGTGGACGTGGGCCTGCCGCAGCTTGCCATGCACTCGAGCTACGAGACCGGCGGCGTGCGCGACGTGATGTACGCCATCCGCGCCCTCACCGCCTTCTACGAGCGCGACCTAACCATCAACGGCGCCGAAAGCGTGGAG
>DBFSAO010000058.1:0-7385 GCA_048500675.1 Collinsella sp.
TCGTCGTCGAGACGGACGAGGTTGAGGTCGTCACTTCCGTAACGCAAACCGTTGATGTATGAATCCACGGCTTTGAGCAGGTCATCTTGAGGCTGGCCCGCATCCTCGAGCTTAACGATTCGCTGCGTGGTACCGCGCACCAGACCGGCGTAGTTGACCACGCGCGCCGTGCCCTGGATATCGGAGACGAGCAGCATGACATTGATGAAGAAGAAGATGAGAACTGCCGTGAGCACCATCATGAGCAGACGCACCGCCTGGCTGGCCTTCTTGGCGACAGAAGCATTCACAAGTTCACTCCTCCAAACGGTAAAAGCGCAGATAGCGCGCAGTATGCCGAAATTCACGCGCGGACAACTCTACCATGATGGACCGAGAGCCTCAAACTTGATGCAGCCTATGGGGCGCAGCTTAATCGGGATATTCAATGAGCTACAAGACCTCTGCTATAAGTGCTCGGCGCCCGTTTGTTTTATCGCTGCAGGTAGAAAGCGCGATGATGCGTGCATCGGGGCCAATGTCATCCATGTTCTCGTGCACCGCCGTCTGCGAGACATGCGTGAGCAGCGTCTGCATCGAGGCCTGGTCCAGGTTTCCCGGCCCAAAGATAATGTCATCACTCGCAGCAAACGAGCACACGGCAACAATGCGCAGGCGGAACGCCCCATCCTTTGTGTAGAGCGTGCCCGTGCGGTGCAGGTCAAAGAAGCCCCTGTCTAAAAACCGGTCGACATCGCCAAACATCGCGCCGTTATCCATGTGGTGCGCATAGAGCAGATTGTAGGAATCGGTCATCGCGCGACTGTTGCGCGTATCCAAAAACACCGCTCCCGAAACCGCGGACTCCCCCAACACGTTTTTGTTGAGGTATTCCTGGTTATCTTTTCCCTGAACAAAGGGATAGTCGATGTTGGTGCCATCGATGGTGACCCATCCGACCACGTCGGGATTTTTGGCCATCAGTTCCTGCAGGCGTGCGCAATCGTTGGCCCCGGTGGGTTTGTAGCGCAGCAGCTCATCGCTGATGAACCCACCGTTCATAACGTTGTTTGTGTCCCACAGCGAATAGCCCCCGTACAGCAGCATGAGCAGCACGAGAAAGCCGGCAAACCACGTAAGCACGCGGTCGCCGGCTCTCGCCAGCCGAGCCATGCGTTTAAGCTCCATCGGCTGTAATCCTCGCTGTTTTAATGGCGGTTACGACGAGGACGGAAGAAGACCACGCCCATCACGGCAGCAAACGCGACGATTGCCGCATAGGGAACGACCGTCCGAATAACATCGGTGGGAACGGTAGCCTCTTTGGTGTTGGTAAAGGTCACCGTGGTGTCAGAAGTACCGATACCCTTCGGAGAAATAGTATTGGACTTTGTTTCGTTGCTAGTCTCCCCAATCTTGTACGACGTTTCATAACCTTCCTTCTTGTAGTCGCCCTCAGTTACGGCATACGTGTCCTCCGATGAAAGACCATAAAAGATGATGTAGTCTCCATCTCTAAGGTTCACTGAAACCGTAGATCCCGAATTGGCTACATCTCCGGGCGTGGAAGTGCCGTCTTTTTTCACTTTGACGTACTTATAGGTTTCACCGGTAGCGCCGCTAAGGCTGACGGTAAACTGAAAGTCCTTGTTCTTGTCACCCTGGTTACCCGCGACGATCTTTTTAATAGTCAGCTTATGGGTGGCATAATCGTTTACAAAGCCATCGGTCTTCTTGCCCGAACCTGCTTCCGCGCTAAGAGTACAGCCCTTGACAACATAGCCCGTGCCATTATTTTCTACGTAAACATCGAGGAACAGCGCCCCATTCGTAACGTTGAGGCCATCCAAGACTGGCTTCTGCTGCGTAATTTTGTATCGGTAGATGCCCGGAGCCGTGAACTCTGAGACATCAAGGACGGCACTCAATTGAGCGGTTATTGTCGTAGTGCCGCCGGCGTTCTCATGCTTCAACTTTTTATCAGAGTAATTAACGGAATCCGGTGAAAGCGAAACGGCATCGGGCACTCCAGGAGTAACGGGCATGCCGCTCGTACTCGCACACTCACTCGAATCCGCCGGCGCAATCGAATAGTTAAACATCACACTCGGCACCATGGCGTTCTCATCCATGGTGAGTTTTGAGGCAATCGTAACTTTGTTGTCAGTTACCGGCAGATGCGGAGTAGCAGATCCCTCCTCCGCCCACGCGGGCGTGACAACTCCCACCAAAGCCAGCAGCATCGTGGCAGCCACAACTGTAAACGCCGCCAGTCGCCTCTTTCCAGTTTTCATGTTGTATCCTTCCTCTCGGGCACATGCCCTTAATAAAACCAATCTCCGTGCCTACAGGTTCGACCTGCGCAGCACGCTGATCACGTTGCCTTTGATCTGCGAACGGGCAATTGGCCCATACAGGCGGCTGTCATGCCCACCCTCGCGCAGATCGGCCAGCACAAAGAACTCATCCGCTGCCAGGTGTACGGGATAGTCCACAGCAGACTCGTAGCGCGGCGTCGGCGTGGTGATATCGCTTTCCACCACAACAGCCCCGTTAACCATGAGTTCGCCTGCCTCGGTAACCGTGATCTCATCACCGGGACGGGCAACCACGCGGCCCAGGCGCTCTTCGCCATCCGCGGTGTATACCACCACGTCACCCTCGTTGAAGCCCTGGCTGAGCCTCCAGTAGAGCATGACGTCACCCGAACAGATACGCGGGGCCATCTCGCCGGTCGTGACCGCACCCACGCCCAGGACCACGCCAAAGAGCAGCCAGAGCGTCACGACAAAAAATGCCAGGCGCGCCAGAAAGCCCACGATATCTCGCCGGTCGTCTGCTCCCCTTAGATCTGGCGCCGCGTGTGCGCCCATCTTCGCGCTCGACACGATCGGGCACCCCGCGCCACAGGACCTCCCCCGCGGAGCGGCACGTGCGGGCACCCCGCCACCAGCATTGCTGGCGCCATGTCTTCTCATAGGCGCCCGCCCCTCCTGGAGCCGCGATGTAAACGCAGCGCAACCATGCCCGTGGCCAGCAGCACGCCGGCGGCCAAAATCGCCAGGGCATAGATGGGATTGTGCGTGATACCCGTAGGCACCGCGACCTGTCGGGAATTGGTGGCCTTAGCTTCAACGGCAACGGTCACACGCGGACCGTTGAGCGTGCCGCTCTCACCCGTAAGCTCAGCGTGATAGCCCAACGAAGAGTAATCGTCTTCGCTCACGGTATAGGTCGCGTTGTAATCCAGCGTTTTAATCGAAACGGTCAGGCCGTCCTTAACGGCAAACGGCACGGTCGCCCTGCCCTGGCCATCGGCCGTAAAGGCCGTCTTGTTTTCCACGGTTTCGGCCTGATCATTCGGTCGCGCCGCGAGCGCATGGCTGCCCTGGGCAGACGCATCCGAATACTCGATGGCGTAGGTCTGACCAGCCTTGAGACCCGTAAAGGTCACCGTCATCTTAAAGTAGGCACGCTTGTCGCCCATATTGCCCGTAACGCTCTTGGAAACCTTGAGTGTGTAGGTGCGCGGGGTGAATCGTGCGTATACGCATCCCGTATGGCGGTCCTTCACGTTGTACGTATAGGTGGGTGAAGACGACAG
This sequence comes from Collinsella sp., assembly GCA_048500675.1. GTDB lineage: Bacteria > Actinomycetota > Coriobacteriia > Coriobacteriales > Coriobacteriaceae > Collinsella. The sequence goes on from DBFSAO010000058.1 coordinate 3,584, forward strand.
CAGCTCCGGGGCATCTGGATTCGATAGGTCATACCAGCCCTCAAAGTGATAGCCATCCTTGGGAGCGGCCACCGCCTCCACAAACGTGCCGTCATCCACAAAGTAGGCAACGCCCGATTTATCGTACGCGTCGGCGTCCTTGTCCGAGCCATCCCCGGCATCGATAGAGCCCTTTGCCCCCTTAAGCTTGGAGCTGACCGTGCCGCCCGTCGTTACGTTGCTCCACGTGCCATCGGCATTTTTAAGCTGGGCAACAAAGGCCTGGCGATACTTCCATTGCGCCACAAATGTCGCGCCCTGACTCTCAGGGATGTTTTCGACCGTTACCGTATCGCCCCCAGCGCCGGTATCCGGATTGACCTTCTTGCCCCTAATGGTAAGAGTGCCGGAATCCGTGGTGCCCTCGGGTGCCGTATGGGTCACGGTGTGCTCCGCGCTAAAACGAACGGCTTTTCCCGAGCCCGCGTACTCCCAGCCCATAAACTTCCAGCCGTTGTTTTGTCCATCGGCGGCATGGGAGGTATAGCTCGCTCCAGCGCCAGAAAGCTGCACGAAATCGCCCGTGGACTCATCGGACGGATCATAGTGATACGCTTTGCCGCCGTTCACATCGTATTGAACGCCTGCCTTGGAAAACACGAGGTGCACTTTATAGTGCTTTGTGACCTTGTCGACCTTAAAGTGATAGGTGCCATCGTTCAATTCGGTCCAGTGCGCCGCATCGTTCGCGGAATAGAACTCGCCGTTGACAAAAGCACCGATAAAGACTGCCCCGTCATCGCGCTTGGCATCGACCATAAAGTAGGAGTTCTTTTCCTGTTTACCTACGTAGTTTTTGGCATAGGTAAAGTCGGCAGTCCTGGTATCGGAGTTATAAAAATACGTTCCGCTTCCGTTGGGCGTCGTGTACGTCTCTATGCGATAGAACTCCCTAAACGAGATATTGTCGAGGAAGTTGCCGGTCGAATTGATCTTGTTGGCCGTGTTGCAGGCCACAAAAGCAAAGACGCTCTGGTTTTGGCCATCCGGAATGGTGTAGGTATAGTCGTAGTCGACCTTTTTATTGTACTCGAGCGCGTTGGAACCGTAGGAAGCCCACGCGTCGTTTTCGGACGCCATAATCCACACGCACCATTTTTCGGTATGTTCCGCATCGGCCGTCCACGAGAACGCGCTTCCGCTAGACGCACTGGCAAATCCACCCACTTTGTCAAATTTGGTCGAATACAGGATGATCTTTTTGCTGCAGCCCGATTGGGAAAAATTGGCCACATCTAAGCCGACATAGTTATCGACGCTTATTTGAATCCATTGAATAATTTGCTGGTACTGATCGAGTGCCTTTTGACTGTCCTTATACGGCTCGTTTTCTTGCCGCGGACCGATGATAAGGGCCATGGCGTCTCGACCCGAGCGGCCGCGGTGGTCGAGCCCCCACTCGTACTGTTTTCCCGGCTCGGTCGTCACATATTGGTAGAGCGAACTCGCCTCGTGTGCGTTGAGCTCGGCTGCATAGTCACCATCGGAGGGCGTAAACGTAACAGAATGCCCAGCTGGGTCGATATAGTAGTCGTTCTGGGCAACGATCTCGATACGATGGTCTGTCTCGGTCGTACGCCAATGGGGCGAGCACAGCGTAAACTTGCTGGTGCTCTTGTTCCCTAGATGTATATCGTCTTCAAAACTGCCGTTAGCAATGTTCGTATTCTCGTTCTTAAGATTCGAGGTCGAGAACGCATAGCGTGCGAGCGTTGTCATGGTCTCGGACGAATTTTCTTGATATACCTTGCCAAAGTCAGTATAGATGTCACGCGCGCCCTGCTTTTCAACGTGAACGTCATTGACCAGATTGCCAAACCACTCCCGGTATTGTTCGTTTGCCCCCGTAAGATTTGAATCGTAGCAAGTTAGTGCAAGCATCGTATTTTCGGACGCTGCGGTATAGACTGCCTGATAGGCAAACTCATCGTCTTGCTCGGGAAGCACTCGATAATAGTGTGTACTGTTGGTGCCAAAGGAGAACCAACCCTGTCCGTTAGAGCTTACGAGCCACACAGAAAGTGCAATGCGACCGTCGCTCTGCTCAAACGAGAAGTGGGATCCGTCGGCGCTGCTACCAGCAAAGCTGCCATTTGCAGCAAAGGGATCGCTGTAAACGGTGTACTGCTCAACGGTATTTCCCTGGGGCATCTTGCCCTGCGCCTTAAGCCAAGTCCGCAGCTGCATGAGCTGGTCTTGGCCTGCGCTGTTAACCGACAGATTCTCCTGTTGAGGACCCATCGTGAGCATCAGCACGTCGTGTTCGGTTGCGGCGCGATGGTTGAGGCCCCACTCGTACGTGGCGCCGCTCTGGGTGGAAAAGGTGGTGTAGATTGATCCAGGCTCAAAATAGTTACCGGCACCCTGTGGCCTCAAATTCCATGCAAGCGCAAAATGATTACCGTTAGCTTCTTTGGTGTTCGTTTGGGGCTTGAGGAGCTGCGTGGGAGTTGCGAGGTACGACGTCTCGCCGATCCTCTTAGTCGGAGAGGTCGTCGACCAACCAGCAGCTTGGCTAGTAAAGTTTGGGTTCGTTATAAGGTTGCCATCGTCACCGCACGCACGCGAGGGCAACCCCCCCCCCGACCATAACGAACGCACATAAGACCGCTAGCAACATCACAAAGCTGCGGCGCATCGACGCAATATGACCGAAAGGACCCTGCATGGGCACACCCCCCCAGCCGCAGCCCGAGCTTTCGCGCAAGCTACACAAGTAGTACGTTTAAGTTTTTTGATTCTACAACCAGCCCAGGGCAAAAGCAAAATCATGCGTAACCAATTTGCAGTCATTTTTCGCATTGCGCAGGTAGGACGCCAAAAGTGGATAAAAAACCCGTCCCAAATGAGCTATTTGAGAAGCTGAGCCATGGCGTTGACGAATTTTTGTACTTGGAGGGTTGGCTCGAGCGGGTAGTGCAGAAAGACCGGCACCTCGCGGCCGCACAGGAACGGTACGCCCACAAAGGCCGGGTGCACCCCCGACCACGCTCCGCAGGTGAGCACCGCGTCGCCCTTTTCCTCCGCCTCGTTAAAGAGCGCGAAGTCGAAGCTGTCTACGTCGATCACGTCCACACCGCCGTCGGCCAAAAGGTCGATGCGCAGGCTGTCCATGGCATCGTTGCCGTGACGCAGCACGCGCAGACGCATGCCCTCCAAGTCGGCAACCGTGATGCGCGTCTTGCGCGCCAGCGGGCTCGTGCGCGGCAGGTCGATATAAAACGGCACGTTAACAATGCGGAGCTTTTGGCATGCGTCGCCCCAGCGCGGGGTCGAAAAACTCGACTGCACCACATCGACCTCGCGACCAAGGCTGCGCATGACGGATTCGCGCTCGTCATAGAGGTCGCTCACCGGCACGATTTCAAAACGCAGAGACGGCTCCAGCTCGTGCACGCCCGACCACATCGACAGCGTCTGGCGCCCCGGGCACATCATCGACACGCCCAGGCGCACGGCACCGCCGTCACCCGCCGCACGTCGGGCACGGCGCAGGGCGTCCTCGGACTGGCGCATGATCGAGCGAGCGTCGTCCACCAGCAGAGCACCCGCCGGCGTCACCTTGACGCCCGAGTGCGAGCGCTCAAACAGCGTAATACTGAACTCCGCCTCGAAGCCCGATACCTGCTTGACGAGCGCCGGAGTCGACACGCGCAATTTTGCCGCCGCACGCGAGAAGCTTCCCAGCTCCGCGGCGGCCGATATGGCCTCAAGTCGTCGATCGTACACGTCAATCTCCCGTTTTCGCACCCGTGACCGCATG
>DBFSAO010000059.1:0-2630 GCA_048500675.1 Collinsella sp.
ACGCTCGCGAATTTCATCCTCGAGATCATCGATCTGGCCGCGAACCGGACGCACGTCAATTTTGGGGTCGAGTAGACCGGTCGGTCGAATGATCTGCTCCACATCGTTTTGACTCACACGCAGCTCATAATCACCCGGCGTGGCCGAAACATAGATAAACTGGGGTATCCTTGCCTCAAACTCATCGAAACGAAGCGGGCGGTTATCGAGCGCCGAGGGCAGGCGAAAACCGTGTTCCACCAGCGTCACCTTACGCGAGCGGTCACCTTCGTGCATGCCGCGAATCTGCGGCACCGTCACATGGCTCTCATCGATGATGCAGAGCATATCCTTGGGAAAGTAATCGATTAGGGTAAACGGCGGCTCACCCGGTTTGCGACCGTCCAGATGACGCGAGTAGTTCTCGATGCCGTTGCAAAAGCCCATCGTCTCGAGCATCTCAAGATCATAATCGGTGCGCTGCTGCAGACGCTGCGCCTCGAGCAACTTGTCGGTCGCCTTGAGCTCCGCCACGCGCTTCTCGCACTCTTCGCTGATCGATTTCAGAGCCGCCTTGACCTTCGGCTTCTCGGTCACGTAGTGCGATGCCGGCCATACGGGGATGGCCTCGTACTCACGAAGCATCTCACCGGTGACCTCATCGATCTCGGCAATCAGCTCGACCTCGTCGCCAAAGAACTCAAACCGCAACGGATGCTCGGCATAAGGCGGATACACGTCGACAACATCGCCGCGCACGCGGAACGTGCCGCGTGCCAGGTCATAGTCATTGCGATCATATTGAATGTCGATAAGTGCATGGATAAAGTCATCGCGCTCGAGCGGCACCTTCTTGTCGACGTTTGGAGCCAGACCCGCATAGTCCTCAGGAGAGCCAATGCCATAGATACACGAGACCGATGCGACAACGATCACATCGCGTCGAGAGAGCAGCGATGCGGTCGCCTGATGTCGCAGCATCTCAACCTCTTCGTTAATCGAGGAGTCTTTCTCGATATATGTATCGCTTTGCGGCACATACGCCTCGGGCTGATAGTAGTCGTAGTACGAGACGAAGTAGACCACAGCGTTGTTGGGAAAGAACTCTTTGAGCTCGCTCGCAAGCTGAGCGGCGAGCGTTTTATTCGGAGCCATGACCAGCGTCGGCTTTCCCAGGGCCTCAATAGTCTTTGCCATCGTGAAGGTCTTGCCCGAACCAGTCACGCCCAGCAAAACCTGATAGCGGTCTCCGTCCCTCACGCCCTGCACAAGCGACTCAATGGCCTTAGGCTGGGAACCGGCAGGCTCATAGGGAGACACGACCTTAAACGGCACGTCAGAGCCTTCAACGCCAAAGCGCTTAAGTTCACCACCAACGCGTTCTACTTCAACTTCCGCCATGGATACTCCTAACTCATATATCTGCAGTATACGCAGGCGGCAGGCATAGTCCTATACGAACCGATCGGGATAGAGGGTCTTGTAGCGAACCCAGGCATTATTGACACGAATCAGATACGCCTGCGTCTCGGGAAAGGTGATTGCATTATGAAGCGACGTACTCTGCTGCGCCCATCCGTCGACATTGCCCATGCCGGCGTTATAGGCGGCAATGGCACTGTCAGTCGACCCGTTAAAATACGCTAGAAGATACGAAAGATACGCACAGCCAAACTCGATATTCGTAGCCGGATCGTTAAGGTTGTCGGCCGAATACTCGCCACCGTCGACAAGGCCCTTGGCGATCATATCCTGGGCAGTCTCGGGCATCAGCTGCATCAATCCCTGAGCACCCTGATTCGACTCGGCCTCGGGATCCCAATTCGATTCAGACTTAATGACAGCGCACACCAGATACGGATCCAGATTATGCGAAATACTGGATTGCTTTACATACGCCTCGTAGTCAATCGGATACAGCGGCCTAAAGAAAGCGGCAGGAGCATACGAGTAAACGAATGAGATAAGGCCGAAGGCAAAAAAGGCAGCCAGCGGTATAAGGCGATACCACGTAAGGAAACGTGTCTTAGGCATCGGCCTCCTCCTTATCCACTACATCCCCGAACCCATGGCGCGAAAGCCATGCGTCCAGTTGTTCAAAGAGCGAGTTATCGTCTGCCGCATTGTCAATCACAGTTGTAGCGAGATTGCACAGCGCAGACTCTTCGGGCTGGCAAGCAGAACGGGCATCGAAATCAGATGGCTCCATGCCACGTTGAATAGCGCGCTCGCGACGAACTGACAAAGGGGCGCTGATGACCAAAATTTCATCAGCCAAGCCAAATGCATCCTCAAAACCATTCGGAGCAGAAACCTCGACCACTGCAAAGCGATAACGAGGAGATGAAACCGTACAACAAACCGGATCGAGAATCCTAAGCGAAAGCTGTTCAATGAGAACGGGATGCACAATGCCATTGAGCCGTGCGACCGAATCAGGAGAAGCAAAAGCTCGAGAAGCGAGGATGTTGCGGCGAATGCCGCCATCCTCATCCAAAATATCCCAACCAAATTCATCCGCGAGAGCATTGACGATATCAGAGCCCGGCACATACAGCGATTTTGCAAGCTCATCCAGATCGATTAGCATAGCGCCACGAGATTCGAAATAGCGGCAGGCAGTCGACTTACCCGAAGCAATATTGCCCAAG
>DBFSAO010000006.1:0-11521 GCA_048500675.1 Collinsella sp.
CTATTTTCAAAATGAATAAAATGAGCGATAAAGAGAATATAAACCTTAATAAACTCGCGTATCGCACGGACGCGGGTTATTAATGGGTTGTAGGCCTTTTACAGAAAGGATTCCAGCAATGTCTAAGCCTCTTGGCAAGCCCGATCGTATTGTCGTCGCTCTTGGCGGCAACGCCCTCGGCAACAACCCCGTCGAGCAGATCGAGGCCGTGAGCAACACCGCCCACGCTCTCCTCGGTCTCATCGAGCAGGGCAATGAGATCATCATCACCCACGGCAACGGCCCGCAGGTCGGCATGATCCAGAACGCCTTCGCCGCTGCTCACGATGCCATCGGTGCCCCCGAGATGCCGCTGCCCGAGTGCGGCGCCATGTCCCAGGGCTACATTGGTTATCACCTGCAGCAGGGCATCGGCCGCGAGATGCACAAGCGCTATAAGCGTTGGCACGCCGCTACCGTCGTCACCCAGATTGAGTGCGATCCGGATGATCCCGCGTTCAAGAACCCGACCAAGCCGATTGGCCCCTTCTATACCGAGGAGCAGGCCAAGGAGTTCATGGCCGAGGATCCTTCCAAGGTCTTCGTCGAGGATTCCGGCCGCGGCTGGCGTCGCGTCGTCGCTTCTCCCGATCCCAAGAAGATCGTCGAGGCTGACTCCATCCTCAACCTGCTCGACAACGAGTTCATCGTCATCGCCTGCGGTGGCGGCGGCATCCCCGTCGTCCGCGACTACGAGAACAAGGGCTGCTACAAGGGCGTTCCCGCCGTCATCGACAAGGATCTGGGCGGCGAGCTGCTGGCCGAGGACTGCGACGCTGACGTTCTGTTCCTGCTGACCGCCGTTGAGCATGTCGCCATCAACTTTGGCAAGCCCAACCAGGAGGAGCTCGAGGACATCACCGCCGACGAGGCCGAGCGCCTGGCCGACGAGGGCCAGTTCGGCAAGGGTTCCATGGAGCCCAAGGTCCGCGCCGCCATCAAGTTCGCCCGTTCCCGCAAGGGCCGCACCTGCATCATCGGCGCCCTGGACAAGGCCGCCGAGACCATGGCCGGCCTCTCCGGTACCCGCATCCACGAGTAGCCTCTACTCCATTGCCTCTCTCGTGGGCGCCGGGCAAGGCGCCCGCAAACTAGCCTCTCTTCATGAGCCCCGCGGTCCGCTCCGACTGCGGGGCTTTTGCTGTTCACCTAGTCATTGGGAACCCGGCACTTGGGTAGTCATTGGGGACGTTCTTAAACGACTAGTCAAACAAGAACGTCCTCAATGACTACTAATTTAAATCTGTCCCCAATGACTGGTCCCCAATGACTGCGGAAAGCGCATCTCACACCGACGCATTGCTTTCGGGCCCTCTCTCCGTGCTCCCTATAAGTTCAGCTGGACTCCCCGCAACCTGTTCCGCGTTGGCGGAACGAGCGCGACGTGGAGTGTCATTCTTTACCGCGTTAGACTAGACGCAGGGAAAGGAGGAGGACATGGATGCTCGCGTCAAGCAGCTTGTAAATATGATCGAGGACGATCAGCCTGTCGCTGTCGCGGTGCTTGCCAAGCGTCTCGAGGTAAGCGAGCGCGCCGTGAGAAACTATATCCATCGCGCAAACGACAAGCTTGCGGGGGCTGCACGCATCGTTGGCAGCAAAGGGCAATATCGTATCGATGTTGCACATGCAGATGAGCTTGCTCGCTTGCTAGACGGTGCGGCTCTGGCCCATCCGGGCATTCCTGATACGCGCGACGGCCGTGTGTCCTTCCTTCTTAACGACCTCCTCATGCGGTCCCAGTGGGTGACGATTGAGGAGTATGCGGATTTACTCTACGTTTCGGCGCGAACTCTGTCCAATGACATGCGTCTGGTAGAGCAGAAACTCGCCCAATTTGACTTAACGCTCGAAAAGCGCCCACGCTACGGAATCCGCGTTGCGGGCGGGGAGTCGCAGCGGCGCCTGTGCCTGGCCTCGCTGGTGAGGCCCGTGTTGCCCGACACCGACGATGCAAAGCTCGCCGAGCGCCTGCGGGCCATCGCCGCATGTGTGGACGATGCTCTGACGGCCTCGCCCGTCACGGTGAGCTCGCTGGCATCCCGCAATCTCATCATGCATCTTTACATTGCTCTTGGCCGCATTGAGCAGGGCTGCTATGTCCCAGCTGCAGAATCGGACGTTCAAAAACTGGAGGGAACGCGCGAATACGCCGCCGCTTTCCAGATTGCCGCAAACATCAAGGATGCCCTGGGCGTGAGCATGCCCCGAGAAGAGGTTGCCTTTATCGCAATCCATTTGCTCGGCAGGGGCACGGGCGTGCCCGAGAAGGGCTCTGCCGTTATCTCGGACGAGATGTGGGAGATTGCTTCCGAGATGGTACGTGCGGTCAACGATGAGTTTAGGTTTGACTTTAGCGGCGATCTTGAACTTCGCATGAACCTTGCTCGGCATATCGGCCCTCTGGGCTATCGCCTTGAATATCACATGCATATGGATAACCCCATGCTGTCCGATATCAAGACGAGGTTTCCGTTGGCCTATTCGATGGCAGCTGGCACCTCGCAGGTACTCGAGCGTCATTTTGGCAGCCAGCCCTCTGATGAAGAGCTCGGCTACATCGCCATGGCATTTGCCCTGGCCCTCGAGCAGCAAGCCGACCAGCCGCGTCGCAAACGCATCCTGATCGTGTGCGCCTCGGGAGCGGGAAGCGCCCGTATGCTCGAGCACCAGTACCGCAAGCAGTTTGGCATGTATATCGATTCGATTGAGACATGCGATGTCGCCCGCGTGGGAACGTTCGATTTTTCGCATATCGACTACGTGTTCACAACGGTGCCGCTCAACGTCAAGTTGCCCGTGCCCGTCCGCGAGGCCGATTTCTTCTTGGAGACGAGCGATGTCAACGCTATCCGCAAGGTGCTGAGCGACGACACTGCGCAATCGGACTCCGTGAGCTCTTTCTTTAGCCGTGCCCTGTTCTTCAACCGCGTTGAGGCGTCGTCGAAGCAGGCCGTTCTCCGATATCTCTCCGAACGCGCCGTCGAGAGCGGCCGTGTCGATGCCCAGTTTGCCCAAGAGGTCGCCGAGCGCGAGAGCGCGAGCGCCACCTCGTTTGGCAATGGGGTAGCCATGCCCCATGGGATGCATCCCTTGAGCGCCGAGGCCTTTGTTACCGTGGGCCTGCTCGAACATCCCATTCTTTGGGACGAATACGGCCATGAGGTCGATATCGTCTTTATGGTGTCGTTTGCCCGGTCGGGCGGCGATGAGGCGCGGATCTTGAGCTCACTGCTCGCCGAGATCTTTATGGACCGCCAGGGGGTCGAGCGCCTACGCGAGCGCCGGTCCTGGCATGAGCTGATGGCGCTTGTGCAAGCGCATACGGCTTAAGACTTCTTTTGTCGATGACCCTGTCAGTCTACCTGCAATAAACCTCGAGGATTGCGGGCGGGAGATAGGCGTTTCGGATATTCAAGTACAAACCAAACATCACGGGAGAGGAGACCGTTATGGACGATCAGGGAACCGAGATGGTTTCGTTTCAGCTGGTCGCTGCAGCGGGAGAGGCACGCAGCCTTGCCTTCGAAGCCCTTGAAAAGGCAAAGGCGGGGGATTTTGACGCCGCCGCCAAACTCATGAAGCAGTCAAAGGATGCGGGAATCAAGGCTCACCACATCCAAACGCAGCTGCTTTCGACTGAGGCAGCGGGCGAGCATCTGTCGGTGGATGTGTTGCTGGTCCATGCTCAGGACCACCTCATGTGCTCCATGCTTGCTCAGGAGCTCGTGCAGGAGCTGATCTGCCTGTATGAGCGCACTGCAACCAAGAACGCCTAGCGGCGTGCGGTGACTATCCAACCAATCAATGCGAAGGGAATCCCTTATGAAGATCCTTCTTGTTTGCGCAGCTGGTCTGTCTACAAGCATTCTGATGAAGAAACTCGAGAAATATGCGGAGCAAAACGGCATCGAGCTCGATATCGATGCGGTGGGTATCGGCGAGTATCAGGAGACGTGCGCCAATTATGACGTGCTGCTCTTGGGGCCGCAGGTGTCCTACCAGCTCAACACCGTCAAGCAGGGGAGCGGTAAGCCGACCGCGGTCATCCCCGCACAGGACTACGGCATGGGCAACGCCGCCAACGTGCTGGCACTCGCCCAGTCGCTGTTGGGTTAGGAGGCAACCATGGAGAAGTTCATGACCCTGCTTCAGGAAAAACTGACCCCTATCGCCAATTTCTGCGGCACCGAGCGCCACTTTGCCTCCATGCAAAAGGGCTTTATGAGCGCGATCAGCTTCATCTTGGTATCTGCCGTCTTTATGATCCTCGCCAACCCGCCGGTCACGGCCGACCTGGTGGCGCAGGGCGGGTTCTGGTCCGTCTTTGGCCCTTGGCTCGATTTTGCCACGGCCAATAAGCTCACGCTGCTCATTCCCTTCAACATGACGATGGGCATACTGTCGGTGATCGTGACGTTCGCAATCGCCTATAACCTGGCGGGCACCTACAAGATGCCCAAGCTTAACGCCGGCATGACCTCGCTGGTGATGTTCCTGATCGCCGCGGCGCCGTCGTCCTACTACCAGCTTGCTGACGAGTCCGTGCTCCAGGCGGTCCCCTGCACCTATCTGGGTGCGCAGGGCCTGTTTACCGCCATCATCGTTGCCTTGGTCTCCGTCGAGGTCACGCGCTTCTGCCAGACCAAGGGCATCACCATCAAGATGCCCGATGGCGTGCCGCCGTTTTTGTCCGAAACCTTTGGCGCCATCGTACCTATGCTCGCCAACATCCTCATCTTCTTTGGCGGCAACCTGCTGATCCAGATGATCGATCCCGCGCTGTCCATCCCCTCGGTTATCGAGAAGCTGCTCGCTGCCCCGCTTTCCGTCGCAGTTGACTCTGTGCCCGGCGCACTGCTTATCTGCTTCATGACGCTGCTGTTTTGGTGCTTTGGCGTCCACGGCAACATGATCGTAATGCCCATCACCGCCCCGGTCACGCTTGCCGCCTTTGCCGCCAACGCCTCGCTCTATGCTGCCGGGCAGCCGCTTGAGTTCCACCCGGCGCTCATGTCGTTGGCCATCAACCTCATCGGCGGCACGGGTAATACGTTCTCTTTTGTGGCGCTCTGCGCGTTTAGGGCAAAGTCGCAGCAGCTCAAGGCATTTGGCAGGGCATCGATCGTGCCGAGCTTCTTCCGTATCTCCGAGCCCGCGATCTTCGGCGCGCCCATCATCTTCAACCCGATCCTCATGATTCCGTTTGTGCTAGGCGGCATGATCTCGGCCCTACTGTATTGGGGTGCGGTCTCACTGGGTCTTGTCTCTAACTTCTACATCTTGGTGAGCGGCACGTTCCCCATCTTCGTTCAGGGCTTTGTCCAGTGCCTCGACCCGCGCATCTGGGTGTTTACGATCGTTTTGATCGTGGTCATGGCTGTGGTCTGGTACCCGTTCTTTAAGGTGTACGATAACCAGCTCCTGGCTCAGGAGCAGGAGAACGCCGCGGCAGCTTCTGCCGAGGATGCTGAGTAGCATGGGTTACTTTGACAGAACGTCTGCTGCCGGTATGCCCGAGGGCTTTTTGTGGGGCGGCGCGCTCGCTGCCAACCAGGCCGAAGGGGGCTGGAACGAGGGCGGCCGCGGTATGTCGCACTCCGACCTGATTCCACAGGGTCCCGACCGCTGGGATGTGATGTTTGGCAGGCAAAAGCCCGTGGATGATCCGGACAGGCTGTATCCATGCCGTTGGGGCAACGACTTCTTCCATCATTGGCGCGAGGACGTCGAGCTCTTTGCCGAGATGGGCTTTAAGTGCCTGCGTCTTTCAATTTGTTGGAGCCGTATTTTTCCCACAGGGATGGAGGCCGAGCCCAACGGTGAGGGCTTGGAGTTTTACCGTCAGGTATTCGAGGCGCTGCGCGAGCACGGAATCGAGCCGCTCGTGACGCTGTCGCACTACGACTATCCGTTGGCTCTGGTCGAGCGTTATGGTGGATGGCAAAGCCGAGAGATGATCGAGCGGTATGCGCACTACGTCGAGACCGTCGGACGTGCGTACCAGGGCCTCGTGCGTTATTGGCTCACCTTCAACGAGATCAACAGCGTGGCGCTGTCCTATCTCAACGCGGGCGTCACGCTCGAGGATGAGCGTGACCGTGCAGCCGTGACCGCGGCGTTCTCGCACCATATGTTTATGGCGAGCGCTCGCGCTGTCGAGATCCTGCACAAGATCGATCCCGCAAACAAGGTGGGTTGCATGATCGCTGCCGGTGCGACCTATCCGTACCGTTGTGCGCCCGAGGACGTATGGCTTGCGTATGAGGAGGACCGCGGCCGCTACTTCTACACTGACGTGATGGCTGCGGGCGCCTATCCTACTTGGAAGCTGCGTGCGCTCGAGAAAGAGGGTGTTCACGTGCCCTTTGAGCCGGGCGATACGGAGTATCTGGCCGAGCATACCGTCGACTTCATCTCGTTCTCGTACTATTGCTCGCGCTTGGTGTGCGCCGATGACCAGGTGATCGCCGAGAAGGCGGAGGGCAACGTGTTCCCGACGCTGCGCAATCCGTACCTCAAGGATAAAGAGACTGCCTGGAAATGGCAGATCGATGCGCTGGGTTTGCGCGTGACGCTTGCCGGCTACCACGATCGTTACCATCTTCCGCTCTTTATCGCTGAGAACGGTGTGGGCGGACTCGATGCGCTGGAAGACGGCAAAGTCCACGATGCGTATCATATTGATTACCTGCGCAGGCATATTCTTGCGCTACGCGATGCAATTGTCGAGGACGGTGTTGACCTGATGGGATACACGCCGTGGGGCTGTATCGATCTGGTATCGGCCTCGACGGGGCAGATGAAGAAGCGCTATGGCTTTGTTTATGTTGATGCCGATGATACGGGCAAAGGCACGTTCGATCGCTACCGAAAGGACAGCTTCTGCTGGTATCAAAAGGTCATTGCATCAAATGGCGAGGACTTGAGTTAACCCTTGCAAGCCTGCTGCCCCCGCGGCCCGTTTCGGCCGCGGGGGCTTTTGTTATTGAGGCGGCTGTTCATGAGGAGCATTGCAGGCTGCGGAAACCCGGCACTTGGGGACGTTCCTTTCCTGCCGGCAGCTTGGGACAGTCCTTAAAGGCCGCATCGATCAACTGCGGAAAGCACATCCCAGAATGAGCGTCCAACATGGGGTGCGGTTTCCCTTGAGGCCCTCAATCGGAAAATGCATCCCGGATTTTTGTCGAAAAGCGGTCCCTAGTTTCCCAAACGGGCCGCTAACGGAAAGCGCATCCCGCTATTGGGCCCCAAAGCAGGATGCGCTTTCCGTGCTGGCAGTTCCAAGCAGTTCGGGATGGCCCTTTTCGTCTGCTCTCGGCCGGCGTCCGTAAGACTGTCCCCGACGACCACTCATTTAAGTCTGTCCCCAATGAGTGCCCAATGACTAGTAGTAGGCCCACATGGCTTCGATTTCGTTGAGGACCTCCACCACGCCCCAGCGGCGGGCGCTGCGGCTGGCCGAGTTGGGGTCGTAGACGCCAATCTGGTTGGCATCGTCGATGCCGTAGAGCACGATATAGTGGCCTACGTTGGTAAACGTGCCGGGGCGCACTGCGGCGATGACGGGCGCACCCGAGCGAAGTGCTTGGGTAATCGATTCGCGATTGTTATAGAGCTGTGTTCCGTTGAGCCCCAGCTGCCACGCACCGCCTGTCATAAACGACCACTCGGTGGCACCAGTGGGGGCGTAGTTGCCGGCTTCGGCCAGTGCGCATATATCGACCGGCGTCTTATCGGTATGGCCGGTCTTAAAGATATAGACCATGGTGAGGCAAGTGGGACCGCAAGCGTTTTCGCGAATAGTGCCACCGGCATAGGGCAGCTCCGACCATGCGGGGTCAATTTGGTAGATGTGGGGCATGGTGCCGGCCTGCCACTGCGAGCGTGGGGTTGAGAACGCAAAGGAGTAACCGGGTGCGACGGGAGCTTTAAGCAGCTTGTCCTCGGCAGTGGGCTCGAGACCGGCTGATCCGTGAGAGATACAGGATCCCAAAAACACAAAGACGAGGCAGGCGGCGATGGAGCAAAACGCAAGGCGTAGGCGGCGGGCCGGAAGCGCGTGACTTGTGGTGTGCGACGCGGGGCGAGGGGCGTAATTGCCGCGATCGCGTTGAGGTCGCGAAAAGGAGCGCTTAACGTAGTAGTCGGTCTTACGGCGATCGTAGCGGCGTGGCTGCGATGTGTCGGTCTGGCGTTGGCGTGTGCTCGTACTCATGCGGTCTGGCTGCTGCACGGTACGGCTTTGTTGCCGCGAAGAAGCCCCGAGCTGCTCTTGGGGGCGCTGCGGGTTGTCGTTGTCGGAGGTGCTTCTGGGCGTTGGCGTGGTGCGGCCGGCAAGGCGCACGCTTTGTGGCCGTTGGTCGCCGTCATTGTATCCGTATGCCATTCGAATCACCTTGCCTCATGTGTAACTTGTCTATCCTACATAAAAAGATGCACGACACATGGGCATGTGCGCCAAAAGCCTGACAAATGGTATGAACGTTGCCGCGCCGCGCGCCAAGCGTCACGGCAACAGGTATTCAAAAGCAGACAAGATGAAAGCGTCCAAGACGAATGACGTCTTCCGCCGTTCGTCCCAAAAACGGCGCCGCTCGTTTTGCAGTTCTGCCTTCGGTCGAGCCACAAGCGGCGCTGCTGTGCCAAGGCCGTATCTTAAAGCCACGAAATAAAAGCGCGCGGCAAAACAGACCGCGCAAGGGGTGACGCCAAAGAGGCGTCAATAAGGAAAGGAGGGGAACAATGGCGGACAAGAACGCAGAAGTTGCAGTCGAAGGTAACGGCGGCATGAAGAAAACGCTTTCGCTCTGGAACTTCTTCACCATCGGTTTCGGTGCCATCATCGGTACCGGTTGGGTCCTGCAGGTCGGCGACTGGATGGTCGTGGGCGGCGGTCCCGTTCCCGCTATGATCGCATTCCTCTTGGGTGCAATCTTCCTCGTGCCCGTCGGAGCTGTTTTCGGTGAGCTCACGGCTGCTATCCCCATTTCGGGTGGCATCGTCGAGTATGTCGATCGTAGCTTTGGCCGTACGCTGAGCTACATCACCGGATGGCTTTTGGCCCTGGGCAACGGCATCCTGTGCCCGTGGGAGGCCATCGCCATTTCGACCCTCGTGTCCGAGATGTTCGGCAGCCTGCCCGGCCTTGAGTGGCTGCGCGCCATCAAGCTCTACACCATCCTGGGGGCCGACGTTTACCTGTTCCCGACGCTGATCGCGCTCGGCTTTGCAGTCTACGTCATCTTCCTCAACTTCCGCGGTGCCAGCTCGGCCGCCAAGCTCCAGGCCTTCCTGACCAAGGCTCTGCTCTGCGGCATGCTGCTCGCCATGGGTGTCTCGCTGTTCACCGGTTCGCCGGAACACGCCATGCCCGTGTTCTCCCAGGTCACCGGTGCTGGCGGCGGCAAGCCCGCTACCGAGGGCACCAGCCTGTTCGCCGGCATCGTGTCGGTCCTGGTTTTGACCCCGTTCTTCTACGCCGGCTTCGATACCATTCCTCAGCAGGCTGAGGAAGCAGCCGAGGGCCTCAACTGGAACAAGTTCGGCAAGATCATCTCCCTGGCCCTGCTGGCCGCCGGCGGCTTCTACATGGTCTGCATCTACTCGTTCGGCACCATCCTCGACTGGCATGAGTTTGTCAAGAGCCCGGTTCCCGCGCTTGCCTGCCTCAAGGGCATCAACATGCTCCTGTACCTGGCCATGCTCGTCATCGCCACGCTTGGACCCATGGGCCCGATGAACTCCTTCTACGGCGCCACGAGCCGCATCATGCTCGCCATGGGCCGCAAGGGCCAGCTGCCCGAGAAGTTCGCCGAGGTCGATCCCAAGTCCGGCGCTCCCAAGCTCGCCTGCGCCGTTCTGGGCGTCATCACCGTCATCGGTCCGTTCCTGGGCAAGAACATGCTCATCCCTCTGACCAACGTGTCGGCTCTCGCCTTCATCTTCTCCTGCGGCATGGTCGCCCTCGCTTGCCTGCGCATGCGCTTCACCGAGCCCGACCTGCCTCGTCCCTACGAGGTGCCCGGCGGCAAGTTTGGCATCAGCCTCGCTGTCGCTGCCTGCGCCGTCATCATTGGCCTGCTCGTGGTCCCGTTCTCTCCCGCCTCCCTCAACATGGTGGAGTGGAGCATCGTGATCGGCTGGCTGGCCGTTGGCCTGGCCCTCATGGCCTTCACCAATTCCCGCAAAAAATAACGCCTAGCCGGGGCGGATCGGGTGCGCGGACCCCTCTCTTCCGCGCACCGAACCCGGCACCACTTGGGTAGCTTTGTGAGGCCATAACCCAACATGGCCTCGCCCACTATATGGATCCATAAGGAGGAACCATGTCCACTAAGTACGCAATCGTTGGCGGCAAGCTCATCGACGGTACCGGTGCCGAGCCGGTCGAGAACTCCCTCGTTCTCGTCGACGACAACGGCAAGATCGAGTATGCCGGTGCTATGCAGGACCTTCCCGAGGGCGTTGAGGTTATCGACGCCGCCGGCAAGACCGTCCTTCCCGGCCTGATCGACACCCACCTGCACTTCTCGGGCAACCTGACCGACGATGACACCGACTGGGTCATGCAGCCGCTCCTCGAGAAGCAGGCCGTCGCCGTCAAGCAGGCCTACGACTGCCTCACCCACGGCCTCACCACCGTCTGCGAGATCGGCCGCTTTGGTATCCAGATTCGCGACTGCATCGACAAGGGCGTCTTCAAGGGCCCGCGCGTTCTGGCCACTGGTCTTGGCTTCTGCCGCGTTGCCGGCCACGGTGACTCCCACCACTGCACCCAGGAGCTCAACAAGGAATCCCATCCCTGGGGCGACCAGGTCGATGGTCCTTGGGATCTGCGCAAGGCCGTCCGTCGTCGCCTGCGCGAGAACCCCGATGCCATCAAGATCTGGGCTACCGGTGGTGGCATCTGGCGTTGGGATTCCGGTCGCGACCAGCACTATTGCTCCGAGGAGATCCAGGCCGTGGTCGAAGAGGCAAAGATGGTCGGCATCCCCGTGTGGAGTCACTGCTACAACAACCACGCCGCTGCCTACGATTCCGTTCGCTTTGGCTGCGAGCAGCTGATTCACGGCTTCGATATCGATGAGCGCACCATGGACCTCATGGCCGAGCAGGGCACCTTCTTCACCCCGACGATCGCCTTCCTGCCCACCTGGTACGCCACCTATCCGCCCGTCTACGTCCCCGAGCTGCACGACAAGTACGAGGGCACCCTGGTCGAGAAGGAGCTGCAGCGCAACTACGACTGCCTGCGCGAGGCCAAGAAGCGCGGCGTCGTCATGACGATCGGCTCCGACTCCTTCTCCTTCGTCACCCCGTACGGCACCTGCTCCATCGAGGAGATGTACGAGTTCGTCGACAAGATCGGCTTCACTCCGGTCGAGACCATCACCTGCGCCACCCTCAACGGTGCCAAGATGTGCCACATCGAGGACGAGACCGGTTCCATCGAGGCCGGCAAGTGCGCCGACCTGCTGGT
>DBFSAO010000060.1:0-4740 GCA_048500675.1 Collinsella sp.
ACAGGCTGAGTAACAAGGAGGACGCTTGTCCCAGCTCGAGAAATGCGATCGCCGGTCCCTTCGCTCGCAGCGTGCCCTTCGCCAGGCACTTGCCAGCGAGCTTGCCGAAAGCGGCGACCTTTCGCGCATTAATGTCGCGTCGCTCACCGAGCGCGCTGGCCTTACGCGCCGCACGTTCTATTCGCACTACCGCGATATTCCCGACTTTATCAATCAAATCGAGGACGGCTTGCTGACCGAGATCCGTGAGCGCATTGAGCTTATCACCGCAGCTCAGCTGCCCGATCTCTATCACAACATCGATGAGCTCGAGCCGGCGCCCGGTTCGGTTGAGCTGCTGCGCTATCTTGCGGCCAACCGCGACTTAATCGGTGCGCTGCTGGGTCCGGGCGGCGACCAGGCCTTCATTAAAAGGATTATCGATACCGCGCGTGAGGCGGTAGTGCCGCGTGCGCAGACGGGCATTTTGGGCCTGGCGCTGGGCACGTTCTTTGACTACTACGTCACTTATGTCGTGAGTGCCGAGGTCGGCATGATTCAGCGCTGGTTTGAGCGTGGGCTCACCGAATCACCCGAGGCCATGGCGCGCATTATGACGGTGCTCGCTTTTGTGCGCCCTGGTGACCTGTATGGCCAACCCATCGATATCAACGTTCCGGAATACGGCATGAAGCTATTGAACTTGCAGCTCGAGGACGCGGTCGACACCGCCGCAATCGTCGAGTCCAACAACTAAGAGGAGAGACAATGAGCAAACTCGTCGAGGGCATCAAGGACCGCATGGTCGCTGCCGCACGCGAGGCCGCGCCCGCCGTGGTGGACGCCGCGCAGAAGGCCGCGACTGCCGCTGCCGAGAAGGTCGCCGAGGCAGTTGCCGATGCCAAGAACGCGGCAGGGGAGACGTCCATCGCCAGTGAGCCCGCCACCGCCGCTGAGCCCGTAGCCGCCGCCCACGCCCCCGAAGGCGCGATCTTCAACCCCGGCAACGCCCACGGCAACCTGCACCTGGGCATCGACGTGGGCTCCACCACCGTTAAGCTCGCTGTGCTCAACGACGACAACCAGATCGTTTACGCCAAGTACCAGCGCCACCACACCGACGTCCGTGCCTGCGCCCGCGACCTGTTCGAGGGTGCTGCAACCGTGCTGCCGACGGCCCAAATGACCTGCGCCATTACCGGCTCGGGCGGCCTGCTACTGTCCCAGTGGCTCGAGCTGGAGTTTGTCCAGGAGGTCATCGCCAGCAAACGCGCCGTCGAGACCCTCATCCCGGCCACCGACGTCGCCATCGAGCTGGGCGGCGAGGACGCCAAGATCATCTACTTCGACAACGGCATCGAGCAGCGCATGAACGGTACCTGCGCCGGCGGCACGGGCGCGTTCATCGACCAGATGGCAACCCTGCTGCACACCGACGCGAGCGGCCTCAACGAGCTCGCGGCCAACGCCACCACCATCTATCCCATCGCCAGTCGCTGCGGCGTCTTTGCCAAGACCGATGTGCAGCCGCTCCTCAACGAGGGTGCCCGTCCCGAGGACGTGGCCGCCTCCATCTTCCAGGCCGTCGTGACCCAGACCATCTCGGGCCTGGCGTGCGGCCGTCCCATTCGCGGCAACGTCGCCTTCCTGGGCGGCCCGCTGCAGTACCTCTCCGAGCTGCGTCACCGCTTCTACCTCACGCTCAACCTGGACGAGGAGCACCGTATCGTGCCCCAAAACGCTCACCTGTTTGTGGCGAGCGGCGCCGCCATGGCGCACGAGTCCAACAAGCTCAGCACGTTCCCGCAGCTTATCGAGGCCATCGACAGCTTGGGCGACACGCAGGGTGCTGAGGTCGAGCGCCTGGATCCGCTCTTTGCCACCGATGAGGACTTTGCTGAGTTCAAGAATCGCCACGACACCGAGGTCGTTCCCAAGGGCAAGCTCGACGGCTACGCCGGACGCGTGTTCATCGGCATCGACGCCGGCTCCACCACCATGAAGGCCGCGCTCGTGGGCGAGGACGGCCAGCTGTTGCACACCTGGTACGGCAACAACAACGGCGACATCCTGGGCACGGCCAAGGTCATCATGGCCGATTTCTACAACCACATCCCCGCCGGCTGCACCATCGGCCACGTGACTACCACGGGCTACGGCGAGGCGCTGCTCATCGAGGCCCTCAAGGCCGATTCCGGCGAGATCGAGACCGTCGCGCACCTGCGCGGCGCCAAGGCGTTCCTGCCCGGCGTCGAGTTTATCCTGGACATCGGCGGCCAGGACATGAAGTGCCTGCGCGTCAAGGACGGTGTCATCGAGCACATCATGCTCAACGAGGCCTGCTCGTCGGGCTGCGGCAGCTTTATCGAGAGTTTCGCCGTCTCTATGAACATGGACGTGCGCGCGTTCGCCGACGCCGCCATCCATGCTAAGGCCCCCGTCGACCTGGGCAGCCGCTGCACGGTCTTTATGAACTCGCGCGTCAAGCAGGCGCAAAAGGAAGGCGCCACGGTGGGCGACATCGCGGCCGGCCTGTCCTATTCCGTCATCAAGAACGCCCTGTTCAAGGTCATTAAGCTGCGCGATCCCAAGGAGATTGGCAGTCAGGTGATCGTCCAGGGCGGCACCTTTATGTCTGATGCCACGCTGCGTGCGTTTGAGCAGCTCACCGGCGTTCATGCCGTGCGTCCCGACATCGCTGGCTGCATGGGCGCTTACGGTGCGGCCTTGCTCGCCCGCGATCGCGCCGGCGCCGACGGCACCTCGACCATCCTTTCGGCCGAGGATATCGCGCACCTCACCGTGACGCAAAAGCATGTTCGCTGCGGCCGTTGCTCAAACAACTGCCAGCTCACCGTCAACGACTTTGGCGGCGGCAGGCGCTTCATTACCGGCAACCGCTGCGAGAAGGGCGCCGGCCACAAAAAGCAGAAGACCGAGGCTCCCAACCTCTTCAAAAAGAAAAACGAGCTGCTCTTTAACCGCGAGGTGCTGAGCCCCGACGAGGCCCCGCGCGGTACCGTCGGCATCCCGCGCGCGCTCAACATGTACGAGAACTATCCCTTCTGGCACGCGTTCTTTACGCGCTTGGGCTTTAGCGTGCAGCTGTCCGACCAGTCGAGCAAAAAGACCTACCAGGCGGGCATTGAGTCCATGCCGTCCGAGAGCGTGTGCTATCCGGCCAAGATGAGCCACGGCCACGTGATGAACCTCATCGACCGTGACGTCGACTTTATCTGGATGCCGTGCGTGCGCTGGGAGCGCAAGGAGGATCCGACGGCAGGCAACTGCTATAACTGCCCTATCGTCATGAGCTACCCCACGGCGCTGGCGCTCAACATCGACGAGATCCGCGAGCAGAACATCGAGTTCCTGTACCCGTTTGTGCCCTATCACGACAAGACCGAGCTCAAGCGCCGTCTGTACCAGGTGCTCGCCGTCGACCGCGTGGCCGATGCTGAGGCCGGTCGCGGTCGCGTGCGCGGTCCCAAGATCACGCGCTCTGAGGTCGATGCCGCTGTCAACGCTGCTTTTGAGGCCGATGCGCGCTTCCACGAGGATATCCAGACCATGGGCGAGGAGGCCCTTAAGTGGGTCGAGGACCACGGCGGTCACGGCATCGTGCTTGCCGGTCGTCCCTACCATAACGACCCCGAGATCAACCACGCCCTGCCCGAGCTTATCTCGAGCTTTGGCTTTGCGGTCTTTACCGAGGATTCGCTCGCGCATCTGGTGAAGCCCGAGCGTCCCATCCGCGTCGTCGACCAGTGGATGTACCACAGCCGCCTGTACGCCGTCGCCCGTTTTGTGACGATGCGCAACGACCTGGACCTGATCCAGCTTAACTCTTTCGGCTGCGGTCTGGACGCTCTGACCACCGACCAGGTGCAGGAAATCCTTGAGGCCAGCGGTAAGATCTACACCGTGCTCAAGATCGACGAGGTGTCCAACCTGGGCGCCGCGCGCATCCGCATCCGCTCGCTCATGGCAGCGCTCAAGGACCAGGAGGCCGAGCGCCTGGCAGAGGCCACGGCTGCGGGCGAGGCCTACGAGCAGGGCGATGCTGCGCCGGTGGCTCCCTCCACGGACGCTCCCGCGTTCGCGAGCCGCAAGTACACGTTCGAGGCGCAGCGTGAGAGCGCCTCGACCGCATGGCCCAAGGTGCCCTTTACCGAGCAGATGCGTGACGAGGGCTATACCATCCTGTGCCCGCAGATGGCGCCGATCCACTTTGACCTGGTCAAAGAGGTGTTCCGCGGTGCCGGCTACAACTTGGAGCTGCTGCCCTCGACTGACCACGATGCCGTCGAGGCCGGCCTGCGCTACGTGAACAACGACATCTGCTACCCGTCAATTCTGGTGACGGGCCAGATCATGGAGGCCATCGAGAGCGGTCGCTACGACCTGTCCAAGACGGCCGTGGTCATCAGCCAGACCGGTGGCGGCTGCCGTGCCACCAACTACATCGCGCTCATCCGCAAGGCCCTGCGCGAGAGCGGCCACCCCGAGATCCCGGTGATCTCGCTTTCGGCCGTGGCGCTTGGCGAGGATAACCCCGGCTTTAAGATTACGCCCGCGCTGCTCAAGCAGGCCGTGTACGCGGTGCTCTTTGGCGACGTCATGATGCAGATGCTCTATCGCTGCCGCCCGTACGAGGCCACGCCCGGTGCCGCCAACGCACTCTACGAGGAGTACATGGCGCGCGCCCGCAAGCTGGCGCCCAAGTTCAACCGCCACAACTACACCAAGCTGTGCCGCGAG
>DBFSAO010000061.1:0-8192 GCA_048500675.1 Collinsella sp.
GCCAAGGCCAAGGTCTACATCATCGACCGTGCCGAGCAGCTGCGCGCCAACACCGCCAACGCGCTGCTCAAAACGCTCGAGGAGCCGCCCGAGGGCGTCATGTTCATCCTGCTGGGCACCTCGGCAGACGTGATGCTGCCCACCATCGTGAGCCGCTGCCAGTGTGTGCCGTTTCGGCTGGTGTCGCCCACCGCGGCCGCGCAGGCCGTGAGCCGCGCCACCGGTCAGGACATCGCGCGTTGTCGCATGGCCGTCGCCGTAGCGGGAAGCCCCACGCGTGGCATCGAGTTCCTCAAGAGCGCCGAGCGCCAGGACGCCCGTCGCCAGATGGTCCGTGCCATCGACTCACTCATTGCCGCCGACGAGGCCGATGTGCTCAGTCGCGCCAAGTCGCTCATCGTCGCCGTCAAGGCGCCGCTCGCCGAGGTCAAGTCCACGCAGGAAAAGGTGCTCGAGCAAAATGCCGACTACCTGTCGCGTGGAGCACTGAAGCAGCTTGAGGACCGCAACAAGCGCGAACTCAACGCGCGCGAGCGTTCGGGTATCATGGAAGCGCTGGCGAGCGCGCGGACGCTCATGCGCGACGTGCTGCTGACGCTTCAGGATGGGGCGGCAGACGTTGTGAACGAGGACGTGCGCGACACGATCGGGCGGCTTGCCGCGGCGACGAATGTTGCGGGTGCCACCCGGGCGCTCGAGGCGGTTGCCACCGCTGAGCGCAACATCGCCAGAAACGTTACTCCCCAGCTGGCCATCGAGGTCATGCTGTTCGATATCAGGAAGGCACTGAAATGCCGTTAGTCGTACCCGTTAAGTTTACCTACGCCTCGCGCGACCTGTGGTTCGACCCACAGGATCTGGATATCCTCGAGGCCGATTATGCCATCTGCTCCACCGAGCGCGGAACCGAGATCGGCCTGGTCACGGCCGACCCCTTCGAGGTGCCGCTCGACGAAATCGGTCAGCCGCTCAAGCCCGTGTTGCGCGTAGCGAGCGATATCGACCTGCAGCTTGCCGACGACCTGGCTATCCAGGGTGACGAGGCCATGGTCGACTTCCGCCGTCTGGTCAAGGAGCTCGACCTCGAGATGAAGCCGGTCGGCGTCGAGTACCTGTTTGGCGGCGAGAAGGCTGTGTTCTACTTTGCCGCCGAGGAGCGCGTCGATTTCCGTCAGCTCGTCAAGGACCTGTCCTCGACGCTGCACATTCGCGTCGACATGCGCCAGATCGGCGTGCGTGACGAGACCCGCCTGGTGGGCGGCTATGCCCAGTGCGGCCAGGAGCTCTGCTGCACGCGCTTTGGCGGACAGTTTGAGCCGGTTTCGATCCGCATGGCAAAAGAGCAGGATCTGCCGCTCAACTCATCCAAGATTAGCGGCGTCTGCGGCCGCCTGATGTGCTGCCTGCGCTACGAGTTTGAGGCGTACAAGGACTTTAAGAGCCGCGCGCCCAAAAAGAAGACGCTTATCGATACGCCGCTTGGCAAGGCGCGCATCCAGGAATATGACACGCCGCGTGAGCAGCTGGTGTTGCGCCTGGAGAACGGCAAGGTCTTCAAGGTCAACCTGGCCGACATGACCTGCTCTGAGGGCTGCAAAAAGAAGGCTGCCGAGCAGGGTTGCAACTGCCGCCCCGACTGCGTGACGCGCGATGTGCTCGAGCGTATCGAGTCGCCCGAGATGCGCTTGGCGCTTATGGAGCTCGACCGCGAGAACGGCGTCGACGTGGGCGATGGCCTGTCGAGCGCCGACCGTCTGGCGGGGACGACGATGCCCAAGCGCCGTCGCCGCGATGCGGACGCCGATACCCGTGCCGGTCAGAGCCAAGGCGAGGGTCGCGGCCGCGGTAAGGGTCGCGGCAAGGCCGAGGCACCCGAGGCCGAGGAGGCTGCCGGTGGACGTCGCCGCCGCAAGCGCTCGGGTTCGGGCGATGCCGGCGAGGCCGCTCCCGCAGGCAAGAACTCCTCCCGCGAGCGCGAGGCCCAGCAGCCTCAGCAGCAGAATCGCGGCGGTGGCATGAATCCCACGCGCCGTCGCCGCCGCCATTTGTCGAGCGAGGAGCGCGAGGACGCCTTCCGCGCCGCAGCCGCTCGCGAAGCCGGTGCCGCCCCCAAGGGTGGTTCGGGTTCCGATACGCCTGCCGACAAGGGTGGCAAGCATCGCAACGATGACGAGCGCGCCTCGCGTCCGCGTCGTCGCCATTCCTCGGGCACGCAGCAAAAGCCCTCGGTGCCCTCCGTGGCCGATCAGGTCTCGGATGGCGAGGTCAAGGTCACGCGCCGTCGCCCCGGAGATGGCGGAGGCGCGGCCGCCAAGGCCGCGCGCGGCGCTGCTCGCGACGAACACGAGTCGCGTGAAGATCGTGGTGGCGAGGGTTCGGCCGACCAGGGTCAAAAGCGCCGTCGCCGTCGTCGTTCCCGCAAGCCGCGCCAGGATGGTGGCGAGGACTCGACCCAAAACTCGTCCGCACCGCAACCGCCCACCGGCGAATAGTGCCCGCAAACGGATTTAACCTGCCTGACCCCAAACGCGTCGGGGTACCATAGCGCTGAATCAACAACCCTCCCTGCGACCGAACGTAGGGAGGGTTGTGTCGTGAAGAGACATTTGAATGTGTTGGGATGCCTGCAAGGTGCCGACATTCTACCGTTTGCGGACGAATTGCTACCGGTTGCCGAGCGGGCGGCGCACGAGGCGCTTGAGGCGTTGTCGCCCACGCGATGCGCCGGCTGCGAGCGCTCCGGCGCGCTTATTTGCCAAGACTGCCTGGCGGCGCTTGCGCTTATCGACCCGCGGCATAGCTGCACTCGATGCGGTGCCCCGTTTGGAGACTTGTTGTGCACCGAGTGCTCGGTCGAGGGTACGTCCTCGGCGATGGCCGAAGCACTCGACCGGTGCCTGGCATGTGCCGTTTACACGCATCCGCTGCCGCGGATCATCAAAGCGTACAAAGACGCGGGCGAGCGACGCCTGGCGCCGTATCTGGCAGAGCTGCTATACGACACCGCCTTACATGCCCAGGTCGCGGCACCCGATCGCTATGGCGGTGTGTTGTCCGGCGCCGATGCAGTGGTGTTTGTGCCCGCGACGTCGGCGGCGTTTCGGCGACGCGGCTTCGATCATATGGAAGCCATCGCGCGCCCATTTTGCGAGCTGTCGGGTGTTCCGCTGCTCGACGCCCTCGTTAAGTACGGCCATGGCGACCAGCGTGAACTCGGTCGTGAAGAACGCCGTGAACGTGCCCGAGGCATGTACGAGACCGTTGAGGACGTGCGGGGCCGCCGCCTGCTGCTTATCGACGACGTTATCACCACGGGCGCGACGATGGCAGCGGCTTCGGCGGAACTCAAGCGCGCCGGTGCCGCGGCCGTTGATGGCCTCGCTATCGCACGCGTTTGGTAGGGGTGATTCGTGTGGCGGTAAAGATTGAGCGGTGCAACGAGCCGACAGGCGAACAGCTAGCGGCTTCCGCAATCCTAACGGGCGCCTCGGCGCTACGCATGATGCGCGCCGAGCGCCGACAGATGGGCTACATCGGCTGGAAGGACCTTGAGCCCGAGGAGGAGTGCCGCGTGCTGTGTACGTCATCGCCTTCGACCGAGGATATCTATCTTCCCGACCTGGTGCGAATTGGAGTCAAAAGCGGCGAGGTGCAAGAAGATCTGTGCTTGCTGGTGGGATCTGCGGCGCAGCGCCGACGCATGCCTGGTGTGGGCTGGTCCGTGTGTTCCGGGTTGCCTGCCGGCTCGATTCTAGAGGTGGAACCGGGGGTGTACAGCCTATCTCCCGAGGCCCTTTGTGTTGCCGTCGCCCGCGAGGTCGGCTGTATCCAGGCGTTTGCTCTGGCCCAGGAACTGTGTTCCAAGATTTCACTGAGCGATCGCGGGAAGTATCTGCCTCCCTACACCTCACCTGTTGCGAATAGACTTGCAAAGGACAAGGACCAACCGGCAGACGTGGGCTACTTTGAAGTCGAGCCGGTGTTGACGCCCGATCGCCTGACAGATTACCTCGCGGCATGCAAGGGGAGTGCGGCCAAACAACTGCGGCGGCTGTGTCCCTATCTGTCGGAAAACCTGCGCTCACCCATGGAGTGCATCATGCTTGCCATGTTTTCGCTTCCGTTTTCCTATGGCGGATTTGCCTGCGGTCCCTTTAAGACCGACTACAAGATCGAGTTCGATGACCGCGCGCAGGCAATCTCGGGGATGCCCCATGCAGTTTGCGATGCATATCAGGAGGCAGCCCGGTTTGACCTTGAATACAACGGTGAGCTGGGTCATTCCTCCCGGAGGGGACGTGTCCATGATGAAAAACGCAACACGGGCTTGATTACTATGGGAATCGAGGTCGCGACGGTCAATAACGAGATGCTCTGCGACATGGAGGCAATGGAGGCACTCGCATGGCGCATCCACCAGCGTATGCGAAAGCGGTACCGGAATCGTGTCGATGCCCGCAGGAAGAAGCAAGAGGCGTTGCTTAACGCGCTGCGGGCGTGTTTTGGGCTTAAGCCGGTCTAATTCACGTCGAAAATAGGGGGTTAATCATATGCCCTGGCCAAAATATGGCAAATATGAGTACTGTCACTAAATCAGTAACAGCAAAATCAAGGAATTTAGGACTCGGGGGCGTCATAAAGTAAGAAGATAATAAACAAATGTAGAATAACTAAGCATCAGGTTGGCGACACTGAGCGCATAATCTGTCCGAGAGGCCAAAATTGCCTGTTACTAAATTGGTGACAGTACTCATATTTGCCATTTTTTGGCCACAGCACCCTAGGAAGGGTGCCCCGGAGCTCCCCATAGGGGGAGCTCCGGGCTTCACAGGGGCACGAATAGCCCACTCCGACCTGCGAAATCTGTACTCGCGATGCGAATGACGCCCCTAACCTTAAACTTTAGCTTGAACTTAGCTATAATGCGCTACGTTCCTACCAGGCTGTGGTTGCGGACGGACGAAATGCCCGTCCTAGTCCAAGACAGACGCGGTCAAAGGGATCCACGTAAGCGACCGCGTGCGCGCGGCGCGATCATGGCGCGTCCTAGATGTAAGCCGCACCGTCCGTTCTACTTTCTTTGGGGCAATACCGCCTCGCGGACGAGCGGGCCAGTCGTGAAGGTGGCTGCGGCCTCCCGAGCAAACACCCCGGTGCGCAAGTGTGGGGTCAAATACCAGGTCAGCTGGTGGGAACAATCTGATATTCCGCGCAACGCACGGATTGTATACGACACAGAAGGCAGGGTAGTGGACATGGTGAGGGGCAGCTTGATGCACGCGGCTCGGTTAGGTACTGGGACCGCAGCGGTCATCGCCGTTTTGGGCCTGAGCGGATGCGCGTTCAACCCGCTGTCTACGTTCACGACTCCCACGATCGACCAGATCGAGTACGAGACCGTCACGCCCGCGGTGTCGGATGATGCCCTGGTCACCCCCGGTACCCTGACGGTTGCCCTCGATACCTCCGATGCGCCGCAGGCCATGCAGGGCGCTGACGGCGAGCTCACGGGGTATGCAGTCGACGCTGCCCGCGCCCTCGCAAGCCGCATGGGCCTTAAGGTCGCCTTTGTCGATGCGTCCTCGGCAGGTTCCGCGCTCGGTGACAAAAAGGCTGATATCTTTATCGGCGAGATCAACTCCACGGATGGGGACGTTAGCTCGCTCGGCACCTGCCTGTACGATGCCGCTTCCGTGTTCGGTAAAACCAGCGATGGTGGGTCGCTGAGCGTTTCCACCGATACCCTTAACGCGTCTACTCTGGGTATCCAGATGTCCTCGGCCTCGCAGGAGGCGCTTGCTAAGCAGAGCATCACCGCCAACCAAAAGACTTACTCCAACATCAACGAGTGCTTTGAGGCGCTCGAGTCCGGCGAGGTCGACTATGTGATCTGCGACTCCACGGCTGGCGGTTACCTTGCGCGCCTGATGAGCGAGATCTCCTATGTCGGTGCGCTCGAGGCGCCCTCGACGCTTGGTGTTGCAGGCCTTTCGTCCAATGACGAACTGTGTCGTGCCGTGAGCGATGCCCTCGACGGTATTACGGCCGACGGCACGCTCGAGGCGGTCCACTGCGTCTGGTACGGCACGATGCCCTACGACCTCACCACTAAGACGGTTTCGGGCGCTAACGTGCAGCCGGGCGACTCTGAGTCCAGCGAGACCACATCCTCCGGCAGCGAATCCTCCGATTCCAACAATGAGACCGCATCCTCCGAAGACAAATCGTCCAGCCAGGAAGACACCATCACCGACGACGACATTAACAAGCTTAATAGCTAGTTATTGCTAGGGGTGGCGTCTCCTATGCGCTAGGAGAGATGCCTCTTCACGGTTTCAACACGCACTGCCGGGCTTCCCCAATAGGGGAGCCCGGCTTTTTCATCTCTATAAAACCAGCAGGTCAAAGCCAATTTTCGGGACCAAATACAAAGTCGCCGGCTCCCTCCTATAGCGCACTTTGCCACAGAAAAGTGCGAGACTTCGGTATGCGGTATCAAGCAATCGTTATTCGGGTCTTTGGGAATCCGCGTGATTAAATGCACGGCAATGGGTACATAGCCAGTACAGTAAGTCCCCGAGGCAGATTGGAGCCACGTATGGATATCAAGGTTTCTGGACGCAAGACGACGGTAACCGATGCTCTGCGTGCGCATGTGGATGAGAAGATCGGCGAGGCGCTCAAGGTTTTCGATATCGAGCCCATGACGGTCGACGTTGTACTTCGCTATGAGAAGAACCCCTCGAACCCCAACCCGGCAATCGTCGAGGTTACGGTTCGCGCCCGCGGTTCGGTGATTCGCGTTGCCGAGCACGGTGCAGATATGTACGCCGCCATCGACCTCTCCGCCGATAAGGTCACCCGCCAGCTGCGCAAGTTCAAGACCAAGGTCGTGGACAACCGCCAGGGTGGTGCCAGCGCAGCGGATGTTGCACCGGTCGAGCGTGTCGAGGATCTGGCCGACCTGCTGCTGCCCGAGGAGGAGGACGACCTGCTCGTCCGCGAGAAGGTCATCGATGTCACCCCGATGACTGAGGAGCAGGCGCTGGTGCAGACCGATCTGCTGGGCCACGACTTCTACGTGTTCGAGAACGCGACGACTGGCCTCATCAATGTGGTGTATCACCGTAAGAATGGTGGATATGGCATCATCAAGCCCCGTATCGAAACACTTGACGAGTAAAATACGTTAACTTGCATGAGTTAACGGCCGGCGGTCATCCCATGCGGATGGCCGCCTTTTTTACGTAAGGAGTCGCTTTGATGGACAAGGCTGCATCTACCGGCCATTCTGACCGCTGCCGCATCGTCGTCGATACCTGCTGCGACTTTAGCCCCGAGGTCGCCGCGAACCTCGATGTCGATATCTTGGGCTTCCCCTTTATCATCGATGGCGAGGAGCGCACGGACGATATCTGGTCGAGCATGAGCCCTAAGGAGTTCTACGACCGCATGCGCGCCGGCGCTCGCGTGTCTACCTCCGCCGTGTCGCTCGGTCGCTATATCGAGTTCTTTACCGAGTGCGCCAAAGAGGGCACGCCCACGGTCTACCTGTGCTTTACCTCGGCGCTGTCGTCGAGCTACAACTCCGCGTGCCAGGCGGCAGATGCCGTGCGCGCCGAGTATCCCAACTTTGAGCTCTACGTGGTCGACAACGCTCTGCCCTGCGCGACTGGCGCGCTCTTGGCGCTCGAGGCCGTGCGCCAGCGTTCGGCGGGACTGACCGCCAAACAGCTGGTCGATTGGGCAAACGAGGCAAAAACCTACGTGCACGGCTACTTTACGCTCGAGAGCTTCGACGCACTGGCTGCCGGCGGCCGCATTCCGCCCGCGGCGGCGCAGCTCACGGCAAAGCTCGACGTCAAGCCCGAGCTCTCCTACGACCTGGCCGGCTCGCTGTCGCTGATCGGCGTCAACCGCGGCCGCAAGAAGGCGCTCAAGTCCATCCTCAAGTCGTTCCGCGAGAACTACGTGCCCGATCGCACCATGCCCATCGCCATCATGACGGCCGATGCCGAAAAGGATGGTGACTGGCTCGAAGCCGCCATCCGCAAGGAGGAGGGTTGCGCCGACGTCACGATCATTCGCGGCTCCGTGGGTCCCACCATCGGCTCGCACGTGGGCCCCGGCATGGTGGGCTGCGCGTTTTGGGGTAAGAACCGCGCCGACAAGGCGTCGCTTTCCGACCGTAT
>DBFSAO010000062.1:0-39165 GCA_048500675.1 Collinsella sp.
CCGCTGTCCCGCGAGACCGATGCGCCCGAAACCATCGTCAAGCTGGAATGCGACATCGACGACGCGTCGCCTGAGGTACTCGCCTACGCCGCCGACCGCCTGCGCGAGGCGGGTGCGCGCGAGGTGCACTGGCTGCCCCTCTATTGTAAGAAAGGCCGCCCCGGCTGGCAGCTGCAGGTAATCTGCACCTACGAGGATATCGAGCGCCTGCAGACGATCATCTTCTTGGAAACCACGACCAACGGCATCCGTCGCCAGGTTATGGAGCGCGTTTGCCTACCACGCCGCTTTGAGCGCGCAACGACGCCATGGGGCGAGGTGTCCGTTAAAGTGGCCACCCTGCCCGACGGCAGCGAGCGCGCGGCGCCCGAGTACGAGGGCTGCGCTCGCCTTGCCCGCGAGCACGACGTGCCGCTCCAGCGCGTGATGCAGGCGGCCCAGAGCGCGGCACTGCGATTTGAATAGCGCGGCCGGCGACATCCCGTGCCCAGCCGCATTAACCCCATCCCGAAAGGATCTCCCCATGAAATACCTCATCGCTTCCGACATCCACGGCTCGGCATACTGGGCCGAGCACCTGGTCGCCGCCATCGAATCCCAGCAGCCCGACCGCATCGTGCTGCTGGGCGACCTGCTCTACCACGGTCCGCGCAACGACCTGCCGCGGGATTACGCCCCCAAGCGCGTAATCCCGCTGCTCAACGCCCTGGCCGACCGCATCATCGCGGTACGCGGCAACTGCGACGCCGAGGTCGACCAGATGGTGCTCAACTTTCCCGTCATGGCCGACTACGCCACGCTGTTCGACGAGGCCGGGCGCGAGCTGTTCCTGACGCACGGCCACGTCTTTGGCGCCGGCATGCACAACAGCGTCGACCACGCGCCCGCGCTGCCCGAGGGCTCCGCGCTCGTCTACGGTCACACGCACATCAAGGTCAACGAGGAAAGTGCCGCGCACTCGGGTCTGTGGCTCTTCAACCCCGGCAGCGTGAGCATTCCCAAGGACGGTACGCACAGCTACGGCATCTACGAGGGCGGCGCGTTCCGCCACGTGATCATGGAGGAGGACTAACCGTGGCGCAGCACATGGCTCAGCAAAATGCCGAGGGCTCGCACGATCTGTCCACGCTGGTAGATGCGTCGGCCGAGCTGCAACATCTGGTGCAGACCATCTGGCGTCTGCGTCAGCCCGATGGCTGCCCGTGGGATCGCGAACAGACGCATCAGAGCATCGGCAAGAACATGATCGAGGAGGCCTACGAGGCGCTCGACTGCATCGAGGCCGACGATGCGGCGCACCTACGCGAGGAGCTGGGCGACGTGCTCATGCAGGTGGTACTGCATGCGCAGATTGCGGCGGACGCCGGTGAGTTTACGCTGGCCGACGTGGCGCGCGATATCGACGCCAAGCTCATTCATCGCCACCCGCACGTGTTTGGCGATTCGGATGCCGAGAGCTCCGACGAGGTGCTCAAGATTTGGGATGAGGTCAAGCTTGCCGAGAAGGCTGCCAAGGACAAGGCCGTGGCGGCAGGCGAGGCTGCGCCCGAGGGCCTGCTCGACGGCGTGCCCACGCATCTGCCGGCGCTGATGCAGGCCCAGAAGGTGTCGCGCAAGGCAGCAGCCGTGGGCTTTGAGTGGGAGACGGTCCAGGACGTGTGGGACGAGGTCGCCGAGGAGCGTGCCGAGTTTGAGGCCGAGGCCCCTGGCTCGCCCGAGCGCGAGATGGAGTTCGGCGACCTGCTCTTTGCCCTGGTCAACGTTGCGCGCAAGGAGGGCATTGACGCCGAGAGCGCCCTCCGTGCCAGCACGGCAAAGTTCCGCCGCCGCTGGGCCGCGATGGAGCAGATGGCGGCCGATGCCCACGTGGATCTTGCCGAGCTTTCGACCCACGGCCTCAACGACCTGTGGGATACCGCAAAGGCGGAGGAGTAAGACTGCGGGAACGACGGGCGGACACGCCTCATCGTTCCCGCTAAATTTTTCGAAAATCAAGTGTATCCCTCGGCTAACTTAGGGCATAATGCAAAAAGTGCGACATGGCTAACTTACGGAGGCGCACCGACGGTGCACGGTCAGCCGGTCGCTTGCATCCACTACGTTTCCAAGTGAGAGGGAGACAACATGAGCGATATTATGGACGTCTACGGTCGCGAGGTGCTCGACAGCCGCGGCAATCCCACCGTCGAGGTCGAGGTCGTGCTCGAGGACGGCAGCTTTGGCCGCGCGATGGTGCCTTCGGGCGCTTCGACCGGCGCCTTTGAGGCCTGCGAACTGCGCGATGGCGACAAGGGTCGCTATCTGGGCAAGGGCGTTTCGCAGGCCGTCGAGCACGTCAACAACGAGTGCGCTAACGCCGTCGTGGGCCTCGACGCCTTCGACCAGCGCGCCGTCGATGCCGCGCTGATTGCCGCCGACGGTACCCCCAACAAGACCAAGCTCGGTGCCAACGCAATCCTGGGCGTGTCGCTGGCCGTTGCCCGCGCTGCTGCCGAGTCGGCGGGCCTGTCGCTGTACCAGTACCTGGGCGGCGTCAACGCCCACCTGCTGCCCACGCCCATGATGAACATCCTCAACGGCGGCGTGCATGCCGACAATAACGTTGACTTCCAGGAGTTCATGATCATGCCCGTGGGTGCTCCGAGCTTTGCCGAGGGCCTGCGTTGGTGCGCCGAGGTCTACCACACTCTCAAGGGCGTGCTGCACGAGGCCGGCCTGGGCGGCGGCGTGGGCGACGAGGGCGGCTTTGCCCCCAACCTTAAGACCAATGCCGAGCCGTTCGAGTACATTACCAAGGCCGTCGAGAAGGCCGGCTTTAAGCCCGGCGTCGACTTCATGTACGCCATGGATCCGGCCTCGACCGAGTTCTACAACGTCGAGACCGGCATGTACGAGCTCAAGGGCGAGGGCGTGGAGTACACGAGCACCCAGATGGTCGATTACTGGGAGAAGCTCGTCGACACCTATCCCATCATCTCCATCGAGGACGGCATGGCCGAGGAGGACTGGGACGGCTGGGTTGAGCTCACCCGTCGCATTGGCAACAAGGTGCAGCTGGTGGGCGACGACCTGTTCGTCACCAACACCGAGCGCCTCAAGAAGGGCATCGAGCTGGGTGCCGCCAACGCGATCCTGGTCAAGGTCAACCAGATTGGCACGCTCACCGAGTCGCTCGAGGCCATCGAGACCGCCAAGGAGGCCGGCTATGCGTGCATCGTGAGCCACCGTTCTGGCGAGACCGAGGACTCCACGATTGCCGACCTGGTCGTGGGCGTCAACGCCGGCCAGATTAAGTCGGGTGCCCCGTGCCGCAGCGACCGTATTGCCAAGTACAACCAGCTCATCCGCATCGAGGACGAGCTCGAGGGCAGCGCGCGCTACGCCGGCAAGACCGCGTTCTACAACATTCGCTAGGCGAGCGGCGTGTGCGGGGGGCGGGGTTGACTCGGTTCCGCCCCGCCTTGGCTGGATGCCGCAAAGCACTATGGGCGCTGGGCCATATGGCTCAGCGCCTTTTTTATGTCGAGCAAAGGCTGGCGAAGGCGGTGCGGGCGCTCGTGCTATAACTAAAGGACTTAGCGCAAACAAACCTCAACCGCACAAGGCGCACATGGATCAGATTTACGACAACAGGTACTATTCCGCCGGTTCGCGTGAGCCGTCGTCTCGTCGTGCGCGTACCGCGCAGCTTGGCGGGTCTGGTTATGCTGGTGCTGATCGCTCCAGGTATAGCTCGCCGGCGACTTCGCATCCCAATGCTCAGCCAAATAGTTCCTCGGATAGTCCGGTGCGCCCATCGCGTTCCTCGCATGCGTCGCGCCCTTCGACCCAGGCGTCCGACAAGCCGCGCCGTCCCTCAAGCCGTCTTTCCGGCTCGGACTTTATGCACTACGCCAACGACAACGCAGTGGTCAAGGCAATTTACGACTTTACCCACGGTCCTCAGCGAGGGCTATTCATCGGCATTGTCGTTGCCCTGGTGCTCGTGAGCCTGTATTTCCCCGTGCGCGATCTCTACGTTGCCAAACGCTCGAGCGATATCTTGGCCAAGCAGGTCGAGATTCGCCAGCAGTACAACGACGAGCTGCAGAAAAGCGTCGACAAGCTGCTCTCGGAGGAGGGTATCAAGGACGCGGCATCCGAGGACTTGGGCCTGGTGATGCCCGGCGAGAAGAGGATTGAAGTGCAGGGCCTGGACGACGATTCGGATTCGTCTTCGAGCAAGAAGTCGTCGAACGCCAAGAAGGCCAGCGAAGTTGCCAAGGAAATCGAAGAAGTCGGTAAGGACGCCCCGTGGTACATCCAGGCGCTCGACATGCTGTTTGGGTTTAACGGTGTCGAGGGCCAGACGGTCGTGTCCAACGGCAAATAGCGCCCGGAGGGGAGCCGGCAATGGCAGATTGCAAACGATATAAGGTGGCGGCGATCGATCTAGGAACGGTGTCGTCGCGACTGGTGTTGGCCCAGGTCGAGGGCGGGGCGATCGTGGAATCGTCCAAGCATACCGAGATTACCGATCTGGGCGAGGGCGTCGACGCGACAGGTCGCTTTTGCGAGGCGGCTGTCGAGCGTGTGCTCGCCGCGTGTCGCATGTTTGTGGACGAGGCGCATGCCTTTGGGGCCGTGTGCATCTGCACCACGTGCACGAGTGCCGCGCGCGATGCGTCCAATGCCGCCCTGCTGCTGGACGGCCTGCGCGAGCTGGGGCTCGAACCGCAGGTGATTCCGGGCGAGGTCGAGGCACGCCTGACGTTTTTTGGCGTGGCGCACGACTTTGCCGGCGAGCGCATTATTGTTGCCGATTCGGGTGGCGGATCCACGGAGCTCGCGACGGGCGTCTATGCGCCGGAGCGTGGCGTCTTTGCGCTAGAAGGGACGCGCTCGCTGGACATTGGCTGCCGCCGTGTGACGGAGCGGTTTTTCTCGGCGCTGCCGCCTGCGGACGGCGAGCTTGCTGCCGCTGCCGCATGGGCAAACGAGCAGTTTGCGGGCTACTTTGAGAGTCTGCCTGTCGACTTTGAGCGCGCCGAACGCTTGGTCGCAGTGGGCGGCACGGTGACTACGCTGGTGGCTCTGGTCCACGAGCTGGAGCCGTATGATTCGAGCTTCGTGCACCTGCGCGAGCTTTCGCTGGAGCAGGTCTCGGCCGCTATCGAGCGCATGTCCACGCTGGACGCGGACAGCATCGCCGCGCTACCGGGTGTGCAGCCCAAACGCGCGGGCGTGATCTTGGCTGGCGCCGTGGTAATCCGCGAGCTCATGCGAGCCGGCGGCTACAGGGCGCTTACCGTGAGCGAGAACAGCCTGCTCGCCGGCATGGCCGCCACCATCAACGAGACTCTCGACGGCGCCGCCCCCACCATCGGCTGGACCCCGAGCCTGAGCGCCCTCTAAATAAGTTGCGGTGAAATAGTTCCTAAATAAGCTGGTAAACGGTATAAACAGGATCTATTCCACCGCAACTTAGAGCTCCGCCGGCGTGTAAAAGAAACGAGCCCGCATCCCTGGGGGACACGAGCTCGTAAACAATACATGGTAGGGGCGGTGGGACGTCTGCGTATTTGCTGCGCAAATACGCACCGGCTTCGGCCGCCTGTCGGCGCCCTCGCCGGCTCGCTTCGGACGCTGCGCGTCCGCTTAACGCTCGCCCCCTCGCGGGTTCGAGCCCCACCGGCATCTTAAAGAAGCGAGCCCGCATCCCTGGGGAACACGGGCTCGCAAGCAATCACATGGTAGGGGCGGTGGGACTCGAACCCACAATCCTTGCGGCGAGAGATTTTAAGTCTCCTGCGTATGCCAATTCCGCCACGCCCCCGTGAGACTAGAAGTCTAGCACAAGCCGTCCGTTACGCGTTGACGGCCATCGAGTGTTGGCCCGACTTCTCCAGGAACTCCTGGAACTTGGCTTCGTCACCCTTGTTCTGGTATTGCAGGGCCAGCAGGTACTCCAGGCGGCAGCGCTTGACCGGGTCGTCGCCAACATCCTCGAGCATGCGCTCCAGCTCGGGAATGTCGTTGTGGCGCTTGAGGATCATCGTGTCGTACATCAGCTGACACTCGTGCGCAACTGCCTCGGCCTGACCGCCCTCAAAGCCCTTGATCTCGTGCAGAAGCTCCTTGGACTTTTTGCGGTCCTCCTGGCCAACATAGTAGTTAAAGGCTTTGATCACCAGGTCGACGCGCTGCATCTTGGGGAGGTTGAGCCCCAGCAGCAGGTCGAACATCTCGCTGGCACGCTCGTGGTCCTCGCGCAGCAGATAGGAGTTCAGGCGCAGGTAGTCGCGGTTGTAGCGTGGGTAAAGCATGCTGGTGAGTTTGCCGTCGAGCAAACGATCGAACTCGTCCCACTGCTTGGCAGCCATAAGCTGCTGCAGACGCTTGAACGTGGTGCGTTTTTTGACGCTAAAGAACACCGACACGGCGATACAGATGATAACGACGGCGGTCCAGAGTGTGCGGGAATCGGGCATATTAGGGTCCTTAGTCGCTCGTAAAGCGAGCGGTATGACAACACGTACTAGATGTATTATACGCAGCGCGCAAGCAAACTGGCATAAAAGCGCATCGAGGCTGAGTGTCATCGCTCGCTGCGGTACACTTACCTAAAGTAAACCATGAAGGGAGATATTACCTATGAAGAAGATCGTTTTGGCTTGCGGTGCTGGCGCTGCCACTTCCACGCTCGTTGCCCAGAAGGTCGCCACCTTGCTCGACGCCAACGGTTACGCCGACAAGTACGAGATCGTGCAGTGCGCCATCTCCGAGGCCAAGGACTACTGCGACGAGGGCGCCGACCTGCTGATCGCCACCACCGTTGCCCCCGAAGGCCTCACCTGCCCGTACGTGAGCGGCGTGCCCTTCATGACCGGCATGAACCGCGTTGCTGCTGAGAAGGCCGTTCTCGACGTCATGGCTCAGTAGGCACTGCCTGTATGAATGAGCAGAGCGCCAATCCGGTCGAGCTCTTTGGCATGCGCGTTGCCCATGTGGGCATTAACGCCACCGACCCGGCAGATGCCTTGGAGATCGCGGAGCTGTTCTCGACGATGATGGGCCTGCCCGTTATCGAGACCCCCGTTTCGTACTTTAACGATTCGCTGGTCGAGATCATGAAGCAGAACGGTCGTGGCACCAAGGGCCACATCGGCTTTGCCGTTAACGACATCGATGCAGCTGAGAAGTGGTTTGCCGAGCGCGGGCTCGAGGTCAACGAGGAGTCGCGCGTGCTGCTGCCCGACGGCGGTACCAAGCTCGTGTACTTTAAGCGCGAGTTCGCCGGTTTCGCCGTGCATCTGTGCCGCGAGTAGCGCACAAGCTGCCATAGCTAGCAAAAAGGGATAGGGCCGTGTGGCCCTATCCCTTTATTTATGCCGAGGGGCTTCCTACCGCGGCAGGCGAATCGTAAAGCGGCTGCCGACGCCCTCGACCGAGGTCACGCCGATGACGCCGCCGTGGCTATCGACGATCCACTTGGCGATGGCGAGCCCCAGGCCCGAGCCCTGCGCTCCGGCATCGCGCGCGTTGTCGGCGCGGTAGAACCGCTCGAACGCGTGAGCTGCGGATTCCTGGTTCATGCCGATGCCCTCGTCCTCAACGCTTATGTCGATCGTGCCCGCGCCCGCATGCGGCGCTACGCCAAACGAGATGGGCGTGCCCGCGTCCGAATACTTGGCGGCGTTTTGCACGATCACGCGCAGAGCCTGCTTCACGAGCGCGACATCGACGGACGCGTCGCAGCGCGGGTCGCTGATAAGCGCAGCGTCAAAGGCCAGCCGATACGTGTGCCCGGCATCGATCATCTGCGATTCTTCGCAAACCTCGCCGACCAGTGCAGCCAGGTTGGTATGCGCACGCCGCAGGACCGTGCGCCCGGCATCGCCGCGCGCCAAAAACAGCAGCTGCTCCACGAGCTCCTGCATGTGCTCGCTTTCGGCCTTGAGGGACGCGATGGATTCCGCCAGCACGTCCGGGTCGTCTTTGCCCCAGCGGTCGAGCATGTTCACGTAGCCCTGAATCACCGCGATGGGCGTGCGCAGCTCGTGGCTTGCATCGTTGACAAAGCGCATCTGCTGCAGCTTGGCCTCTTGCATCTGGCGCAGCAGGCGGTTGAGTGCGACCTCGATGCTTGCCAGGTCGGCGTCGCCGGTGGTGACGCTCGGCGAGTCGACGCTCGCGCGCTCGATGGCTTGCTCCAGCGTTTCCATCTTGCCGCCGGAGAGCTGCATGCGGCCGAGCTCGTCCACGCGCAGGGCCAGGTCGTTGAGCGGCGCCATGGTGCGGCGCACACGGCGAGCGCCGCCGAGCATATCGAGCATGCTGATGACCTGCCAACCTACAACAACGATATAGAGGGGCCAAAGTGCGATGAGGTCCTGCGCGAGGGGGAAGGTCTTGGTGGTACGCGCAAGCTCGACGGTATAGGTGAGCGTTGTCAGGTCCCAGCCGCGCGCGGGCGTCAGCGACATGCCGTGAACGGTGGCGCCGGGAATCCAGCCTGCGGTAAACGCGCCATCGGGCAGCGTCTGGTTGTATCCATAGACGAGGATCGCCGCCGCAATCACCATCAGCAGCAGATCGAGCCAGACGTAGCTTATCAGGCGGCGCCACATATAGCTCCAGTTGATGGCACGGGCGATGGAGGTGACGCGTTTGGCCTCGGCGTTACGCACGGCAGACATAGCCCACCCCGCGCACGGTCTGGATGATGCGGGCGCTGCCGGCGTCTTCGATCTTGGCGCGCAGGTGCGCGATGTGCACGTCGACGTTGTTGGTGTCGCCTACGTATTCGTAGCCCAGCGCCTCGTGCGCGATGCGCTCGCGCGTGAGCACGCTGCCGGCGTGCGCCATAAGCAGGGCGAGGACATCGAACTCGCGGGCCGTGAGCGCGATGGGTGAGCCGCCGACCGTGACTTCGCGGCGATCGGGATCGAGCACGACCGAACCCGCGGCGAGCGTGGCGGGGGAGAGCGAGGCGGAAACCTGGGTCGAGTCACTGACCGGGGGCATCGCAGTGGCGCCGACACCCGTGCCGCCTGCCGCGCCCGTCCCGATGCCGCCAGCGCCCGAAGCCGCCCGCACGGCCTCCGAGCGCTTCAACGCCACGCGGATCCGTGCGAACAGCTCCTCAATCGCAAACGGCTTGGTCAGGTAATCGTCGGCGCCGGCATCGAGCCCGGCCACCTTGTCCATCACGGCATCGCGCGCGGTGACCATTATCACCGGCACATCCTTGTGCTTGCGGACGCGCCGCAGGACCTCCATGCCGTTGAGCTGCGGCAACAGCACATCGAGCAGAATAAGATCGTAGTTGCGCTCCAGCGCCAGGTCCACGGCGGTGCGGCCATCGGCGGCGTGTTCCACCTGGTAGCCCTCGTGCTCCAGCTCGAGCGTCACAAAGCGGGCGATTTTCTCCTCG
The DNA here is from genome assembly GCA_048500675.1 of Collinsella sp. Taxonomy (GTDB): domain Bacteria; phylum Actinomycetota; class Coriobacteriia; order Coriobacteriales; family Coriobacteriaceae; genus Collinsella. The sequence continues at coordinate 9,416 of DBFSAO010000062.1, forward strand.
TCCTCTACGATCAGGATCCGTGCCATGCGTGCCCCCGTCTGCGATTACTTGTCGTCGTTCAGATTTTGCTTGATGTCGTCCGCGGCATCGGCGGCGTGATTCATAAGGTTGTTGATACTGCCGGGCACGTCGCCGTCGCTGTCGATGCGGTAGCGCATGCCAAAGAACAGGCCAATCAGCATCAGCCAAATCGTAGCGCCCCAGGCAAACAGGGCGATGATGGGGATCAGGATGGGGATGTTGAGGATGATCGCATCGCGGCGCGTGGCGATAAACTTGGTGTCCAGGCTCAGGCGGAAGAGCTTTTTGAGGTACTCCCATACGCTGTCCATCTTCTTGGAGAAGTCGGTCTTTTCGCTCGACTTCTCGTAGGCGGCCTGCGCGGCGACCATCTCGGCTGAGGGCTCATCGACCGGCTCAGACTCGGTGGCGGCGTGCGCTGACGTGGTCTGGGTCTTACCCTGCGACTCGAGCCAAATGATGGCATCCAGAACGTTGCCGTCGGCGGCGTCGAGCGCAGCTTTGGCATCGGTGTAGCTCACGTTGCACTTGGTGCGGATGGTTTCAACTTTTTCGAGGTCGTCCATGACCTGTCCTTTCGTTCGATGGGCGCGACGCCGGGCGATCTGCCCGGGCGCGAGCGTTGCGTTCGGCGGCCTGCGTTGCGCGGCGCCGCCTTGCCCTTGGTCGAACTCTATAGTGCAGGTTATAGATTAAGCGATTCTTGAGCCAAGATTAATGTTGGATGAGTTTTTGGGTAGCGGTGGGAAAAGTATTAGACCTCGATAGCGGGGGATGTGGTGTCGGTGCAAAACGGCGTCAAAGGTTGGTCGAGCAGCCGGTTTCTCCATTGATGTCCGCACAGCATGTGACACTTACCCTGCCGCCCCGCTCTGCCGCGGCGGCATGCGTCTGAACAACGACCCTCTAAGGAGTTCGATACCGATGAGTGACAACGCAAAGCATCTCGCAAAGAAGTGCGTTAAGGACGCGGGGCCGTGCCTCGCGCTGTGCGTAGCCGGCGCAGCGGTCGCGCTGCTGGCTGTTCTGGGGCCGTTCGACGTGCTCCGAAGTGCCAGCTTTCTGCATGCTTGCATGGCTCTTGCCGGCGCCATGATGACCGGCGGCGTGCTCGATTTGATCTTTTGGGTGTTTGACCCGTTTGGATGGAAGAGCGAGGGTAGGTCCCAAAGGATGGAAGGGCTGGAACGGTTGACTTAGTGATCGTGCAGAATGTGGGCTAGCGACTTACAGGGAAGTGGTGATCCGATGACGGTCTATGTGACGGGCGATATTCACGGCGGCGTCGACATGCAAAAGCTTCGCGACTGGGATCTTGGGGATGGTTTGACAAGTGACGACTATCTCATCATCGCGGGCGACTTTGGCTTTCCGTGGGATTTCTCTGCCGAGGAATGTGCCGACATCGCCTGGCTGGAGTCGCGCCCCTATACCGTGCTGTTTGTCGACGGCAACCACGAGCGTTTCGATCACTGGTCGGAGCGCCCCATGGAGCTGTGGCACGGCGGCCTGACGCAGCGCCTGTCGGACACCTCGCCCATCCGACGCCTGACGCGCGGTGAGGTTTTTGAGCTCGACGGCCCAACGATCTCTACCATGGGCGGCGCCACGAGCGTGGATAAGGAATACCGCATTCCGTATTCCAGCTGGTGGCCGCAGGAGCTGCCGGACGAGCGCAACTTTGAGGAGGCGCGGGCAAAGCTCGACAGCGTGGGTTGGAAGGTCGACTATGCGATCACCCATACCTGCTCCACGCGCATGCTTTCGCCCACGCTTTACCCAGCACCTGGCTGGAATTATCCCGATGTCGATCGACTCACCACGTTTTTCGACGAGCTGGAGGACCACCTGGACTACAAGCGCTGGTACTACGGGCATTTTCATCGTGACGCCAACCCGGCCGAGCGTCACACCGTGCTCTACGACTGCATCGTTCGCTTGGGCGACGAACTCCAGCCCTGGGATGTTGCGTAGAGGCGGGGTGGCTGGCTACTCGACCGTTACAGTGATGTTCTCCCGATGCGCGCGGATGACGTCCCAGCTAAAGTGCTCGACCAGCTGCTCGGCGGTACGCGGCGTGGTGTCCGGCGCGATGCCTGTTTGCCCGGCGAGCCATCCCAACAGTGCCTCGGGTGTGCCAAAGCGGGTGCGGAGCTCGCCCAGGTCCAGATCGCGATCGCGCTTGGAAAGGCGGCGGCCGTCCGGTGACATGAGCAGCGGAATGTGCGCGTAGTGCGGCGTGGGCAGTCCCAGCAGATGTTGCAGATAGATCTGGCGCGGCGTGGAACCAAGCAGGTCGCATCCGCGTACGATCTCGGTGACGCCCATGGCAGCGTCGTCGACCGCCACGGCCAGCTGATAGGCAAACACGCCGTCGCTGCGGCGCACCAAAAAGTCACCGCACTCGGTGGCGAGTGCTTCGCATTGGGCTCCGTACGTGCGGTCCACGAATTCGATCACGTCGCTGGCGAGGTCGTCGACGGTGGACACGCGCAGGCGCGTGGCCGGAGCACGCAGGGCACTGCGGCGGGTGATTTCATCAGCAGAAAGACCTCTGCAGGCGCCGCGGTAGATGGGCGTGCCGTCGCTGGCGTGCGGCGCGCTCGCGGCGTGGAGTTCGGCACGCGTGCAAAAACAGGGATAGGTGAGGCCGGCGTCTTGCAGCTGGCGCAGGGCGTCCTCGTACAGATCCAGGCGATCGTGCTGGTAGTAGGGGCCTTCGTCCCACTCGAGCCCCAGCCAGGTCAGATCGTCAATCAGTTGAGCGGCAAGTTCCGGGCGCTTGCAGCGATCGTCCAGGTCCTCGATACGCAACACGATGCTGCCGCCCTGGCTGCGGGCCGAAAGCCATGCGCACAGGCAGCTGAACACGTTGCCCAAGTGCATGCGGCCCGAGGGCGACGGGGCAAAGCGGCCCACGACGGGGGTGGGCACTGCCGTTGCTGGTGCGTCCGCGGCGGGCGTTGCTATGTTGCGTGTTTTGATATCCATGCGGATGAGTATAGCGCGGGGCTTGGCAGGGAAGGCGTTGCCGCGCTCACAAGTTGGCGGCGGTACGCATTGCGCACGGTGGGTTTGCGGCTCAAGGTCTCGATCGCTGCGTACCGACTTAGCCTCACAAACGACAGAAACCCCGGCAGCTCTTCGCAACTGCCGGGGTTTCCGCGGAAAAGGGGGACATGATCCTCGAGCGAACGGCAAAGGGGCAAACCGTTTTCGCTCAACTGCTTTATGCCCCTCGGCTGGCGGCTCAATCAGCGCGTGCCGCGCCCACACAAAGCCGCTACACCTGTGACGGAGCTGTGAAGTGGTATCTATTGCCGGGGCGGGCTATGCCAAGGGTGTCCCTAATGACTAGTCATTTAAGAACGTCCCCAATGACTAGCTGCCGGCCGCGGGCGTGACTTTTATCCCGTTTGGCGCTCCGGTCGCCTAGATGTTCGTCATGCGTACCCGCAAACGTGGGACAATGGCGCTGTTGGTTTTACAGACAAAGGATGTGCCTATGAACACCCTCGCCGCCAAAGTCAGCCGGCAGCGCCGCCTGTTTGCGCGATTTGCTTCCGTCTGCGCACTCGTTGCGCTTGCGTTGTTGCTGCTGCCTGCCGCCGCGCACGCCGACGGCTACTCCATGACCCAAACCTACATCAGTGCCACGGTCGAGGCCGATGGATCGCTGACCGTTGTCGAGGGACGCCAGTTTGATTTCGATGACGACATCAACGGCGTGTTTTGGGAGATCGATACGGGCACCAACCAGCAGGGCGGCACGGCGGACGTTGACGTGCTGAGTGTCGAGGAAGAGGACACCGCGTTTAACAAAGTCGATAGCGCGAACAAGGGCGATTCTGGCGTCTACACGGTCGAGCAGGCCGGTGACGGCGTAAGGATTAAGGTGTTCAGCCCCCACGAGAGCGGCGACAGCGCGATCTATTACGTGAGCTACACCATGACCGGTGCGGTTATGAACTGGGCCGATACCGCCGAGCTCTACTGGAAGTTCGTGGGCGACGGCTGGTCTGCGGATTCCGACGATGTCGAGATGGAAGTGCGCTTCGCAAATGCCGCTGCCGGGACGGCGGCCGTCAAAGGCGATAACTTCCGCGCATGGGGCCACGGTCCGCTGGCGGGCGACGTGTCGCTCGATGAGGACGAGCCCATGGTCACCTATACCATTCCCTGCGTGCATCAGGGCGAATTCGCCGAGGCACGCATCGCCTTCCCCAGCGACTGGGTGCCGCAGCTTGCCGCCTCGGGCGAAGAGCGCATGTCAACGATCCTGAGCGAAGAGAAGGAATGGGCCGACGAAGCTAACGCCCGCCGCGCTCACGCTCGCATAATTGCCAATGCACTTGCCGTGCTAAGTGTTGTTGCGGCGGTGGCCTTTACCGGCACAATCGTTATGCTCAAGCTGCGCAAGCGCAAGCCCAAGCCGCTTTTCCAGGACGAATATTTCCGCGATGTGCCCTCGGCCGACCATCCCGCCGTGCTTTCGGCCCTCATGAGCTGGAACGAGGTGCCCGATCAGGCATATATCGCCACGCTCATGAAGCTCACTGACGACCGTGTGATCAAGCTGGAGCAGGCGACCGTGACCAAGGCCAAGAAGGGTCTGTTGGGGCGTGAAAAAGAAGAGCAGACGTATCGCGTGACGGTGAGCGATGCGGGCTGGAAGTCGGCCAAGGGCATTGACCACATGGTGCTCAAGGTCTTCTTTGCCGGTGCTAAGCCTGACGAGAACGGCGATCGCTCGCGCACGTTTGACGAGCTGCAGCACTACGTCAAGCAGCATGCTACGCCCGTGGGCGATAAGCTCGAGGACTATCAGAACACCGTTAAGGGCAAGTTGGCCGATAGCGAGTACGTTGCCTCGGACGGCATTGTTGCAATGGTGTTTTGCCTGGTTCTTGGTATCCTGGTTGCCTTTGTTCCCGTGGGATCCGTCTTCTTTACCGATGGCGCACAGGCGAACATTACCGCCGCGGTTATCTCGGTGCCGATTGTGCTGGTGGGTATCGGCGTGGGCCTTACGTTCCGCCGCTTTACGCCGGAGGGCGCCGAGGTGGCGGCTCGCTGCAAGGCACTTAAGCATTGGCTCGAGGACTTCACGCGTCTAAAGGAAGCCGTCCCCGGCGATCTGGTCCTGTGGAATAAACTTCTGGTGATGGGTGCGGCGCTTGGCGTTTCGAAGGAAGTCCTGCGTCAGCTTGCCGAGGCTGTTCCTCCCGAGGTGCGCGAGGCCGACGGTTTCTACGACAATTATCCCTGCTACTGGTGGTACTACCATCATTACGGTATCGAGTCTCCGCTCGATTCGTTCGATGACGTGTATCACGAGAGCATCCGTGAGCTGGCGTCGAGCTCCGACAGCTCGGGCGGCGGCGGAGGCGGCGGCTTCTCTGGCGGCGGAGGCGGCGGCGTCGGCGGAGGCGGCGGCGGAACGTTCTAACGGTCGTAAATCATGGGATGGGCTTTTCTCGACAGCCGTCGGGGAAGCCCATCCCATTTTTATGCGCTACCTACGAAGACTGTCCCCAACGACTAGTCACTGGGGACGTTCCTAAATGACTAGGTATGGCTGCCAGGTTTAGGCTGTTAGGTCGAGTTCGTAGAGGAAGCTTTCGCGCGGCATGTCGTGACGGCGCTCTTCGCGGTTGGCGCGGTGCGTGGCCGTGCGCTTAAAGCCGTGCATCTCGTAGAACTTCCACGAGCAGTTGGAGTCGGTGTACAGGTGCGCCCTCGTCGCTCCAAGCGAGGACAGGTGCGAGACGGCGGCATCGAGCAGAACCGTGCCAACGCCCAGGCCATGGACATCGCGATCCACGGCAAGCAGCGTGACCTCGTTGTCGTGCGGCAACGGGCTGCTCTCGAGCAGGCGGTTGTTGGTTCGGATGGTTGCGCGCACAAACGAGAGATACTCGGCGCAGGCATCAGGCTCCAGCTCACGCATCTGCGATAGCAGTGCGCGTTCGGTATCCATCCAATGCTCGTTGATAGTGACGCCGGAGTTCTGTCCTGCGCGTGCAAGTGCAATGCCGCGCGCCTCGCCGTCAATCACCGCAACCTGCGAAAACGTCGATGACGAAAGGCAATAGGCGAGGTCGCACGCGGCCTCAAGGCGGTTGTACTCATCGTTATCCGAATTGTTATGCCAAAGTTGCTGCAGAATCAGCGCGATGGCGTCGAAGTCTTCGGTATCAAACGGTCGGTAGAGAACCCGCGAGACCATGGTGCCTCTTTCTTTTGCGGATGCATATCGAGCACAGTTCTACCACGCCATTGGCATCAAATTATGGTGCCCCTGTGTTCCATGAACTCACCGTGCCCATCCCCTCCGCTCGCAAACTTTTTCTGCACATGCGCCCGTTGCGGGGTGCATCGATGCGCTCGATGCGCTACATTAAATCAGTATTTTCAATGCCGCTGCGCGAGCGCTGCAGATCGACGTATCACCGACTCACAGAGCACGGCGGCGTACCAGACAGGAGGACTGCATGGGATCTGATGTGAAGATCGCACGCGCGTTGATCTCGGTTACCGATAAGACGGGCGTCGTCGATTTCGCACGGACGCTGGTCGATGACTTTGGCGTCGAGATCATCTCTACGGGCGGCACGGCTCGTGCCATCGAGGACGCGGGCGTTCCCGTAACCCCCATCGAGGAGTTCACGGGCTATCCCGAGATGATGGACGGCCGCGTTAAGACCCTGCACCCCAAGGTTCACGGCGCGCTGCTGGCCCGCCGCGATTCCGAGCAGCACATGCAGGAGGCCGCTCAGCACGGCATTAAGCTGATCGACCTGGTCGTCGTCAACCTGTACGAGTTCGAGAAGACTGTCGCCAACCCCGAGGTCACCTTCGCGGATGCCATCGAGCACATCGACATCGGCGGTCCCTCCATGCTGCGCTCTGCTGCCAAGAACGCCACGAGCGTTACCGTCATTTCCGACCCGGCCGACTATGATGCCGTCCTGGCCGAGATGCACGAGACCGGTGGCTGCACCACGCTTTCCACCCGTCGTCGCCTGCAGGTGAAGGTCTACCAGACCACCGCCGCCTACGACACGGCTATCTCCCGTTGGCTTGCCGCCCAGGCAAGCGACGTGGCGGACACCTCTGCCAAGCTCGAGATCTCGCTGGAGAAGGTCGACGACCTGCGCTATGGCGAGAATCCTCAGCAGAAGGCTACGGTCTACCGCTTTGCCGAGGGCTGCGAGAACACCGCGAGCTCGCAGTTCCCGCTCGTGGGCTCCGAGCAGATCCAGGGAAAGCCGCTCAGCTACAACAACTATCTGGATGCCGACGCCGCCTGGAACCTGGTCCGCGAGTTCGACGAGCCTGCCTGCGTGATCCTCAAGCACCAGAACCCCTGCGGTTCCGCCGTTGCCGAGGACATCACAGCCGCCTACGACCGCGCCTTTGCCTGCGATCCCAAGAGTGCCTTTGGCGGCATCATCGCCTGCAACCGCGAGGTTCCCTTTGATCTGGTTGAGCACTTCGCCGATCAGAACAAGCAATTCGTCGAGGTCATCATCGCCCCGAGCTACACCGCCGAGGCACTCGAGCGCATGGCCAAGCGCCCCAACCTGCGCGTGTTGGCGACCGGCGGCGTGGACCACGGCGCCCAGGTGGAGCTGCGCTCCGTCGACGGCGGCATGCTGGTGCAGGAAGTCGACCACGTGACCGAGGATCCCGCGACCTTTACGTTCCCCACCGACCGCAAGCCCACCGACGCCGAGATGGCCGAGCTCGAGTTTGCCTGGAAGGTCTGCAAGGGCGTTAAGTCCAACGCCATCCTGGTCTCCAAGGGTAAGGCCGGCATTGGCATGGGCCCGGGTCAGCCTAACCGCGTTGACTCTGCGCTACTTGCCTGCGAGCGCGCCGAGGACTTCTGCGAGCGCGAGGGCGTGGAGAAGGGCGGCTTTGCCTGTGCAAGCGACGCGTTCTTCCCGTTCCGCGACAACGTCGACGTGCTTGCTGCACACGGCGTGACCTGCATCATCCAGCCCGGCGGCTCCAAGCGCGACGACGAAAGCATCCAGGCCTGCAATGAGCACAATATTGCTATGGTGTTTACGGGCGCTCGCCACTTCCGCCACTAAGTTCCGCCTTGGGACAAAATAATCTCCGCAAAAGACGGTCGCTCCGTTTGGAGGGCCGTCTTTTTGGTATAAGAGGACGGAATGACTAACACGAAAGGTATGACCATGCCCCAGATTGATGATGCCGAGCTGTTTGGCAATGCCGAGGATCAGCGTGCGTACGAGGACTTTTGCGCCAATCAGGAGGCGGTCGAGAAGTTTACGCTCGACAAGCCCGCGCTTATCTGCCGCTGGCGCATGTCCAACAAAAAGGTGCCCATGCTCAACCGCCACATTCGTGCGCTGTCCGAGCGCTTGGTGCGGGGCGAGCCGCTTACCCATAACATGCTCAGTTGGGCCAAGCAGCACGTTGAGTGGTCGCTTGCCGAGGGCGATTACACTGCGCACGACGGCGTACTCATGCTGGTGATCGACGTTAACGGCAACGCCGCCATGACGGTGGGGGAGTACGAGCCGCTGGCTGACACCTCGGCCAAGGCGCTGCGTGCCCGCTCCGCCGAGGCCCGCTCCGAGGCCGACGAGACCGGCGTGGCGCCCGAGTTGCTCGCCGCCGTCAACAACGGCGAACTTGCCTTTGTGGCGCCGGCGGACGAGTGCCTGTGCGGCACGGCGACGCTCATCGAGCAGCTGGCCCAGACCAAGGGCATCCCGGTTACGCGCGTAGACATTCCCGCGCAGCTTAAGGGCGCGCTGTTCCTGGTGAGCGACGAGCACGGCGTGGTCCCCGCAACCGAGACGGACGCCGCCGAGGCCGATGCCGCGACGGTCGCCTTCTTCGCCGAAGGCTACGAAAAGCTCCGTGCCCGCCGCTAAATGATGTTTCTGGGACGGGGATTAAAAACTCATTTAATCCCCGTGCTCGTCGCGAGCGAGGGGCAAGCCCCTGCCGCTCGCGAACAGTTCTGTCACCTTGGTGCCGCGCGAGGCGCGTACCTGCGGCTCCGCGGTCATAATGGGGCAAGACAACCAAGAGGGGAGCGGAATCCATGGCGCTGATCTATATCGTTGAGGACGACGAGCCCATTCGTCGCGAGCTTGTCGATATCCTTGCCCGTGCCGGTTTTGGGGTCGAGGCCTGTGAATCGTTCGAGCACGTCTCGCGCGATATTCTCGCTGCCTCGCCCGACCTGGTGCTGCTCGACCTCACGCTCCCTGTCAAAGACGGCCAGCACATCTGCCATGAAGTTCGCCGCGAATCCGAGGTTCCCATCATCGTTCTCACGTCGCGCACGACCGAGATCGACGAGGTCATGGCCATGACGCTCGGCGCGGACGACTTTGTTCCCAAGCCCTACAGCGCCCGTGTGCTCGTGGCGCGCATCAATGCCTTGCTGCGTCGCACCGCGTCGGCGGGCGAGCGCAGCACGCTCGTCCACAAGGGACTGGAGCTCGACCTCGCACGCTCCATGGTCACCAACACGCAAACGGGAACCAGCACCGAGCTCACCAAAAACGAGCTGCGTATCCTCTCGCTGCTTCTGAGCCGCGCGGGCAAGATCGTTTCGCGCTCGGCCATCATGCAGGACCTGTGGGACTCCGACGCCTTCGTGGACGACAACACGCTCACCGTCAACATCAACCGCCTGCGCACCACGCTCGAAAAAATCGGCATCAAGGGGTATTTGACTACGCATCGCGGCCAAGGCTATTCGGTCTAGGGGCCGGCTATGTCGTTTGGCAAGTTCTTTAAAGATGCGCTGCTTCCCGTCGCCGTGTGGACCTGCGGCGTGCTGCTGAGCTGCTTTGTACTGACGGTCGCCGGAGCACCCGTTTCTATCGTGGTCGTGGCGGTCGGCGTGTCCTTTATCTTTGGTATGCTCGGCATCGTGATCGAATACGCGCGCCGTCGTCGTTTTCTGCGCCAGCTGGAGCGTGCGGCAGAGGAGCTCGAGAGTCCCGCATGGGTGCAGGAGATGGTGCAATGCCCGACCTATGCCGAGGGCGAGCTCGAGTACGAGGTCTTGCGCCGGGTGGGCAAAGCCGCTTGCGACGAGGTTGCCGAAGGCCGGCGTCAGACCGATGACTATCGCGACTATATCGAGAGCTGGGTCCACGAGGCCAAGCTGCCCCTGGCGGCAGCTCACCTGATTTTGGAAAACCTGGATGGCAGCGAAGACGACCTGTCGCGTGTGGATGACCTGGGCCGTGAGCTGGCTCGCGTGGAGCGCTATATCGACCAGGCGCTGTACTACGCGCGCTCGGAAGTCGTGGAGCGGGACTACCTGATTCGCCGCTGGGATCTCAAGACCTTGGTGACGGGCGCGATTAAAGCCAACGCGCGCGAGCTCATCGCGGCGCACGTGGCCCCGGTGTGCGAGAACCTCGACTTCGAGGTCTTTACCGACGAGAAGTGGCTCGAGTTTATTCTGGGCCAGCTTATTCAGAACAGTATTAAATATGCGCGCGAGGACGGCGCGAAGATCGTGTTTTCGGGCGCGTTGCTGGACGAGGGCCTGGCGAGCGAACGCATCGAGCTCACCGTCGCGGACAACGGCTGCGGCGTGAGCGCGGCCGACCTGCCGCGCGTGTTCGAGAAGGGCTTTACCGGCGATAACGGCCGCACCACCAAGCGCGCAACGGGTATTGGCCTCTACCTGGTGGCGCGCCTGTGCTCCAAGATGGGCATCGACGTCACCGCGGCATCCGACGCCGGCGAAGGCTTTGTCGTCACGTTTGCCTTCTCGACCAACAAGTTCCAATACTTTGAGTAGTCGTCGCGGTGTAACGTCCCGGAGCGTCATTCACGTTAAGACATTTATCCCAAACGGGATAATTCCATCATGATGTGCTATGATTATCCCGTTTGGGATAATCATAGGGGATTAGCATGCAAGACTGGAATGAGCGAACGATTTTTGACCCAGCTGAACTCGGTGCATATTTGCGTGAGCGCCGGAAGAAGCTCGGTTATACCCAACGCGATGTGGCTGATTTCAACCAGTGCAGTTTGCGCTTTGTGAGCGAGCTTGAGCGTGGAAAGGCGGGTGCCAATCTTCGCCAAACCCTTCAAATCGCTAACAGCTTGGGGGTCGATTTGATCCTGAGGGAGAGGGGCGACGGTTCATGGCATTAAAGGTTTATCGTGAGTATCGGGGAACGTTTGAACTGGTCGGAGAATTTGAGAGGGCCGACCCCGTAAACGAGACGTTTGCATATGATGAGGGATATCTTGAACGCGACGATGCTGCCGCACTCTCAGCTTCTCTTCCCTTGCGACATGACCCATATACCAGCAATGAGTTTTCGGCCTTCTTTTCGGGCATGCTTCCCGAGGGCCCGGTTCGGCATGAGCTGTCGATGCGTTTTCAAATCCCCCAGTCAGACTATTTATCGATGCTCGAGCGTTTGGGCGATGAGTGCGTTGGTGCCTTGAGGTTTCTCGGCGATGAGAAATCGAGCTACGATCCGGGCTATCGTCCTCTGCAAGACGAGGATTTTGAGGCACTTTCTAAGGCGGAAGTGTTTGAGATTGCAAATGATATGCAGGATTCGAGGCTGTCGTTGGCGGGCGCTCAGTCTAAAACCGGTTGGTTTTTACCGCGCGGTAAAGATGCAAAAAAGGCCGGGTCGGGGGATTGGATGCTACCGCTCGGCTCTGCCCCCTCGACTCACATAGTCAAGATTGCTTCAACTAAACATCCGGATTTGCCGTTCAACGAATTAATTTGCATGACGGCAGCGTCTGCTGCTGGGCTTGAAATTGCCCGTTCAGAAGCTTCGGATACGATTCCTGGTGCGTTCTTTTCCGAGCGTTATGACAGAATCTGGAGCAATGAGCCGCCGTCGATGAGCGGATTCGATGTGCCTCTGAGGCTGCATCAGGAGGATTTTTGCCAAGCGGTTGGCTGGCCTTCGTATATGAAATACGAGACACGTCCCGATAGCTGCTATATGGTTCTTTGCGGCCGATTGATAAGAGAGCAATCGTCTAACGTAATTGCTGATACTCAAATGTTCGCTCGTCAGGTAATGGTCGATTATGCGTTGGGGAATTGCGACTCGCATCTCAAGAACCATTCGTTTCTCTATAGTCCGAGTTGGCGGGAAAAGAGGTTGGCCCCTGCATACGATATTGTCTGCACGACGATAATGGGATACGACCATAATCTTGGGATTGATATTGGGGATCACCGGGTGATCGATGGGGTGACTCCTGAAGATTTCGAATTCATGTCTCAAGATTTGCATCTACCACTCAAGATGATTAAGAACATCGCGGCGGAAGTGGCTGAAGGGGTGTCTGCCCAGCTTGCAGAACTTGCCTCTGCAACCGGAGATTTGGGTAGGGTCGCTCTGAAAATTCAGACGGACTCCGTTGAGAGAATGAGGGTTCTGGAGCAATTCTCAGTCTAAAGCAAAGCGGGGCCACCGTAATTGTGGCCCCGCTCTTGGAAGACTTGGGCACGCGGGCTTGCGCTCCGCGATGCGTTAGGCGTACGATTGCTATTTCACGACCAAGATGTCGCAGTCGGTGTTGCGCAGCAGGAACGTCGAAATCGAACCCAGGAGCGCATACTTGATCGAGGACAGGCCGCGTGCGCCACAGAGCACCAGGTCGGGCTTGACCACGTCGAGCATCTCGTCCTTGAGCGTCTCGCGAATACGGCCGGCGCGAATCATGACCTCGACCTCGGGAATATCGGGATTGGCCTTGGCCTCTTCGAGCTGCTTGGCGATGGAGTTCTTAAATGCCTCCTCTAGGCCGTTGACCAGATCGACCGGATAGGAACCGGCGCTCTCGAGCGCCGTGGAATCGATAACGTGGCCGATGATTAGCTTGGCGCCGTTGTTCGCGGCGACCTTGATGGCGCGTGCGAGCACAAAATCCTGCTGCTCAGTACCGTCGAGTGAAACAAATACCTTGGTGTAGCCCTCGTTCATGGTTTCCTCCTTGGTCTATCGCACGGGCGCGGGGCTCGTGCATCGGGCGGGCGCGGGCGCGTTGGCCGCCGGACACTTTATCTTGTTGCAGTTATACCCAAGGATTTGGGTTTGACCGCTCGCAATTCTGTGAACGGGCGAGTTTTTTGGTAAGGGTAGGCGCAGGCGCGCCGCCAACGGTTGATAATGGGACATCGCCCGCACCGTCCGCAGAACAATATCGGCGGGTGTCTAACGAGGGGGTCCCTTTGGATATTATCGAGCTTCTAAAATCTGCCTTCATGGGCCTGGTCGAGGGCATCACCGAATGGCTGCCTGTTTCGTCGACTGGCCACATGATCTTGGTGGACGAGTTCGTCAAGATGAACGTGAGCGAGACGTTCTGGAATATGTTCCTGGTCGTGATTCAGCTCGGCGCCATTCTGGCCGTCTGCGTGCTGTTCTTCCATGAGCTCAATCCGTTCTCGCCCAGCAAGGGCAAGGAGGGCCGTCGCGACACCTGGGTGCTGTGGGGCAAGATTGTGCTCGGTTGCATTCCTGCGGCGGCGATCGGTCTGCCGCTCAACGACTGGATGGAGGAGCATTTCTACAATGCTCCCGTCGTGGCGCTGGCGCTCATTGTGTACGGCGTGCTGTTTATCGTGATCGAGAACTGGCGCGCGAGCAAGCGCGAGGAAATGGCCGTTGCCGGTTCGTTTGGTTCGCGTGCTGTGGTGTCGGGTGGACGTCCCGCCGGTGCGCACTTTGCGGCGCCCGCCGCGGCTACCGCTGAGGATGAGGACGATGACGAGAATCTGGACTTTGGCTCCATCGCCACGCTCGAGGACCTGAGCTGGAAGACTGCGCTGGGTATCGGCTGCTTCCAGGTGCTTTCGCTGGTGCCTGGTACGTCTCGCTCCGGTTCTACCATCATCGGCGGCCTGCTTTTGGGCTGCACGCGTTCGGTGGCGTCCAAGTTTACGTTCTTCCTGGCCATTCCTGTCATGTTTGGCGCGAGTGCGCTCAAGCTGGTCAAGTATTTCATCAAGGGCGGTACGTTCGGCGCCAACGAGGTCGCTATCCTGGGCGTGGGCTGCGTTGTGGCCTTTGTGGTTTCGCTCATCGCTATCAAGTGGCTTATGGGCTTCGTCCGCCGTCACGACTTCAAGTGCTTCGGCGTCTACCGCATCATTCTGGGCATCGTGGTGCTTGCGTACTTCTTTGTTCTGGAGCCTATGCTCGGCCTGTAACTTGGTTGACGCTGCGCGGCGGCCAGGGCGACAACTTGTCATTCAAAGGGGGTGGCATGACCAAAAGGTCTATGCCGCCCCCTTTTCATGCCAATTTGTTCGCCCTGACCGTCGCTCGCTGCTGCTGCCATGACATCGGCGGTTTCGTGATTGTCAATAGATTGGTGCAGACTAACCTGACCCCATTGCACCAAATCCGCTGGGGCGGGCCTGACGGTGACGCACGGAGTCGTGGTGTGATTTGCGTCGGTGTCCGCGCGGCTCGGTATACTGGTACGGCTCAAACTATGGCGCTGCCCGCAGGCGCGCCGTCCGTCAGATGAGGAGTCGCCCATGACCCAGCCCTTGCCCTGGGAAAAGAATGTCGCGGTACCTGTGCCGCCCGCGCCGGAACCCGTGCCGCTCGATGCATACACCGCCCCTGCTGCGCCGGAGCCCGAGCTCGTTCCGCTCGACATCTACGACGCTCCCGCGCCGGCGCCCAAGCCCGCCAAGCCGCTCGTCGACATCGACAGCCTTAATCCCGCTCAGCGCGAGGCGGTCCTGACCACCGAGGGCCCGCTGCTGGTCCTTGCCGGCGCCGGCTCGGGCAAGACCCGCGTCTTGACCTTCCGTATCGCACATATGCTCGGCGACCTGGGCGTTAAGCCCTGGCAGATCCTTGCCATCACGTTTACCAACAAGGCCGCGGCCGAGATGCGCGAGCGTCTGGCGGCACTCATCCCCAGCGGTACCCGCGGCATGTGGGTGTGCACCTTCCATGCTATGTGCGTGCGCATGCTGCGCGAGGACGCTGACCTGCTGGGCTACACCGGTCAGTTCACCATCTACGATGACGACGATTCCAAGCGCATGGTGCGCGATATTATGCAGGCGCTCGGTATCGAGCAAAAGCAATTCCCCATCAATATGATCCGCAGCAAGATCAGTTCGGCCAAAAACGCCATGATCGGCCCCGAGGACATGCTCAAATCCGCCGACAGCCCTAATGACAAAAAGGCCGCGCAGGTCTACCTGGAGCTGGAGCGCCGCCTGCGCGCCGCCAACGCGATGGACTTCGACGACCTGCTCGTGCGCATGCTCGAGCTGCTGCGCACCCGCCCCGAGGTGCTCGACAAGTACCAGGAGCGCTTCCGCTACATTAGCGTCGACGAGTACCAGGACACCAACCACGTCCAGTACGAGATCGCCAACCTGCTGGCCGCCAAGTACCAAAACCTCATGGTCGTGGGCGATGACGACCAGTCCATTTATAGCTGGCGTGGCGCCGACATCACCAATATCCTGGACTTTGAGCAGGACTTTAAAAACTGCAAGACGGTCAAGCTCGAGCAGAACTACCGCTCTACGGGCCATATCCTGAACGCCGCCAACGCCGTGGTACGCCACAACTCGCAGCGCAAGGACAAGCGCCTGTTTACGGCCGAGGGCGATGGCGAGAAGATCCAGGCCTTCCAGGCAAGCGATGAGCGCGACGAGGGCCGCTGGATTGCCGGCGAGATCGAAAAGCTGCACTCCAAGGGCACGAGTTACGACGATATCGCCGTGTTCTACCGCACCAACGCCCAGTCGCGTATCCTCGAAGATATGTTCCTGCGCGCGGGCGTGCCCTACAAGATTGTGGGCGGCACGCGATTCTTCGACCGTGCCGAGATCCGCGACGTCATGGCCTACCTCAAGATGATCGTGAACCCGGCAGACGAGATGAGCGTCAAGCGCGTCATCAACACGCCGCGCCGCGGCATTGGCTCTACCTCGATCCAAAAGATTGAGCAGCTGGCGCGCGACAACCGTTGCTCGTTCTTCCAGGCTTGCGAGATCGCGTGCGCCGAAACCGGCATGTTTAGCGCCAAGGTGCGCAATGGCCTGTCGAGCTTTGTGTCGCTGGTGCGCGAGGGTCGCCGCATGGACGGCGAGCTCAAGGACGTCGTCGAGATGATTGTCGATAAGACGGGCCTGCTGCAGGCTTTCCGCGCCGAGGGCACCATGGAGTCCGAGAGCCGCGCCGAGAACATCCAGGAATTCCTGGGTGTCGCTGCCGAATTTGAGGAGACGCACGAGGATATCGAAGGCACGCTCGAGAGCTTGGAAGAGCTGCGCGCTGCTGGTGTTGCCGATGTGCCCGCCGACGTTGAGCCCGAGCCCGTTGTGGTGAGCGCGCCTGCGCCCGAACCGGGGCCATCTGCCCCGGCATCCTCGTTTGAGGCGCTCGTCGGCGCGCGCGATGCCGCAGGTTCCAATCCGCTCGATAGCCTAGCCGCCCCGGCGCTCTCGCCGCAGGACGCCCTGGCCGCCGCCATCGCGGGCAACGCGTATGCCGCGCCGACGGAGATGCCGGCGGGTGCCGTGCATGCCGACGAGATTGAGCGCACCTACGGTCCGCTCACCTGTAAGGCGCTGCCGGCACTCATGGAGTGGCTGGCCCTGCGCTCCGACTTGGATTCCCTGGGCGGCGAGACGCATGCCATTACCATGATGACCATCCACTCCGCCAAGGGCCTGGAGTTCCCGGCGGTGTTCGTAGCCGGCATGGAGGAGGGCATCTTCCCGCACGTGCACGACTCTGGCGGCAGCGATGACCCGGGCAAGCTCGAGGAAGAGCGTCGCCTGGCCTACGTCGCCATCACGCGTGCCCGTAAGCGCCTATTCCTGACCTATGCGGCCACGCGTCGCACCTACGGCTCGACCTCTGCCAACCCGCGCTCGCGCTTCCTCAATGAGATTCCGTTTGAGGATATCGAGTTTAGCGGTATCGGTTCTGCCGGTTTTGAGGGCACGGGCTGGGAGAAGCGCGGCGACCGTCACGGCACCTTTGGCTCGGGCATGGGTTCGGATATGTATGGCGGCAAGGTGTTCGGTTCGCATACGCGCTCGACCGGCGGTTCCGGTTCGCGCGGCGGATCGAGCTTTGACGATTTCTTTGGCGGCAGCAGCTACGGGACCGAGCGCCATCGTGGGGTCTCGCCCGACGCCGGCCGTGTTGCCTCGACCTTTGGTTCGGGTGCGCCGCGAGCCAAAAAGCCGTCGTCCAAGGTGTCTCCGACGGTGGAGCGCAAGGTCGATCGCGCCAGCGCATCGCAGGACTTTGCCGCGGGCGATACCGTGAGCCACAAGACCTTTGGCACGGGTACCGTGATCTCGGTCGCCGGAGACATGATCGAGGTCCAGTTCGAAAAGACCGGCCAGACCAAAAAGCTGATGAAGGGCTTTGCGCCGATCGTCAAGCTGTCGTGATCCTGGCGGACCTGGGCGGGCGTATAGGGCAACATCGCCTGCTCGGGCAGTCCTGCGCAAGACGGAGAGCACATTAAGTGCTCTCCTTTGCGTGCGGAACTCGCGATCGATGTTGCCCTATACGCCCGCCCAGGTCCTTGGGTAACGGTGCTTGCGAACGTCGCTCTGCTCGTTCGCTTTTTGATCTGGAGAGCCGGGTGGGCTGATAAATAGATATGGCAAGGGGCTCTCCCGCACATGGACGGGAGAGCCCCTTGTTGCGTTTGGGTTGTTGGTGCGACCTACAGGTGGCTGATGATCAGTTCCATCTTGCCTTCGAGGTCGATGGAGCTGACGGTGCTCGGGGCCAACAGGTGGCTTCCCTTGTGGACGGGGTCGCCGCAGACGGTGCCTTCGCCGTCGATGACCGACAGGCACATGAAGGGCCAGCGCTGGTCGAGGGTCTTGCTGCCGTTGACGCGCACGCGATCGACGGTGTAGCAGGGGTTGGACTCGAGCTCGGTCACGCCGTCCACCTCGGGCGCGGTCACCGTGCCGTCGGTCGGAGCCTGAGCATCAAAGTCGATGCAGTCGAGGCTCTGCTCAATGTGCAGCGGGCGCAGGTTGCCGTCAGTGCCGGGACGGTCGTAGTCGTACAGACGATACGTCACGTCGCTCGACTGCTGCGTCTCCAAAATGAGCGTGCCGGTCTTGATGGCGTGCACGGTACCGGAATCAATCTGGAAAAAGTCGCCCTTGTGAATCGGCAACACGTTGAGCATGTCGTCCCAACGTCCTTCCTCGATCATTTGTGCGGCCTCGGCGCGGTCCTTGGCACGCTGGCCGACGATGATCGTGGCGTCGGGCTCGCAGTCCAGCACATACCAACACTCGGTTTTGCCCAGGCTACCGTTCTCGTGCTCGGCAGCGTACTCGTCGTTGGGATGAATCTGGATCGAAAGGTCGTCCTTGGCGTCCAGAATCTTAATGAGCAGCGGGAACTCCTTGCCCTCGCAGTTGCCAAAGAGCTCGCGATGCTCGGCCCACAGCCACGACAGCGTGTGGCCGGCATACGGGCCCTCCGCAATCTGGCAGTCGCCGTTGGGGTGGGCCGAGATGGCCCAGCACTCACCGATGGGGCCATCGGGAATGTCGTAGCCAAATACGGTTTCGAGCTGGCGACCGCCCCAGATCTTCTCGTGGAAGATCGGCGTCAGTTTAATCAAATCGGACATATTCATACCTCATTGTGTTGCGCGGGCGCTGCGTAAAACTGTTCAAAACGAGCGCCCGCATGACTGCAAAAACCTATGCCAACGTTACGTTGTGCAACTCAAAGCGGTCGCCAACGTTGCGCGAGACCGAATACTCAAAGGCGGCGCCGCTGTCCAAAAAGCCAATCTGGGTGAGCTCGAGCAGGGGAGAGCCAGGCTTGGTGTCCAGGCGCTCGGCTTCTTCCTCGGTTGCTGCCACGGCGCGAATGGTACGGTGGAAGCTCGAAATTGTCAGCCCGCATTGCTCGCGGATGAAATGGTAGACCGATCCGTACAGGTCCTTCTTTTTCAGCCCCGGAATCAGCTCGAGGGGCATGTAGGTGTACTCGATAACGATGGGCTTCCCATCGGCCTGACGCACGCGCACGACGTGATAGGCAAAGTCATCCTCGGCAATTCCCAGCTGGGCTGCGATGTCCGCTGGTGGATTAACAATCGAGAAATCGTAGACCACCGAGGTCACCTTTTCCCCGCGGTGCTCATACGAAAAGCCCTGGGCACGGTCGTTTTTGCCCTGGAAAAACGCCTGGCCGGGAAGTCCCGCCGTGTCCTTAACGTAGGTGCCCGATCCGCGCCGGCTGGTAATAAGACCTTCCTCGGTGATTTGCTCGATAGCTCGTTTGACGGTGATTTTGGAAACGCTATAGAGCTCACAGAACTCAACGACGGTGGGAAGCTTGTCGCCCGGTTTAAGAGCGCCATCCTCGATACTTCGACGAATATCTGCAGCTATCGCCTCGTATTTGGGAATCATGGAACCTCCTTTCCGACATATATGAATACAAAAAGTAAGTATAACCCTCAACAGGGCATCCATATTACTTTTATCTAAGAAGTTCGAGAAAGAAAAAAGAAAAAGACGCTTTACTTTTAAAATTAGAGCGCTATAGTTTAAGCAACGAACGGAATCCTTCCGCACAACAGGATCGACCGTTTGGGGACGGTTTTGTTTTGGCGGGTTGGATATCGGTATGGCCGGTGCGCGCCCGCGCCGGATAACCTGCCAAAGCAAACCCGTCTCCAACCGGAAGCTCTAGAACACGAAAGCGAGGACTTTGATGGCACAGTATCAGCTGCCCAACGACTTCTTCTTTGGCGCTGCTATGTCCGGCCCGCAGACTGAGGGTCAGTGGAACCAGGGCGGCAAGCTCGAGAACCTGTGGGACACCTGGTCCATCCAGGATCTGGGTTCGTTCTACAACCGCGTTGGCTCTTACGCCGGCAATGACTTTATGGCCAAGTACCAGGAAGACCTTCGCATTTTGAAAGACTTGGGTCTGGATACCTATCGCACTTCCATCCAGTGGAGCCGTCTGCTCGATGCCGACGGCAACCTCAACGAGGAAGGTGCCGCGTGGTATCACGAGTTGTTCCGCGCCTCTCGCGAAGCCGGCTTGGAGCCGTTTGTCAACTTGTACCACTTTGACATGCCCACCTACCTCTTTAACCGTGGCGGCTGGGAGAGCCGTGAGGTTGTCGAGGCTTACGCACATTACGCCGACGTCGCCTTCCACGAGTTTGGCCAGGAGATTAAGTACTGGTTCACCTTTAACGAGCCCATCGTCGAGCCCGAGCAGCGCTATCAGGAGGGCGTGTGGTTCCCGCAGCTCCACGACTTCAACCGCGCCCGCACCGTGCAGTATCACATCTCGCTGGCGCACGCGCTGGCCGTGGCCAACTATCGTCGCGCCTATGACGAGGGCGCTATTCGCGCCGATGCCAAGATCGGCATGATCAACTGCTTTACCCCGGTCTACACCAAGGAGAACCCCAGCGAGGCGGACCTCGAGGCCGTGCGCATGACCAGCGGCATCAACAACCGCTGGTGGCTCGACCTCATCACCAAGGGCGAGCTTCCTGCCGACGTGCTCGACAGCCTGGCCGAGGGCGGCGTTAAGCTCCCGTTCCGCGCCGGCGACCAAGAGATCCTCAAGCAGGGTGTTGTCGACTGGCTAGGCTGCAACTACTACCACCCCACGCGTGTTCAGGCGCCGGCGAGCAAGGTCGACCAGTACGGCCTGCCGCACTTTGCCGACGAGTACGTATGGCCCGACGCCGTTATGAACGAGAGCCGCGGCTGGGAGATCTACCCGCAGGGCCTCTACGACTTTGGCATGGACTGCGCTAAGAACTACCCCGATCTTGAGTGGTTCGTTTCCGAGAACGGCATCGGCATCATGGACGAATACAAGAACCGTGACGCCGAAGGAACCATCCAGGATGACTACCGCGTCGACTTTGTACGTCAGCACCTGGAGTGGGTGGCCAAGGCCATCGACGAGGGCGCCAAGTGCCGCGGATACCATTATTGGGCCGTCATCGATAACTGGTCTTGGGCCAATGCCTTTAAGAATCGCTATGGCTTTGTCGAGGTCGATCTGATGGATGGCTATAAGCGCCGTCTTAAGAAGTCGGCGGCCTGGCTCAAACAGGTCGCCACGACCCACGTGGTTGATTAGCGACCGGACGAACGTCCAGACCGCGCGCCGCCGCGCGCAACACATGGCACATCTGGTGGCAGAGGGCGACAGACCACCGTGCGCATAGGAAAGGCCGGATTTGAAAGTTAGGAGCAATCATGGCCAGTGACAACGGAAAGAGCTTCCTCGACAAGTTTGCCGAGGTCTCTGCGAAGGTGGGAAACCAGGTTCACCTGCGTTCCCTGCGTGACGCCTTCGCGACCATCACGCCGCTCTATATCCTTGCGGGTATCGCGGTTCTTATTAACAACGTCGTGTTCCCTCTGTTCCCGCTCGATGCGGCGGGCCTTGCCAACCTTCAGACGTGGGGTTCGGCGATTACGCTGGGCACCCTCAACGTCTCTGCCATTATCTTGGCCGGATTGATTGGCTACAGCCTCGCTAAGAACAAGCGCTTCGATAATCCGCTTGCTTGCATGGTCGTCGCTATCTCTGCCTTCGTCATCATGATGCCGCAGCAGATCACCGCCACGCTTGCCGCCACGAGCCCACTGCTCACCGACAAGATCACCTCCGCCGAGGTCACGGGCGCCCTTTCGACTGCCAACACCGGCACCAACGGTCTGTTCTCGGCTATTATCATCGCCCTGCTTTCCGTCTCGCTCTTCATCAAGATTTCTGGCGTCGAGAAGCTCAAGGTTAAGCTGGGCGAGGGCGTGCCTCCCGCGGTCTCCAACTCCTTCAACGTCATGATTCCGATGCTGCTTAACCTCGCGGTCTTCGCTCTTGCCGCAGCCCTGCTCGCCGTGTGCGCCGGCACCGATCTGTGCACCATCATCTCCACGTGCATCTCCAACCCGCTCAAGAGCATCATGAACGCTGGTCCGTGGGCTGTTATCCTCATCTACACCCTTGCTAACCTGCTGTTCTGCGTCGGTATTCACCAGTCCACCATCTCTGGCGCTACCGTCGAGCCGATCCTGACCATGCTCATCGTCGACAACATGGCTACCTTTGCCGCCGGTGGCACCATCCAGCCCGATCACTACATGAACATGCAGATCGTTAACAGCTTCGCCCTCATCGGCGGCTCGGGCTGCACCCTCATGCTCCTGCTCGACACGCTCCTGTTCTCCAAAAACAAGGCTTCCGAGACCGTTTCCAAGATGGCTATCCTGCCTGGTCTGTTCAACATCAACGAGCCGGTTATCTACGGTTACCCCATCGTGTACAACCTGCCGCTCATGATCCCGTTTGTCCTCCTTCCCGACCTGTTCATCGGCATCACCTATGGCCTTACCTGCGCAGGCATCATCAGCCCCTGCATCGCCCAGGTGCCCTGGACCATGCCTCCCGTCATCAATGCCCTGCTCGCTACGGGCTTTGACTGGCGCGCTGGCGTGTGGCAGGCTATCGAGATTGTCATTGGCATGGCCGTCTACCTGCCCTTTATGAAGATTTCCGAGAAGGCAATCGCCAAGCAGGAGGCTCTCGCCGAGTAGAACGCCTAACGTTCGTCCCTTTCACCTTTGCGGGCGCCGGTACGCGGCGCCGGTGCCCGCAGCTCTCTCCCTTGTGTAAAGATGCAGGGGGGTGGGCACAATAGCCGCAAGGAATAAAACCAGTTGTCGTCTGCGCGCCGCGCAGTTATAAGGAGGAAACCATGAAGAAGATCATGCTCTGCTGCAATGCCGGTATGTCCACGAGCCTGCTGGTCCAGAAGATGCAGGCCGAGGTTGCAAACCGTGGTCTGGATATTGAGGTCGAGGCTCGTCCCATGAACGAGGCCCACGATCACCTGGACGAGTGCGACATGTTGCTGCTTGGTCCGCAGATCGGCTACACCAAGGGCGATTTTGAGAAGGAGGCCGCCGGTCGTTTTCCGGTCGAGGTCATCAACATGGTCGACTACGGCCGCATGAACGCTGCCGGCATCATCGACCACTGCGTCAGCGTGATGGGCTAGGTGCTCTGCATGGAGGATATGAACGAACTGCAGATGACCTGCTTTGAGATCATCAGCTACGTCGGTACCGCCAAGAGCATGTACATCAATGCCGTGCAAAAGGCCAAGGAGGGCGATTTTGACGCCGCCGAGGAGCTTATCAAGCAGGGCGACGAGGCCTATAACGGTGGCCACGATGTTCACATGGGGCTTCTGAAGAAGGAGGCCAACGGCGAACGTAACGGCGAGGCCCCGTTGATTTTGCTGCATGCCGAGGACCAGATGGCCGGCACCGAGACCATGCGCGTCATGGCGACGGAGCTCATCGAGGTTCACAAGCAGCTGCAGGCACTTCAGGCCTAGTCGGCGTTATCGCCGCGACGGACCGTGCGGTCCAACAGACAACATAGTCCCTTTGACGGGCGCCGGGAGCCTCCGCCTCCCGGCGCCTTTATTTTTGGGGATGGTCTTGCGCGGCCTGTTGGGCAGCCAATTGCGTTACCCCAGATAAAACCTGCCAAAACAAACCTGTCCCTTTTTGGTAGGTTTTTGCCTTGAGAGCGGTACCATACAGGCAATGTTTAAACGAGAAAGGTGGGCTCCCATGGAACCTAAGCAGTACTACATCGGCATCGACGTCGGCGGCACTTCGGTTAAGGAGGGCCTGTTCGACGAGGACGGCAACCTGCTTGCCAAGGCCAGCGTGCCCACGCCTCCTATCGTTGACGCCGCGGGCTTTGCCGCGGTGACCGAGGCTATCGACCAGGTGGTCGCCAAGGCACAGATTCCGCGTGCCTTTGTGGCGGGCATTGGCCTGGCCGTTCCGTGTCCCATCCCGGCGTCGGGCGATGCCAAGGTCAAGGCCAACATTGCCATTAACCTGCCCGAGCTGAGGGTCGCCATTCAGAAGCACTGCCCCGATGCGGTCGTTAAGTATGAGAACGATGCCAACGCCGCTGCCATGGGCGAGGCCTGGCTCGGTTCTGCCAAGGGCGTGCAGAACGTGGTGATGGTCACCATCGGTACCGGCGTGGGCGGCGGCGTTATCGTTAACGGCGACGTGGTATCGGGCGTTGTGGGCGCCGGCGGCGAGATTGGCCACATGTGCCTGAACCCGGCCGAGGAGCGCACCTGCGGCTGTGGCGGCCATGGCCATCTGGAGCAGTATTCCAGCGCCACCGGCGTGGTGAGCAACTACCTTGCCGAGTGCAAGAAGGCGGGCGTCGAGCCCATTGAGCTCACCGGCCCCTCCGATTCCAAGGACGTGTTCCAGGCCTGCCGCGAGGGCGACAAGCTCGCGCTGGCCGCAGCCGACACCATGGCCGACTACCTTGGCCGCGCCCTGGCGCTTATCGCCAACGTGGTCGACCCCGAGATGTTCCTGATCGGTGGCGGCGCGTCCGCTTCGGCCGATGTTTATCTCGACAAGGTTCGCGAGCACTTTAAGCAGTACGCGCTCTCTGCCTCGCGCGAGACGCCCATTAAGGTCGCTTCGCTCGGAAACGACGCCGGCATCATCGGTGCCGCCTACGTAGCCCTGCGCGCCGCCGGTAAATAGCTGGTGCAAGGGGGTCAGGTTACTTTGCACCAACACGGTGCAAAAGGGACAGTCTTGGCCCCCATGCCTGCCCCAAAATATGCCGTGACCCTTCCGTCTGCGAAGGCTCGGCATCGGCGTGCTACCATAGCTACGTCCAAGTACACATATCAAGTGGAGGATATCCATGGCAAACGTTCTTGTCTTTGGTCACCAGAACCCCGATAACGACGCCATCATGAGCGCCGTCGTCCTGTCCCAGCTGCTCAACCAGGTTGAGTATGCCGGCAACACCTACGAGGCCTGCGCCCTTGGTCAGCTTCCGGCCGAGTCCGCCAAGCTGCTCGCCGACGCCGGCATCGCCGAGCCCCGCGTGATCGAGTCCGTCGAGGCCGGTCAGCTCGTCGTCCTCACCGACCACAACGAGTCTGCCCAGTCCGTCGCCGGCCTTAAGGACGCCACGGTCTTTGGCGTTGTCGATCATCACCGCATCGGCGACTTCGAGACCGCCGGCCCGCTGCACTACATCTGCCTGCCCTGGGGCTCCAGCTGCACCATCGTCACCAAGCTCGCCGGCGTGCTCGGCGTTGAGCTTTCCGACGTCCAGGCTAAGCTGCTGCTCTCGGCCATGATGACCGACACGCTCATGCTCAAGAGCCCCACCACCACCGATGTCGACCGCGCCGTCGCCGCCAAGCTCGGCGAGCAGGTGGGCGTCGACCCGGTCAAGTTTGGCATGGAGGTCTTCCTCACCCGTCCGTCCGGCTCCTTTACCGCTGCCGAGATGGTCGGCAACGACATCAAGATGTTCGAGCCCGCCGGCAAGAAGCTGCTCATCGGCCAGTACGAGACTGTCGACAAGACCCGCGCACTCGGCATGATCGACGAGATTCGCGAGGCCATGCGCGCCTACGCTGCCGAGAAGGGCGCTGACGGCATTGTCCTGTGCATCACCGACATCATGGAGGAGGGCTCGCAGGTCCTGCTCGAGGGCGAGACCGAGGCCGCTCAGAAGGGCCTGGGCATTGCCGACGAGCACGACGGCGTCTGGATGCCGGGCGTCCTCTCCCGTAAGAAGCAGGTCGCTGCCCCCATCATGGCCGCCTGCTAGGTTTAGTTCACTAAACGCCACGACCGGATCGCGGACGCCCCGCGCTCCGGTCGTTTTTTGTGCATGGCGCCGCGTCGTCTCTTGGACAGGCGTGCCCGTGCCGTTGGGCAAATAATGTTCAACCTGTGGTTCCGCTTTTCGGCCACGCCTGCGTGCTTGTCGTGCAGGGTAGGCTAGATGCAAGCGTAATACGTTAGAGCGCGGCGCCGCCACTTGGGCGGGCCGTGCTTTTTTAAGACGGGAGCCTTCCCGTGAAAGGAGCCGCCCATGGCAGCACCCGAGCAGCTGTTCAACGTCCGTGAGCGCAAGCGTTTTGAGCGTCACGACATCTGGGAGCGCATCGCCGAGAACGGCACGATTTCCGCCGCCGTCATGGTCTTCGCCGCCATCGCCGCCGTCATTTGCGCCAATACCGATGCCTACGAGGCCATCCATCACTTTTTGGAGACCCCGCTGTATGTGGGTCTGGGCAACCTTACGGCCGGTCTCACCGTTGAGCTTTTCGTCAACGACTTTCTCATGGCGATTTTCTTTTTGTTGGTGGGTATTGAGCTTAAGTACGAGATGACGGTCGGCGAGCTCAAGAATCCGCGTCAGGCCATGCTTCCCATGCTGGCGGCCGTGGGTGGCGTCGTCGTTCCCGCCTGCATCTACCTGATCTTTAACCATGCCGGCGCCCACAACGGTTGGGCCATCCCCATGGCAACCGATATTGCCTTCGCACTGGGCGTGCTGTCGCTTTTGGGCAATCGCGTGCCCAACGGCGTGCGCGTGTTCTTCTCGACGCTCGCCATCGCCGACGACCTCATCTCTATCGCCGCCATCGCCATCTTCTACGGTCAGAGCCCCAATTCGTTTTGGTTGGGCGCCGCCGCGCTTGTGACCTGCGCGCTCGTGTGGCTCAACAAGACGCAGCATTACCGCCTTGCCCCGTATTCGGTACTGGGTCTGCTGTTGTGGTTCTGCATGTTCAAGAGTGGCGTGCACGCTACGCTCGCCGGCGTCATCTTGGCCTTTACCATCCCGGCCAAGTGCGGTGTTAAGCTCGACAGCCTTACCGATTGGTTGGGGGAGTGCCTGCCGCTGCTCGATGACCGCTACGATGACGAGGCGCACATCCTGGGTCAGCATGACTTTACCGTCTCGACCACCAAGGTCGAGCGCGTCATGCACCGCGTGACCCCGCCGCTCATCCGCATGGAGCGTCTGATCTCCACGCCGGTCAACTTTGTGATCCTGCCGATCTTTGCGTTCGTGAACGCGCAGGTTCGCCTGGTGGGCGTGGACATGAGCACGCTACTCACCGACCCGGTGACGCTCGGCGTGTACTTTGGCATGTTGCTGGGCAAGCCGATCGGCATCTTTGGCATGACGTTTGCCCTAGTCAAGCTTAAGGCTTGCGAGCTGCCGCGCAATGTCAACTGGCACATGATTGCCGGTGTGGGCATTCTGGGTGGCATCGGCTTTACGATGTCGATTCTCATCAGCGGCCTTGCCTTCCCGACGGCCGAGTTTGAGGTTCTTGCCGCCAAGGCTGCCATTCTTGCCGGTTCGGTCACCGCTGCCGTGCTCGGCATGATCTACATGAGCGTGGTTTGCAAACACCCCGCGCCCAAAGACAAGTAAAAGCATATACAAGTTTGAAAACGCCGCCTGTGGACACCATCACAAGCGGCGTTTTAGTCAATGGGGACGTTCTTAAATGACTAGGCTTATTCCACCGTTCCGTAGACGGCGCCCCAGCCGTGGGCGGCCAAGGCGGAGTTGAGCTGGTCGCAAAGTGACTGGCGGTCGTAATAGCCGGGCGGTAGCAGGTTGACGATTTCCATGAGATCGGGCGCCAGGTCCAAGATTTCGGCCTGCACGATGAGATCCAGGCGGTCGATGGCGTGGCGGTCGTAAAACAGCCCGTCGACCAGGCGCTGCAGGTCGCCGAATTCCTCGGCCTGAAACGATCCGTACTCCATAGTGCCTCCTTGGGCGCCCCACGCCGGCATGCGCGGCGATTCGTAATTTATTGCAATGGACTTAATCTATCACGGCTTCATAACGTTGCGGCGGTGGCGGTCTATACTTAGACGAACTGCAACGTACCGCTTCGCGAAAGGTCGCACCCATGCAGACGATCTACCAGAAGATGGAAACCACCGAACTCGATGCCGCCATAGAGGCGCTCAAAGCCGAGGTCGCCGAGGTCAAGGCCAAGGGCCTGGCGCTCGACATGGCCCGCGGCAAGCCGTCGCCCTCCCAGGTGGACATCTCGCGCCCCATGCTCGATATCCTCAACGCCGATGCTGATCTGCACGACGGCAACGTCGACTGTTCCAACTACGGCTACTTTGAGGGCATTCCCTCGGCACGCAAGCTAGCGGGGGAGTTCCTGGGTTGCCCCGCCGAGCAGACGCTCGTGCTGGGTTCGTCGAGCTTGCTGATCGAGCACGATATTGCCGGTATGTTCTGGCGTTGCGGCTCGTGCGGCAGCGAGCCCTGGGAGGCTTATGAGGCCGCGCACGACGGCAAGAAGGTCAAGTTCCTGTGCCCCGTTCCCGGCTACGACCGCCACTTTGGCATCACCGCCGATCTGGGTATCGAGAACGTCCCCGTCGCGATGACCGACAACGGCCCCGACATGGACGAGGTCGAGCGCCTGGTTGCCGCCGACGACTCCATCAAGGGTATCTGGTGCGTGCCCAAGTATTCCAACCCCACGGGCATTACCTTTAGCGAGGACACCGTGCGTCGCCTGGTCGAGATGCCCACGGCCGCGCCCGATTTCCGCATCTTCTGGGACAACGCCTACTGCGTGCACGACCTGTACGACGAGACCGACGAGCTCGCAAACATCTTTGACCTCGCTCGCGCGGCGGGTACCGAGGACCGCGTGGTGGCTTTTGCCTCGACGTCCAAGATCACCTTCCCGGGCGCCGGTATCGGCTTTATCGGTGCGAGCCCCGCGGTTATCGCGGAGTTCTCCAAGCGCCTGAAGGCCGGCCTCATCAGCGCCGACAAGCTCAACCAACTGCGCCACGTGCGCTTCCTTCCCACCATCGAGGCGGTCAAGGAGCACATGAAAAAGCATGCCGAGTTTTTGCGCCCGCGCTTTGAGGCCGTTGAGCGCAAGCTCACCGAGGGCCTGGGCGATACGGGTTGCGCCACCTGGACGCATCCCCGCGGCGGCTACTTTGTAAGCTTCGATGGTCCCGAGGGCTCGGCCCAGAAGGTCGCCACGCTTTGTGCCGACCTGGGCGTCAAGCTCACGCCGGCTGGTGCCACCTGGCCTTATGGCAAGGATCCGCGCGACACCAACATCCGCATCGCGCCGAGCTATCCCACGGTCGAGGACCTGGAGGCCGCGCTCGATGTGCTGGTGCTGGCTGTTAAGCTCGTCGCTGCCGAGCTTGCGCGTGCCGAG
This sequence comes from Collinsella sp., assembly GCA_048500675.1. Lineage (GTDB taxonomy): Bacteria > Actinomycetota > Coriobacteriia > Coriobacteriales > Coriobacteriaceae > Collinsella. The sequence goes on from DBFSAO010000062.1 coordinate 38,561, forward strand.
CGCGCCTAACGCGCGGCTTCCCGTACTATCCGCACTTTCGATACGTAAAGGAGCGTATACATGGATTTGGGTATTTCCACCAACCCCACGCCAGAGCTCTACACCATTAAGGTGGCCGGCGAGATCGATATCTCTAACGCCGATAGCTTGCGCAATGCCATCGACCTGGCGCTCGAGCAGCCCACTGAGGCCGTTGAGCTCGATTTTGCCCAGGTGAGCTACATCGATTCGACGGGCATTGGCGTGCTCGTGGGCGCCGCACACCACGCGGTCGACCACGGCAAGCGCTTTAGCTGCACCAATGTGCAGCCCCCGGTGATGCGCGTGGTTCAGCTGTTGGGTGTCGACCAAGAGATTTCGATCACCGCTGCATAATCTTTGCCCCCAAAAGGGCGTGCCGTTTGGCATATGTTTGTGATGCGCTCGGACGTTTTGGCGTCCGGGCGCTATACTTGACCGAATGAATAGACGAGTTCCGGCCGAATGGCGCGGTGCGGGCTCGACTCACATCGAGCCTTGGAGGTATGTGTGTTTGGTATTGGAGAGGGTGAGCTCGCGATCATCGTGGTCTTCGGCTTTTTGCTGTTTGGCCCGGATAAGCTCCC